>NZ_JACAPJ010000011.1:0-169418 GCF_013385765.1 Pseudomonas sp. C8002
GGCGGTCGGAAAGTATGGCGAGCGTCTCCAAGTGTTCCTCACTTGCAGCCTACGATTGTCTTCAATGCTAAAGTCCATCCCTCGATTTTGCTTTTCCCAAGGAAGCCGTTATGCCGGATGCGACGTCCCTCAGTGCTGGATTCATGGTGGTTCACGGCAACCGCCTGGATGAACTGCGCAGCCTGGTTGTCAGCTGGATGCGCCGTTACCCGCTGGCTCCCCTGGAAAACGAAATCGCCCTGGTACAAAGCAACGGTATTGCCCAGTGGCTGAAACTGGCGCTGGCTGAAGACCCTGAAGACGACGACATGGGCGGTTGCGGCATCGCTGCCGCTATTGATGTGCAGCTTCCCGGCAGCTTCATGTGGCAGCTCTATCGCATGGTTCTGGGCAAAGACGAGATCCCGCCCAAATCCCTGCTGGATAAAGCCCCACTGACCTGGCGCCTCATGCGCCTGCTCCCCGAGCTGATCGATCAGCCCCATTTCGAACCCCTGCAACGCTTCCTGACCCACGATACGGATTTGCGCAAACGCTACCAACTCGCGGAACGCCTCGCCGACCTGTTCGACCAATACCAGGTCTACCGTGCCGACTGGCTGGAAGATTGGGCCGCCGGTCGCCATCAACTGCGCAATGGCCGTGGCGAATCCAAACCCTTGAGCCCGGCCAACTGCTGGCAAGCCGAACTGTGGCGCGCCCTGCTGTTGGACGTAGGAGAGGAGGGCATGGCTCAAAGTCGCGCCGGAGTTCACCAACGCTTTATCGAGCGCATCAATAGCCTGGAGCAGGCACCGATAGGCCTGCCCTCCCGCGTGATCGTCTTCGGCATTTCCTCCTTGCCAGCCCAAGCGCTGGAAGCCCTTGCCGGCCTCGCCCGTTTCAGCCAGGTGCTGCTGTGTGTGCACAACCCTTGTCGCCATCACTGGTCCGACATCGTCGCCGACAAAGACCTGCTCCGAAACGAATACAAGCGCCAGGCACGCAAGGCCGGAATGCCGGTCACCATCGACCCGCAAACCCTGCATCAGCACGCCCACCCGCTGCTCGCTGCCTGGGGTAAGCAAGGTCGCGACTACATCAACCTGTTGGACAGCTACGACGACCCCAACAGTTACCGCTCGGCATTCCGTGACGGTCGTATCGACCTGTTCAGCGAGAGCGAGCCCACCACCTTGCTCAACCAACTCCAGGACGACATCCTCGAACTGCGCCCCCTCAACGAAACCCGCGACCTCTGGCCAAGCGTCGACCTGGCGCGCGACACTTCCATTCGCTTCCACATCTCCCACAGTGCCCAACGCGAAGTTGAAGTTCTTCACGACCAGTTACTGCAGCGCTTCAGCGCCGACCCCACGCTGCGCCCACGGGACATCATCGTCATGGTCCCCGACGTCGACAGCTACGCGCCGCATATTCGCGCCGTATTCGGCCAGCTTGAAAGAAGCGACCTACGCTTCATTCCGTTCACGCTCACGGACCAGGGCCAGCGCGGCCGCGATCCGTTACTGATCGCCGTCGAGCACCTGCTCAAGCTCCCGGACAGCCGCTTTCCGGTCAGCGAAATCCTCGACCTGCTCGACGTCCCGGCACTGCGGGAACGCTTCGCCATCAAGGAGCGCGACCTGCCGACCCTGCACCGCTGGATCGAAGGCGCCGGTATCCGCTGGGGCCTCAACGCCGAACAACGCGCCGGCCTCGGCTTGCCCCAGGAGCTGGAGCAAAACAGCTGGCGGTTCGGCCTGCGTCGCATGCTCCTGGGCTACGCCGTCGGTACGGGCTCTGCCTGCGATGGCATCGAGCCGTACGATGAAATCGGCGGCCTCGATGCTGCCTTGATAGGACCGCTGGTCGCACTGCTCGATGCGCTGCACGACGCCCACCAGGCACTTTCGCAACCTGCCGCGCCGACAGAGTGGGGCGAGCGCCTGCAAAACCTGATGCAGTTGTTCTTCCTCCCGAGCAACGAGCACGACGACTACCTGTTGGGTCAACTCGAGCAACTGAGAGAAACCTGGCTGGAGACCTGCGAGTCCGTCGGCCTGCATGACGAATTACCCCTGACCGTAGTCCGCGAGGCCTGGCTGGCAGGCCTCGACCAAGGCCGACTGTCCCAGCGCTTCCTCGCGGGAGCTGTCAATTTTTGTACCTTGATGCCCATGCGCGCGATCCCATTCAAGCTGGTTTGCCTACTCGGCATGAACGATGGCGACTACCCACGCGCGCAACCGCCGCTGGACTTCGACCTGATGGGCAGCGACTACCGCCCAGGCGATCGGTCACGCCGCGAAGACGACCGCTACCTGTTGCTCGAAGCCCTGCTCTCCGCCCGCGACCAGCTCTACATCAGTTGGGTCGGCCGCAGTATCCGCGACAACAGTGATCGCCCGGCATCGGTCCTGATCGGGCAGTTGCGCGACCACATTGCCAGCGGCTGGCACACCACCAGTGGCGAACCACTCCTGGAAGCCACCACCCAGGAACACCCGCTCCAGCCCTTCAGCGCCCGCTACTTCCATGAAGGTGACAAGCTGTTCAGCTACGCCCGCGAATGGCAGTTGCTCCACGCAACCCCGGACAGCGTGCCCGATACCGGCAGCCTCGCACCCTACACCCAGGAAGAACCGTTGAGCCTTGGCCAACTGCAAGACTTCCTGCGCAACCCGGTCAAACACTTTTTCAGCCAGCGCCTGAAAGTGTTTTTCGAAGCCGCCGAAGTCCCGCTGGAAGATGAAGAACCCTTCGTCCTCGATGCACTGCAGCGCTATAACCTGAGCGACAGTTTGCTCACGGCGGCACTCACCCGCCCCGACAACCTCGACGAAGCCCTCAACGCCCAGGCCTTGCGTTTGCAAGGCAGTGGCTTGTTGCCGATGGTTGGTTTCGGCGAATGCCTGCGCAAAGAACTGATCGAGCCTCTGCCCGACCTGTTGCAGCGTTACCAGCAACTCCTGGCACTCTGGCCCACTGCGCACACCAGCGCCGAACCGATCAGTTTTGAGCATCAAGGCATCCAGCTGGAAGGTTGGATCAGTGGCCTGCATCAACGCAGTGATGGCGGCTTTCTAAGCGTCACCGCCATCCCCAACAGCATCGGCTCGATCAAGACCCGTAAGTGGCATCGCCTGATTCGCCCATGGGTCAACCACCTGGTGGCCTGTGCCTGCGGCCTTCCGTTAAGTACCGGCCTGGTCGGCAGCGACGACACACTGCTATTGGCCCCACTTGAGCAAGCCACAGCCCGGGAGCTCCTCGGCAACCTGCTGCTCGCCTGGAAAACCGGCATGAGCGAACCACTGCCGGTCGCCGTTAAAACCGCATTCGCCTGGCTCGGTCAAACCGACCCGGCCAAAGCGCAAGCCGCCGCCAGCAAAGCCTACGAAGGCGACGGCCAAACCAGCGACGGCGAGCGCCGTGAAAGCCCTGCGCTCATCCGACAGTTCCCCGACTACGCCGCCTTGATGGCCAGCGAAGAGTTCGAAGGCTGGTGCGAAACCCTCTATCGACCGTTGATCAACGCTCCCTGGCGATCACTCACCAGCGCGGAGGCCAGCGCATGAGCGGTACAAAACCCCTGGCCCTGGCCTTCCCGCTCAAGGGCAGCCAACTGATCGAAGCCAGTGCCGGCACAGGCAAGACATTTACCATCTCGGCGCTCTACCTGCGTCTGGTACTCGGCCACGGAGGGGACGAATCGGGCTTCGGCCGCGAGTTGCTGCCGCCGCAAATTCTCGTCGTGACCTTTACTGATGCCGCCACCAAAGAGCTGCGTGAACGCATCCGAATCCGCCTGGCAGAAGCCGCGCGTTTTTTCCGCGAAGAAATCGAAGAACCCGACGCGTTGATCGCCGAACTGCGCGACCAATACAGCCCCGCACAATGGCCCGGCTGCGCCAATCGCCTGGACATCGCCGCCCAGTGGATGGATGAAGCCGCCGTCTCGACCATTCACAGCTGGTGCCAGCGCATGCTGCGCGAGCACGCCTTCGACAGCGGGAGCCTGTTCACCCAGACCCTGGAGACCGACCACAGCGACCTGCTCGGCGAAGTGCTGCGCGACTACTGGAGGCTGTTCTGCTACCCGATGCACGACGATGCGCTGAACTGGGTGCGCAACAATTGGGGCGGCCCGGCGGCCCTGATGCCACGGGTACGCGCGCTGTTCGGCAGCGAGCGGCCCACGGATGAAACGCGTGACCCCGCCGAGCTGATCAACGAATGCCTGCAAGAGCGCCGCCAAGCCCTCGTCGCGCTCAAGGCACCCTGGCAACAATGGGCAGAAGAATTGCGCAACATTTGCCTGCAGGCCGTCGCCGCCAAAGCCGTCGATGGTCGCAAGATGCAAGCCCGTTACTTCGAACCCTGGTTCGAAAAAATCAGCGCCTGGGCAGCTGACGAGTCTCTCGAACAACTGGACATCGGCACCGGTTTCACCCGCCTGACCCCCGACGGCATGGCCGAAGCCTGGAAAGGCGAACCACCACGCCATCCGGGTATCGACGCCATGGCCAGTCTCAAGGCCAGCCTCGACGCCCTGCCAACGCCCGATGCTGCTGTACTGCAACACGCCGCCGGCTGGGTGGGGAAACGCTTCGAAGAAGAAAAGCGCCGTCGCGCCGAAATGGGCTTCGACGACATGCTGATCCGCCTCAACGCCGCCCTGCAAGCCGACGGCGGCGAGCGTTTGGCCAGCGTGATCCGCGAGCAATTCCCGGTCGCCCTGATCGACGAATTCCAGGACACCGACCCGGTGCAATACAGCATCTTCGACAGTATCTACCGCATCGAAGAAAACCACCTCGACAGCGGCCTGTTCCTGATCGGCGACCCAAAGCAGGCGATCTACGCCTTCCGTGGCGCCGACATCTACACCTACCTGCGCGCGCGCCAGTCCACCACCGGCCGCCATCACACCCTGGGCACCAACTTCCGTTCGAGCCACGCCATGGTCGAGGCGGTAAACCACGTATTCCAGCGCGCAGAAAAAGGCCGTGGAGCGTTCCTGTTCCGTGAACCAGACGGTACGAATCCGGTGCCGTTCCAGTCGGTATTGTCCCAAGGCCGTAAGGAACAACTGCAGGTCAACGGTCAGACGTTGCCTGCGCTGAATCTCTGGCATCTACCCACCGACCAGCCGATCTCCGGCGTGCTCTACCGCCAACAGTTGGCCGCGTCCTGCGCCAGTCAAATCGTCGCGTTACTCAATGGCGGCCAGCAGGGAACTGCCGGATTCCTCGGCAAAGACGCTAGCTTCAAAGGCGTGCTGCCGTCAGACATCGCCATCCTCGTGCGCGACGGCAAGGAAGCCCAGGCCGTGCGCGGTGAACTGGCTGCCCGTGGCGTGCGCAGCGTTTACCTTTCCGATAAGGATTCCGTGTTCGCCGCCCAGGAAGCCCACGACCTGCTGGCCTGGCTCAAGGCCTGTGCCGAGCCGGACGTCGAGCGCCCACTGCGCGCCGCCCTGGCTTGCGTCACCTTGAACCTGTCGCTGCCCGAACTGGAGCGTCTGAACCAGGACGAACTGGCGTGGGAACAACGCGTAATGCAGTTCCGCGATTACCGTACGATCTGGCGCACCCAAGGCGTGCTGCCGATGCTGCGGCGCCTGTTGCACGACTTCAAATTGCCGCAAACCCTGATCACCCGCAGCGATGGCGAGCGGGTATTGACCAACCTGTTGCACCTCTCGGAATTGCTGCAACAGGCGGCCGCAGAGCTGGACGGTGAACAAGCGCTGATTCGCCATCTGGCCGAACATCTCGCGCTTTCCGGCCAGGCCGGTGAAGAGCAGATCCTGCGCCTGGAAAGTGATGAACAACTGGTCAAAGTGGTAACGATCCACAAATCCAAGGGGCTGGAATACGACTTGGTTTTCCTGCCGTTCATTTGCTCGGCAAAACCGGTTGATGGCAGCCGCCTGCCGTTGCATTACCACGACGCAAACGGCAAATCCCAGGTCAGCCTCAGGCCCACCGCCGAGTTGATCGCCCAAGCCGACGATGAGCGCCTGGCCGAAGACTTGCGTCTGTTTTACGTGGCGCTGACCCGCGCCAAACACGCCTGCTGGCTGGGCATCGCCGACCTCAAGCGTGGCAATAACAACAGCTCGGTGCTGCACCTGTCGGCCCTGGGCTACTTGCTCGGCGGCGGCGCCGCACTTGGCGAGTCCGGCGGCCTGGCCCGCTGGTTGCTTGACCTGCAGGAAGGTTGCCCGGCACTGCATTACGCAGAAATGCCCGAGGCCGATGCGGTCGTATTCCACCCGCCGCGTAACGAAGCCACCTTGCTCGCGCCGCTGCTGCCCAAGCGCAAGGCGGCAGAAAACTGGTGGATCGCTTCCTACAGTGCGCTGCGTATCGGCGAGAGCATGAGTGCGGCGAGCCTCGAAGCGCCGGAAAGCCCACAAGCGCAGAAGCTGTTCGATGACGAACGCCTCGACCCGGATGCCCCACGCGAAGTGCCGGCTTCCGGTGGCGATATTCACCGTTTCCCACGCGGGCCGAATCCCGGCACCTTTCTCCATGGCCTGCTGGAATGGGCGGGCGGCGAAGGCTTCAATGTTACCCCGGAGGCCATCGAAGATGCGGTCGCCCGCCGCTGCAACCGACGCGGCTGGGAAGGCTGGATCGGCACACTCGGCGGTTGGCTCGGGCATCTGTTGCAAGCCCGGTTGCCGCTGGGCAACGGGCAGGTGGCCCTTAGCGAGTTGCGGCAGTACCAGATCGAAATGGAGTTCTGGTTTGCCAGCCACAAGGTCGACGTCCTCGCACTCGACAAACTGGTGTGCCAGCACACTCACAATGGCGTATCCCGCGTGGCCGCCGAACCGGTGCTGCTCAACGGCATGTTCAAGGGTTTTATCGACCTGACCTTTGAACACGAAGGCCGCTACTACGTGGCCGACTACAAATCCAATTGGCTTGGTCCCGATGATTCGGCCTACACGCAGCAGGCCATGGAACTGTCGATCCTCGACCATCGTTACGACCTGCAATACGTACTTTACCTGCTGGCCCTGCATCGCCAGCTGAAGGCGCGGCTGCCGGATTACGACTACGACCGTCACGTCGGCGGCGCGTTGTACCTGTTCCTGCGGGGCACCCATTCCGCGAGCCAGGGCGCGTATTTCACCCGACCACCCCGGGAATTGATCGAAAGCCTGGACCTGCTGTTCCAGGGCAAACCGCTGCCACCCAAGGCCGAGCCCGCCTGGGAACAAGGAGAGCTGCTATGAGCCTGTCGCCGTTACCGCTTGAGGAGCTGACGCCCCTCAGCCGCGCCGCCGACCTGGTGCAACTGCTCGATCTCTGGGTGCAGCGCGGCTGGTTGCGCGCGCTGGACAAGGCCTTTGTCGGCTTCCTCCACGAACTCGATCCGCAGGCTGATCCTTTAGTCCTGCTGGCCGCGGCCCTGACCAGCCACCAACTGGGCCATGGCCATGTATGCCTGGACCTGTTCGAAACCCTCAAGGCCCCGGATTTCGCTCTGTCGCTGCCACCCGAAGGCGATGTGCAAACCGGCGTCATGCTACTGCCATCACAGTTGCTCGACGGCCTGGACGGCGCCCATTGGTGCCATGCCCTGGCCGCCAGCCGTCTGGTGGCACTGGCCGTCGACGGCAGCGAGGAGGCGCAAAGCCGGCCACTGGTGCTGTCGGGCAAACGCCTGTACTTGCGCCGCTACTGGACCTACGAACGGCGTATCGACAGCGCTTTGCGCCTGCGACTCGCCACCCGGGAAAGCGTTGCCGCCGATCTGCCCGAACGCCTGAATCGCCTGTTCGACCAGGCCCCGCCAGACGGTGTGGTCGACTGGCAAAAACTCGCCTGCGCCTTGGCCACCCGCGGTGCATTCAGCATCGTCACCGGCGGGCCGGGTACCGGCAAGACCACCACGGTGGTGCGTTTGCTTGCGCTGTTGCAGGCCCCCGCCGTGGAAGCGGGCAGCGCGTTGCGCATCCGTCTGGCGGCGCCCACCGGAAAGGCGGCCGCGCGCTTGACCGAGTCCATCAGCCAGCAAGTGCTGTCGCTGAAAGTGCCTGATGCGGTGAAGGAAAAAATCCCGACCCAGGTCACCACCGTTCACCGTTTGCTCGGCAGCCGTCCCGGCACCCGACACTTCCGGCATCACATCGGCAATCCGTTGCCCCTGGACGTGCTGGTGGTAGACGAAGCCTCGATGATCGACCTGGAAATGATGGCCAACCTGCTGGACGCCTTGCCACCCCATGCTCGCCTGGTACTGCTGGGTGACAAGGACCAGTTGGCCTCGGTTGAAGCCGGGGCGGTGCTGGGGGATTTGTGCCGCGACGCCGAAGCCGGTTTCTACAGCCCGCAAACCCGCCAGTGGCTGCAACAGGTCAGCGGCGAAGACCTCGGCGCCAGCGGCCTGCAGGAAGACCTCGACGGTAGCCATCCCTTGGCGCAACAAGTGGTGATGCTGCGTTACTCGCGGCGTTTCGGCGAAGGCAGCGGCATTGGCCAACTGGCCCGCTGGGTCAACCAGCAAAACCCTGAGCAGGCCCGCAAACTGCTGGCTGCCCGCAGCCATGCCGACCTGTTTTGCGTCAGCCTCAAGGGCGAGCACGACCATGCCCTGGAGCGCCTGGTGCTGGATGGCCACGGTGACGGTGCCCACGGTTATCGCCATTACCTGAAACTGCTGCAGACCGCGCGTCCGTCCCTGGAGACGCCACGGGATGACGAGGCCTGGACTCTGTGGGCGCAGAAGCTGTTGAAAGCCTTCGACGCCTTCCAGCTGCTCTGCGCCGTACGCAAGGGCCCATGGGGCGTGGAGGGCCTGAACCTGCGCATCACCGCCGCGCTGCTCAAGGCTCGGCTGATCGACAGCGACCAGCAATGGTACGAAGGGCGCCCGGTGTTGATGACTCGCAACGATTACGGCCTGGGCCTGATGAACGGCGATATCGGTATCGCCCTCAAGCTGCCCGAAAGCGACGGCGGGCCGCAGGTTCTGCGCGTCGCGTTCCCGCGCAACGATGGCCAGGGCGGCGTACGGTTTGTGTTGCCCAGCCGGCTCAACGACGTCGAAACCGTCTACGCGATGACGGTGCATAAATCTCAGGGCTCTGAATTCACCCACACCGCACTGATTTTGCCGGACGCCTTGAACCCGGTGCTTACCAAAGAGCTGATCTACACCGGCATCACCCGCGCCAAGGACTGGTTCAGCCTGATCGAACCCCGGGGTGGCGTATTCGAAGAGGCGGTGAGCCGCAAGGTGAAACGCTTGAGTGGGCTGATGCTGGAACTGGGCACTTGATCGTCAAAGAAGCTGACCAATGAGTCATCTAAATTTTCTGATCCAAATGTGTGATTTTTCTTAATAAAATGTCGGAATCCTCCTGGGTGTCGCCTCGGGGGTTTTCCGCCGTTGTGCTATCGTTGCGGCATCATCCCGAGAAGATCAAAGAGAATCGCTGCATGAACGTGGCTGTCTCGCCCACAGAGCGAAGTTTGAGCTGGAGACGAATGCTGCTGTTGGCGCTTCTGTGCGTGTTCACGCCCCTCGTTTTTGCCCAGCCGCCTGCCGGCATGGCCGATCAGCGGGCCAAGGCCGTCACCCAAGTGGTCCTGGGTATTCTCAGTTACGCCCGCTGGCCGGTAGAGCCCGCGCAATTGCGTTTGTGCATCGTCGGGCCAACCCAATACACCGATGACCTGGTCAAAGGCACCACCCAGGCTACCGGCCGTCCGGTAGTGGTGCAGCGTTTGCTGGCCGACCATCCAGACATCGCCAATGCCTGCGATGCCGTGTACATCGGCCAATTGACCAGCGACGAGCGCAGCCGCCTGTTCGCATCACTGATCGGCCATCCGGTGCTCAGCATCAGCGAAGGCGGCGACCAATGCACCGTGGGCAGCCTGTTCTGCCTGCGGGTGGCCGACGAGCAGGTGTCGTTCGAGGTCAACCTGGATTCCGTTGCCCGTAGTGGTGTGCGCATTCATCCGAGTGTGCTGCAACTGTCCCGACGTCGAGCGCCGGGGTCATGAGTGTCGATAAGGCGCCAGTGCGTCCTACCTTGCGTTCAGTGATCGGGCGCGGGCACCTGAGCCTGGCGCTGATGGCGGTCAGCATGGCCAGTATCTCCCTGACCCTGCTCGGCGTGCTCGCGCTGCGGGTGTATGCCGACCACAACCTGCACCTGATCGCCCGCTCCATCAACTACACCGTGGAAGCCGCGGTGGTGTTCAACGACAGCGCGGCGGCCACCGAAGCCTTGGCCGTGATTGCCTCGGAGGAAGAAGTGGCCGAGGCGGAAGTCTTCAACGTCGACGGCAAGCAACTGGCCCATTGGGAGCGCCCTGAAACCGGGATGCTGTCGATGATTGAGCTGCAGTTGGCGCATGCCCTGCTCGAACAACCCATCACCCAGCCGATCCTGCATCAGGGCCAGGTCATCGGCAGCGTGCACCTGACCGGCCACGGCGGCAGCCTGTTGCGCTTCCTGCTCAGCGGCCTGGCCGGGATTCTGGTGTGCACCGCCCTCAGCGCCTGGGTTGCACTGTACCTGGCGCGGCGTTTGTTACGCGGCATCACCGGGCCGTTGCACAGCCTGGCCTCGGTGGCCCACGCCGCCCGAAGCGAGCGGGCCTTTGACCGACGCGTACCGCCGGCGAAAATCGCCGAACTCGACAGCCTGGGCAATGACTTCAATGCCCTGCTCGACGAACTGGAGGCCTGGCAGACCCACCTGCAAAGCGAAAACGAAACCCTCGCCCACCAGGCCAGCCACGACAGCCTGACCGGGCTGCCCAACCGTGCGTTCTTCGAAGGTCGGCTGATCCGCGCCCTGCGCAGCGCCGCCAAGCTCAACGAGAAAGTAGCGGTCTTGTTCCTCGACAGCGACCGCTTTAAAGATATCAACGACAACTTCGGCCACGCCGCCGGCGATGCGGTATTGGTGGCAGTGGCTAAGCGCATTCGTGCGCAACTGCGTGAAGACGACCTGGTGGCACGCCTGGGCGGCGATGAATTCGCCATCTTGCTGTCGCCTCTGCACCGACTTGAGGACGCCCAGCGCATTGCCGAAAAAATCATCGCCAGCATGGACGCGCCCATTGCGCTGCCCGGCGACGCCCACGTATTGACCTCACTCAGTATCGGCATCGCCGTCTACCCCGATCATGGCGCCACCCCCGGTAACCTGCTCAACGCCGCCGATGCGGCGATGTACCAGGCCAAACGGCTTTCCCAGGGTGGCCAGCAAACGGCGGAATCGGAGTCCCCCGCCGCCGACGTTCAACACAGGAGTTGATCCCTTGTTCTCGACCGCACGCTTTTTATTCATCACCTTGCTCGTGGCTCTGCTCGCCCTGAGCGGCTGCCAGACCCCGCCGCCAAAAGGCCTGACACCGGCGCAAATCGCCGTGCTCAAACAGCAGGGTTTTGAACTGACTGACGAAGGCTGGGCCTTCGGCCTCTCGGGCAAGGTGCTGTTTGGCAGCGACGTCGAAAGTCTGAATGCCCCCAGCACCGAGATCGTCCAGCGCATCGGCAAGGCGCTGCTGGGCGTGGGCATTGAGCGCGTGCGGGTCGACGGCCACACCGACGCCTCGGGCAAGGAAACCTACAACCAGCAACTGTCCCTGCGCCGAGCCAAAAGCGTTGCGCACGTGTTGGCAGGCGTTGGGATGAAAGAAGAAAACGTACAACTGCGCGGGCTGGGCAGCAGCGAGCCGGTGGCGTCCAACGCGACAGCGGCGGGGCGCACCGAGAATCGCCGGGTATCGATTGTGGTGATTGCGGACTAAGCCGACGCCCTCGTTCGCTCTATGGAATGCGTTCAAAAATGTGGGAGCGGGCTTGCTCGCGAAGGCGGTGGATCAGTTGATGTATTGGGTGACTGACACACTGCTATCGCGGGCAAGCCCGGCTCCCACATTTTATTTAATCCGCAAACCTCATCTCCCGCGTTTCCCCCATCAACAACGGCTGATTCTGCTCCGTCACCTCACGGATGTAATCCCACAGCAGGGTGATCCGTTTCAACTTCCTCAAGTCCTCGCGGCAGTACATCCAGAACTGCCGCGTAATGTTTATCTCCTTCGAAAGCACCGGCAGCAACCGCGGGTCCTGTGCCGCCAAAAAGCACGGCAGGATCGCCAGCGAGCGCCCTTGCTGCGCCGCCACGTACTGCGCAATCACGCTGGTGCTGCGCAAACTGGCGCTGGCGCCGGGCACCACATTGGCCAGGTACAGCAGCTCCGAACTGAACGCTAAATCATCCACGTAGCTGATAAACGGATGCTCGGCCAGGTCCGCCGCCCGGCGGATGGGCGGGTGCTGGTCCAGGTATTCCTGCGTCGCGTACAGCTGCAGCTTGTAGTCGCACAGCTTGCAGCACACGTACGGCCCGTGTTCCGGCCGCTCCAGGGCGATGACGATATCCGCCTCGCGCTTGGACAGGCTGATGAAGTGGGGCAGGGGCAGGATGTCCACCGAGATCGCCGGGTAGGTGTCGACGAAGTGGCTCAGTTGCGGGGTGACGAAGAAGCTGCCGAACCCTTCGGTGCAGCCCATGCGCACGTGGCCGGACAGCGCCACGCCGGAGCCGGAAACCTGTTCGCAGGCCATGTGCAACGTGCTTTCGATGGACTCGGCGTAGCCCAGCAGGCGCTGGCCTTCGGTGGTCAATACGAAGCCGTTGGTCCGGGACTTTTCAAACAGGAGAGTGCCCAACGATCCTTCAAGGGAACTGATGCGCCGCGACACCGTGGTGTAGTCCACCGCCAGGCGCTTGGCAGCGACGCTGGCCTTGCGGGTACGCGCGACTTCGAGGAAAAACTTCAGGTCATCCCAGTTCAGGGAGCCCAGTGACGTGATGTTTTTTTGCATATTGGACCGGCTTTTATGTGCGTTCTTATTAGAAGTTTGCACATCTATACTCCAAAAACAGTCCGAACGCCTCATCCTCAAGGCGATTCAACGCCTTGGTTCTCTGCATACCTACAAGAATTGGAGACCACATGAACGCATCTGCCGATATTTCCGTAAAACAGGTCAAGCTGCTGATCAACGGTGAGTGGGTCGAATCCAGGACCACCGAATGGCAAGACATCGTCAACCCCGCTACCCAGCAAGTGCTGGCCCGCGTACCGTTTTCCACCCCTGAAGAAGTCAACGCTGCCATCGACGCCGCCCATCGCGCCTTCCAGACCTGGAAGCTGACGCCGATCGGTGCGCGCATGCGCATCATGCTCAAGCTGCAAGCCTTGATCCGCGAGCACTCCAAGCGCATCGCCGTGGTCCTGAGTGCCGAGCAGGGCAAGACCATTGCCGACGCTGAAGGCGACATTTTCCGTGGCCTGGAAGTGGTCGAGCACGCGTGCTCCATCGGCACCCTGCAGATGGGCGAATTCGCTGAAAACGTCGCGGGCGGTGTGGACACCTACACCCTGCGCCAGCCGATCGGCGTGTGCGCCGGCATCACCCCGTTCAACTTCCCGGCGATGATTCCGCTGTGGATGTTCCCGATGGCCATTGCCTGCGGTAACACGTTCGTACTCAAGCCATCGGAACAGGACCCGCTGTCGACCCTGCTGCTGGTTGAACTGGCGCTGGAAGCCGGGGTGCCAGCCGGTGTGCTGAACGTGGTTCACGGCGGCAAGGACGTGGTGGATGCGCTGTGCACCCACAAAGATATCAAGGCCGTGTCCTTCGTCGGTTCGACCGCCGTGGGGACTCACGTCTACGACCTCGCCGGTAAACACGGCAAGCGCGTGCAATCCATGATGGGCGCCAAGAACCACGCCGTGGTGCTGCCGGATGCCAATCGCGAACAAACCCTGAACGCCCTGGTCGGCGCCGGTTTCGGTGCGGCGGGTCAGCGTTGCATGGCAACTTCCGTGGTGGTGCTGGTGGGCGCGGCCAAGCAATGGCTGCCGGACCTCAAGGCCCTGGCGCAAAAGCTCAAGGTGAACGCCGGCAGCGAAGCCGGTACCGATGTGGGTCCGGTTATCTCCAAGCGCGCCAAGGCACGCATTCTCGACCTGATCGAAAGCGGCGTAAAAGAAGGTGCCAAGCTGGAGCTGGATGGCCGCGGCATCAAGGTGCCGGGTTTCGAGGACGGCAATTTCGTCGGCCCGACGTTGTTCTCCGGCGTGACCACCGACATGCAGATCTACACCCAGGAAATCTTCGGCCCGGTGCTGGTGGTGCTGGAAGTCGACACCCTCGACCAAGCCATCGCCCTAGTCAACTCCAACCCGTTCGGCAACGGCACCGGCCTGTTCACCCAGAGCGGCGCGGCAGCGCGTAAATTCCAGAGCGAAATCGATGTGGGCCAGGTCGGCATCAACATCCCGATCCCCGTGCCGGTTCCGTTCTTCAGCTTCACCGGTTCCCGCGGTTCGAAACTCGGCGACCTGGGCCCGTACGGCAAGCAAGTGGTGCAGTTCTACACCCAGACCAAAACCGTCACCAGCCGCTGGTTCGACGACGACAGCGTCAACGATGGCGTCAACACCACCATCAACCTGCGCTGATCGAGGAGACGACCATGAAGATTGCATTTATCGGCCTGGGCAACATGGGCGCGCCGATGGCGCGCAACCTGATCAAGGCTGGCCATGCGCTGAACCTGTTCGACCTGAACCAGACCGTGCTCAAGGAACTGGCGGAACTGGGCGGCACCATCAGCGCTTCACCGCGCGCGGCAGCCGAAGGCGCCGAGTTGGTGGTGACCATGCTCCCGGCTGCGGCCCATGTGCGCAGTGTGTGGCTCGGTGAAGACGGCGTGCTCGCCGGCATCGGCAAAGGCGTGCCGGCGGTGGATTGCAGCACCATCGACCCGCAGACCGCCCGCGATGTAGCGGCGGCGGCAGCGAAACAAGGCGTGGTGATGGCGGATGCTCCAGTGTCCGGCGGCACCGGCGGTGCCCAGGCCGGGACGTTGACCTTCATGGTCGGCGCCACCCCGGAACTGTTCGCCACCCTGCAACCGGTGCTGGCGCAGATGGGCCGCAACATCGTCCATTGCGGCGAAGTCGGCACCGGGCAAATCGCCAAGATCTGCAACAACCTGCTGCTGGGTATCACCATGGTCGGCGTCAGCGAAGCCATGGCCCTGGGCGATGCGCTGGGCATCGACACCCAAGTGTTGGCGGGAATCATCAACAGCTCCACCGGGCGCTGCTGGAGTTCGGACACCTACAACCCATGGCCCGGGATTATCGAGACGGCGCCGTCGTCCCGGGGTTATACCGGTGGGTTTGGTGCGGAACTGATGCTCAAGGATCTGGGACTGGCCACTGAAGCGGCCCGCCAGGCACACCAGCCGGTGATCCTCGGCGCAGTGGCGCAGCAGTTGTATCAATCGATGAGCCAACGTGGGGAAGGGGGCAAGGACTTCTCGGCGATCATCAACAGCTATCGAAAACCAAAGTAGGGCGATTGTCCTTCTTCACTGTGGGCCCCTGATTTTTACTGCGTAGACCTTCCAGCACCAGCTCACTACTGGTGCTTTTTTTTGACCTGAATAAACCCCTTCGCGACGTTTGTGGGAGGGCGGTATTACTTATCGACTAATGCCTAGGGATAAGGTTTTTTTGCATTGTTATAGTTGTGAAATAAACTTTTACAAGTTTCAGGTGTGACGCTGAAATATCATGTTTTTGATCATGGGTTATTCATTAGGTGAGTGTCCATGGGGCGCTCGATTATCATGCCGTTATAATTGATTTCTCGGTTATGTGTGTTCGGTTTGTCGTGGCTTCCCTCATTAAACACCCATGTTTATTGCGTGTTTACATTTCTCTTTGATGTTGACTATTGCCTCGCTAGTATCGGTTTTGCGAGCGTTGTCATGGTTGCTGCGTCTCGATAACTTCCGCCGAAGCGTTGTACTTTCAAAGTTGTGCAGGTGTGTCAGAGATGGCTAGCGAATGGATGCGTACATCGGGTTTCCCAGGGCTATCGGCCTCATCGAACGAGGCCGCCCTGGAACTTGAAAAAGCCCGCATCCTGGCCCGTCACCTCTCCCGGTTGCTCGACCTCTGGGCTGCGATGCAGTCCAGCCCAAGGCCCGGGCAGGCTTATTCTGACGCCAAGGATGTGCCACCTCATTCGGTGTCAGCGTGTTGCAAGCGCACGCGTGTGGGTCTGCAATGTCGTGAAGAAACCGGCGTCGGTTGATCGCTGTAAATCCTGACCAGTCCTATATAAACGCAAAAAGAGTTTCGTGCTCGGCGGTAACTACCGTCGTGGGCATTCGCTCGCGCTGAAATACGTGTGTCCATATAAAAAACGGGTGAGAGATGAAAAACATAACTATTGTCGACAAGGCAACGGGGACGGCGACAGAGCATGCTTTTGGCAACGCCAGCCTCAAGGGAACCAGCATTGTAAAACTGCCGTTCGGACAAGAAAGCGTTCAATCGTTTCAACAGTCCGGCCAAAACCTGGTGGTCACTCTGAAGTCTGGAGAAACCATCACCATTCAGAACTTTTTTGTGGTGGGAGCCGACGGCGCCGCTAACCAACTGGTACTGGAAAATGCCGACGGAACATTGTTGCTCGGCAACTATTCCACGCCGTATTCGGGTTTCAACTTCACCGAAATCTCGACCCTGGACGACCTGGGTGTGGCAGCCATTGCCGCTGACAGTGCGGTGCCGGACTGGGTGCTGTGGGGCTTGGGCATCCTCGCCGTCGGCGGTACCGCCGCGGCATTGAGCGGTGGTGGCGGTGGTGGTGGCCATCATCATCAAACGCCAGTTCCTGCACCCGGTGCTGCGACCGGTTTATCGGTCAACAGCGCGGGCACGGTGGTCAGCGGTAAAGGTCAGCCTGGCACCACAGTCACCGTCAAGGATGCCGCCGGTAACGTACTGGGCACAGGCACTGTGGGTACCGACGGCAACTTCCAGGTCAACCTGGACAAGCCGCAAACCAATGGCGAAACCCTGCAAGTCGTCCTCAAGGATGCCGCGGGTCAGGAATCGCAACCTGCGTCTGTGGTAGCGGGTGATACAACCGCCCCCGCCGCACCGAACGGTTTGGCCGTCAGTGCAGACGGTACAACCGTCAGCGGTAAGGGCGAGCCTAATTCGACCGTGATCATCAAGGATGCCAATGGCGAGGTCCTCGGCACCGGCACCGTGGATGCTGAAGGCAACTTCCAGGTCACCCTGGGAACTGCGCAAACCAATGGCGAAACCCTGCAAGTCACCCTCAAGGATGCTGCCGGCAATGAATCGTCCGCCAGCCCCGTGGTGGCTGGCGACAGCACCGCCCCGGATGCGCCGACCAACCTGGTGATCAGTGCCGATGGCGCAACTGTCAGCGGTAAAGGTGAACCGAACGCTGCCGTGAGCATCAAGGATGCCAGCGGCAATGTGATCGGTACGGGCACCGTCGGCGCGGATGGCAATTTCCAGGTTTCGCTCGACACACCCGCGTCCGAAGGCGAAAGCCTGGCGATCACGCTCAAAGACGCTGCCGGCAATGAGTCGGCTCCGGGTGCGCTGGTTGTTGCCGATATTGAGACACCGCTTGCGCCGCGCAACCTGGCAATCAGTGACGTGGGTGACACGCTCAGCGGTGAAGGCGCCGCGGCCCACAAAGTCATCATCCTCAACGATGCTGGTGAAGTGGTCGGCAGCGGAACAGTGGCAGATGACGGAACATTCCTGGTGCAACTGAACTCGCTGCACATCAATGGCGAGCGGCTACGCGTGTTCCTGCGCAACTTCTCGGGCAAGGAATCCCTGCCAGGCATCGTCATCGCGGGGGACACCATCGCCCCGGATGCCCCAACAAACCTGGTGGTTGGCGAAGATGGCAGCACCGTCACCGGCAAGGGCGAACCGCGCGCGACCGTTACCGTGAAAGACGCCGATGGCAACGTGATCGGCACTGGCACGGTCGGCGACGACGGTAATTTTCAAGTCACCCTGGATCCGCTTCAGGTTAACGGCGAAACACTGGCTGTCACATTGACCGATGCAGCAGGCAACGAGTCTGTTCCGGCTTCTGTGATCGCTGTTGATATTGATGATACGGACGCTGATGCGGATGCGGATGCGGATGCCGACGCTGATGCTGATGCTGATGCTGATGCGGATGCGGATGCTGATGCGGATGCCGATGCCGATGCCGATGCTGACGCCGACGCCGACGCGGATGCCGATGCCGATGCGGACGCTGATGCGGATGCGGATGCCGATGCCGATGCCGATGCCGATGCTGATGCTGATGCTGATGCTGATGCTGATGCTGATGCGGACGCTGATGCGGATGCCGATGCCGATGCTGATGCTGATGCTGATGCTGATGCTGACGCTGATGCTGATGCTGATGCTGATGCTGATGCTGACGCTGATGCTGATGCTGATGCTGATGCTGATGCTGATGCCGATGCCGATGCCGACGCTGATGCTGATGCTGATGCTGATGCTGATGCCGATGCTGATGCGGACGCCGATGCTGATGCCGACGCTGACGCTGACGCTGACGCTGACGCTGATGCGGATGCTGACGCGGATGCCGATGCCGATGCCGATGCGGACGCTGACGCTGATGCGGATGCGGATGCCGACGCGGATGCCGACGCTGACGCTGACGCTGACGCTGATGCTGATGCCGATGCGGATGCTGACGCGGATGCCGATGCCGACGCGGACGCGGACGCGGATGCTGATGCCGATGCCGATGCCGATGCCGATGCCGATGCGGACGCTGACGCTGACGCTGACGCTGACGCTGACGCTGATGCCGACGCCGACGCCGACGCTGATGCCGATGCCGATGCTGATGCGGACGCCGATGCTGATGCCGATGCCGATGCCGATGCCGATGCCGACGCGGATGCGGATGCGGATGCTGACGCCGATGCCGATGCCGATGCCGATGCCGATGCTGACGCTGACGCTGACGCTGACGCTGATGCGGATGCGGATGCGGATGCGGATGCGGATGCTGATGCGGACGCCGACGCCGACCTCGAAGCCTTCGACGACCTCGCCACCGGCGAAGTAACCATCAAACCCGTAACATCCAACACCGGCCTGGCCGATATGCGCGTGTTCACCCTGTTGGGTGTCGGCGGCATCATTCTGGGCGATCACACCAAGCAGCAGGAGTTCTCGGTTGCCGAGGGTTCCAGCGGAACGCTGAACCTGCAGTTTGCCCAGGCCGACCTGGTCTCGCTGTTGGGCGGTGGCTTCACTGCGACGCTGGAAGTGAGCGACGGTGCCGGTGGATGGTTGCCGGTGCAGCAAGGCAGCAACGGTTCGGGCTTGCTCGACCTGTTGGGGCTGTTCGGACAAAGCTCCAGCGCCAAAATCGAAGGCCTGGAAGCCGGGCAGTATCGCTTTACCCTCAAGCTCGACCCCAACCTGGTCAGCGTTGGTGCAGGGGCCACGGCCAAGTTGAGCGTCACCAATGACAGCCTCACCGACTTCACCGGGGAAGCAGGGCCGGATGTCACCGGCAACGTCATCACCGACCCGGGCATTGGCGGTAAACCGGATGAACCGGGAACCGGCGGGCCAGTGAAGGTGCAGGTCGAGGTCAACGGCGAATTCGTCGATGCCGACGCCACCACCGGCACGGTGCTGCAGGGTCAATATGGTCAGCTGACCATCTTCGCCAACGGCGAGTACAAGTACACCCCGAACGGCGATGTCGCCAGCATCGGCAAGGTGGATGCCTTCGAGTATCACCTGGTCAATGGTGCCGGTGCTTCGGCCTCGGCAACCTTGTATGTGCGTATCGACAGCCCGAGTGTCAACGTGGACTGGAGCGCTACCGATCCATCTGCGCCCGGCGTGATCAACACGGTTGCCAATGATGACCTGGGTTCGGCACAGATCGACATCGTCAACCTGGTCACCCAGGCCGACCTGGCGACCCTGAGCTACAACCTGGCACTGCTCGGCAGCAGTTCGGGTACGGGTGCCGAGATCAACGTTGCCACGGGCACGACCGCAGAGCTTGCGATCAACGTCACCGTCACCGGCATTGCGTTGTTGCCAGGCACGACCGTCAATCTGCAGAAGTTCATCGGTAACGAATGGGTCACGCAGCAGACCACTACCCAGGCGAACCACACGTTCCAAGGGTTGGATGCCGGGACCTATCGCGTGACCGGGACGACCGGTGCCGTGCTGTCGCTGAGTGCGCTGCACATTGCGCAGAAGCTCACTACCACCTCCCTCACGGAGTTCGTGACCGGTGCAATGAGCAATGCGACTGGCAACCTGCTGTCCGACAGCTTGTCCGGGCCGGATGTCCTCGGTTCGCCGCTGACGGTACTCAGTGTGCTGGTCAACGGGGTCTATGTGATTCCTGGGCAAACGGGGACGAAAATCAACGGTGACCACGGCACATTGACCGTGTTTGCCGATGGTAAGTACGTCTACACCCCGCATGCCGGGCTGACGCTGGACGAGATTGGCCAGGTGGATAAATTCACCTACAAGCTCACCACGCCAACCGGCCAGGAAGACACCGCCGACCTCTACGTGCGCATCGACTCGCCGGATCGCGACCTGGTCTGGGACGACGCCAACCCGGGTGCGCCAGCCACTGAAGGTGCCGGCATTGCCGCTGCCCACAGTGCGGTGGACCAGGCGGCGGATGACGGCGCCAACGTTGACGGCGATCACCACGATGCCGTGGTGGCCGACGACACCGACTTCACCCATGTCGATGCTGGCGCGGGTGCAGACGGGTTGTTGTGGGAAGGCGGCGATGCAGCCATCAACCTCACCGACCTGATTGGCACAGTCAGCGGGGTGCACAGCATCGACCTGAACGATGTCAGCGCCGTCGACCTGACCCTGAGCCTCGAAGACCTGGTGTCCATCACCGGGCCTGAGTCGGATCGCTTGATGATCCAGGGCGACGATCAGGACAGCGTGCACCTGACAGGTGACTGGAGCGCCGGTGCGACCCAGGTAGAGAACGGTCTTGAGTACGTGATCTACACCAGTCCGGAAGATGAAACCCATCAGCTCTGGGTACAGAGCGGCATCAGCGTGGTGTAACGCCACCCCTGCCGGCCGGGCCGCAAGGCCCGGTTTTCCCTACCAACGGTAATGCAGCGATGGGCCGTGACGTCAGTCACGGTCCGTTGTTGTACTCATCAGGTTTGACAACAGTCAGGTGACTAGCAGTGAGGCAAAAGAGTTTGGCCAAGCAGCTGTCTGCCGTAATTCTGGCAGTCGCAATGATCGCGCCCGAGCGTGCGCCGGTCATGGCAGCGTCGTATATCGACGATGAAGAACGCGTCAACATCATCAGCCCGAGCAACCTGGGCACACATTTACCCGGCGGGCCAACGGGCGTCAGCGCACCGGTGGCACCCGAGCACGTCATACCGAGCAACCTTGACCTGACACGCGCCATTCAACTGGCGGTGGAATGGCACCCGGCAATTTCCGAGGCGATCGGCCAGCTGTACCAACAAAACGAGAACGTGAACATCGCCCGTTCCGGTTATTACCCGCAAGTCAGCGGCGGCTTCAACTCCGGCTACGACAGCGGCCTCAGGGGCAACGGCCAGAGCCGTGCGTTTTCGTTGTCGGCGTCGCAGATGCTCTATGACTTCGGCAAGGTCTCAAGTTCTGTCGACAGTGCGCTGGCGCGGGTCAGTGCCAGCCAGGCGTCGGTGTTGCTGTCGATCGATCAGGTGGCGCGCGATACCTCGTTCGCCGTGATCGAACTGCAGCGCTCGCAGTTGCTGGTGCAACTGGCTCGCGAGCAAATCGACGGCATTTCGGCGATTGCAGAGCTGGCCAAAAAGCGCAGCGACATGGGCGCCAGCACCCGTTCGGACCTGATCCAGGCCCGCTCGCGGGTCGAGGCCTCGGTGGCGACGCAATTGCAATTCACCGCGCAATTCAATCGCTGGCGCAGCACGTTGAGCAGCCTGCTCGGGTCGCAGGCGCCAGTGAGCGTGGCGAATGGTTTTCCGGCAAGCCTGGAGCAATCCTGCGTGGGCGTGGTACCCGATGCGGCAGTCACGCCGACCCTGCTGATCGCCCAGGCGCAGCGTGTCGATGCGCTGGCGCTGATTGCACAAGCCCGTGCCGAGGCGTTGCCGACCGTGTCACTGGACCCGTCCATCACGCACTACCTGGACAACAACGACGACAGCAACGTCCCCGGCGGCCGCGACCGTACCCGTTATGGCGTATTTCTCAACGTGAAAATGCCGCTGTACCAGGGCGGCGCAATCACCGCTCGCAAATCCGCCGCGCAACAGGCCCTGCGTTCCGCCGATGCCGCCAACGACGCCGCGCGCCTTGCGGTTCGCCAGGGGTTGCTGGAAGCGCGGGATCAAATCTCAAGCCTCAGCCAGCGGCTATCCACCCTGGATTTTCGTGAGCGCAGCATCTCCGAAACCCGCGACCTGTATCGCCAGCAGTACCTCGAACTGGGCACACGGCCGTTGCTCGACCTGCTGAATGCCGAGCAGGAAATTCACCAGGCACGCATGGACCGGGAAAACACCGCCGCTGACCTGCGCCGCCTGAAAATCGATTGCCTCTACAACACGGGCGCACTGCGCACGGCGTTCCACCTGGACAACAGCACCCTGCAAGGTGTGGAGATTCGGCCATGAATGATGCTGTGATGCTTGCGGACGAAACCAACGCAGTACAAACACCGCTGAACCCGGCGCGCGCAGTGGATTATGAAGTGTGGCTGGAGGCCGTCCTGAGCGTGGCCCGGCATTACCGCCTGGAATGCTCCGCCCAAAGCGTGCGCATCGCCGCACAATGGACCGAAGGCGCTTCGGTGGAAGAGGTGGTACGGCAGATGGCCCGCCAGGCGGGGTTGAACTGCGTGATTGCCGACTTCAGCGAAACCACGCTGATGCAGCGCCAATTACCGGTGGTGCTGCAATTTGCCGACGGCCAGGTGGGTGTGCTCGAAACCCTCGGCGACGGCGACAACCTGGGCATCGCCTACAGCGGCGACGGCGGCCTGCAAAGCCGGCTCACCCGCCAGGACCTGTTGGAGCAAGCGCGCAAGAGCGTGATTCTGCGACCCATGGCGGCAGTGCGTGACCGGCGTGTCGACGACTACATCAAGCCTTACGAGAAGGCGTGGTTCAAAAACATCGTGCTGCGCGACCTGCGGCCCTATGGCTATGTGATGCTCGCTTCGCTGGTCACCAGCGTGCTGGGGTTGGCCGGGGTACTGTTTTCGATGCAGGTGTACGACCGGGTGATCCCGGCCGAATCCATGCCCACCCTGTATGTGCTGTTTGGCGGGGTGATGCTGGCGCTGGTGTTTGATTTCATCATGCGCATCACCCGTGTGCGCATCACCGACATGCTCGGCAAACGCGCGGATCTGCGCGTTTCCGACCTGGTGTTCGGGCATGCCATTCGCTTGCGTAACAGCGCCCGGCCGAAGTCCACCGGCTCGTTCATTTCGCAGCTCAAGGAGCTGGAGCAACTGCGTGAGCTGATCACCTCCAGCACCGCCACGGCGCTGGCCGATCTGCCGTTCTTCCTGCTGTTTCTGGTGATCTACTGGTTGATCGCCGGCCCGCTGGTGGCGGTGCCAATGGTGGCTGTGCTGTTCCTGATAGTGCCCGGGCTGTTGGCGCAGAAAAAACTCGCGGCACTGGCGAATGAGTCGATGCGTGAAAGCTCGTTGCGCAGCGCCATGCTGGTGGAGACCATACAAGGCCTGGACGACATCAAGGCGTTGCAGGCCGAACAGCGCTTCCAGCAACAATGGAATCACTACAACGCCACCTGCGGCGACGCCAGCCTGCGCCTGCGCATGCTCACCAACAAACTGGTGGCCTGGAGCAACAATGTGCAGGGCTCGGTGTTTGCCGTGGTGGTGGTGTTCGGTGCGCCCATGGTCATGGCCAGCGACATGACCACCGGTAGCCTTGTCGCGGCGTCGATCCTGGCGTCGCGGATGATGGCGCCGATGTCCCAGATCACCCAGGTGCTGACGCGCTGGCAGCAGGCCAAGGTTGCGCTGCAAGGCCTGAACCGGATCATGGAATTGCCGGTGGACCATCCCGAGGGCAGCAAACG
Organism: Pseudomonas sp. C8002; assembly: GCF_013385765.1. Classification (NCBI taxonomy): domain Bacteria; kingdom Pseudomonadati; phylum Pseudomonadota; class Gammaproteobacteria; order Pseudomonadales; family Pseudomonadaceae; genus Pseudomonas; species Pseudomonas sp. C8002. The sequence continues at coordinate 24,033 of NZ_JACAPJ010000011.1, forward strand.
CGTGCACCTGCCGGTGATCAAAGGCCAATACGCGCTGAGCCAGGCCACATTCCAGTATTCCGACGATGCCCCCGTGCCGGCGCTGCGTGTGGCCGACCTGAAGATCCAGCCGGGCGAGCGCATCGCGATTCTGGGGCGTAACGGCGCGGGTAAATCCACGCTGTTGCAGGCATTGGCCGGGATGCTCGACCTCAAGGCTGGCACCATCAGCCTGGATAGCGTTGCCCTCAGCCACATCGACCCCGCCGACGTGCGCCGCGACGTGGGGCTGATGACACAAAACTCGCGGCTGTTTCACGGCACGCTGCGCGACAACCTGATCATGGGGGCGCCGCATGCCAGCGATCAGGAAATCCTCCAGGCCCTGGCGCTGACCGGTGCGGGCGACTTCATCGGCAAGTTCGCCGACGGCCTGGACCACATGATCCTGGAAGGTGGCCTGGGCCTGTCGGGCGGGCAGCGTCAGTCGCTGCTGCTGTCGCGGCTGATGATTCGCCAGCCGCATATCGTGTTGCTCGACGAGCCCACCGCGTCCCTGGATGAAGCGACCGAGCGCCAGTTGATCCACAACCTCGACCGCTGGGCAGCCCACCGCACGCTGATTATCGCCACGCACCGCATGAGTGTATTGAGCCTGGTGAATCGGGTGATCGTGGTCGATAACGGCCAGATCATCGTCGATGACAGCAAAGCCAACGCGATTGCGCGCCTGTCCAAACCGAAGGGGAAAACCCAGTGAAAAGCCCTGCGCCGAAAACCATACCCCTGCTCGCCACCGAAGACGAAGGCGCCCGGCATACCCACGACGGCGTGGATGAACGCACCGTGGTGCGCGCCACGCGCGTGGTGGGCTGGGTGTTTGTCATGCTGATTGCGTTTGGTGCCTGGGCCTACTTTTTTGAAGTGGACGAAGTCTCGACGGGCAGCGGCAAAGTCATCCCGACCTCGCGTGAGCAAATCATCCAGTCGCTGGAAGGCGGCATCGTCACGGAGTTGAATGTGGGGGAGGGCGATATCGTCAAAAATGGCCAGACGTTGGCCAGGCTTGACCCGACCAAGACCGAATCCAACTTTGATGAAAGTGCCGCCAAGTACCGGGCGTCGCTGGCCAGCGTCGCGCGTTTGCAGGCCGAGGTAGACGGTAAACCGTTACTGTTCCCCCCGGAGCTTGAGCGTTACCCCGCACTGGTGCGCGCCGAAACCGACCTGTTCAACACTCGGCGCAAGGGCCTCGAAGAATCGTTGGCCGGCGTGCGTTCGTCGCTCGGGCTGGTGCGTAGCGAGCTGGAAATCACCGAAAACCTGGCCAAGGTCGGCGCCGCCAGCAACGTTGAGGTGTTGCGCCTCAAGCGCCAAAAGGCCGAGCTGGAGTTGAAACTGACCCAGGCCCGCTCCGAGTATATGGTGCGGGCCGGTGAGGACCTGGCGAAGGTCAATGCCGACGTCGAGACGCTGTCGTCAGTCATGCGCGGGCGCTCCGACTCGGTGACCCGCCTGACCCTGCGCTCGCCGGTGCGCGGTATTGTCAAGGGGATCGAGGTCACCACCATCGGCGGGGTTATCCCGCCCAACGGGCGCCTGATGCAGATTGTGCCCCTGGATGAGCAGTTGTTGATCGAGGCGCGTATCTCCCCGCGAGACATCGCCTTTATCCATCCCGACCAGGTGGCCAAGGTCAAGATCACCGCCTACGACTACGCCATTTATGGCGGCATGGACGGCAAGGTCGTGACCATTTCTCCGGACACTATCCAGGACGAGGTCAAGCCAGAAGTTTTTTACTACCGAGTGTTCATCCGCACCGACGCTGACACCTTGAAAAACAAGGCCGGCAAGTCGTTTTCGATTGTGCCTGGGATGATTGCCTCGGTGGATATCAAGACCGGCCAGAAAACCGTGCTCGACTATTTGATCAAGCCCATGAACCGTGCGCGGGAGGCCTTGCGAGAGCGTTAGGCGAGGTGGCTGTGGCCAGGTTTGCGTTGTGGTGGATGCTGTTGTGGGCCGGCGTGCCGGGCGCGTGGGCCCTGAGTGAGGGGTCGACACCGTTGCTTTGGAACACCCCGGCCGACCAGTCGACCTGCAACCAGGTCGACTCTGCACTCTGGGTCGAGTTGGCCGGGGGCGATGAGTGCATTCGCTATTTTCCCGGGGCGGTGCTGAGCCGTGCGCCCGTGGTGATCGTGATGTTTCATGGCGACCGCAACGTGGAAATGCACCGCTCGCCCGAGTCGATCCGTGGCAATACCCTGGCCGCCAAGGCCAGGCAGGCCAAGGCCCTGAGCCGGCGTGCGGGCGTACCGGTGGTGATTGTGGCGCGACCTGGCACCTACGGTTCCAGCGGCAACCATGGGCAGCGGCGCCAGGCGCGGGAATTCATTGTGCTGGACGCTGCGCTCAACGAGCTGCGCAAGCGTTACGGCATCGGGCAGTTTGTGTTGCTGGGGCACAGCGGCGGCGCCACGGTGGCCGCGGCGTTGTTGACCTTGGGGCGTACCGATGTGAAGTGTGCAGTGATGACTTCCGGCGCGTTTGCCCTGGTGCAGCGCGCGCAGATGTTGCGTCAAAGCAAAGGCCTGCCTTCGCGTCCGGGACGCGACACCAATGGTTTATTGCACCCCTACGATCCCCTGGAGCACATGGCCGGCATTGCCGTTGCGCCTGCGCGGCAGTTGTTCGTGATTGGCAGCGTGGATGACCAGGTAACCCCATTTGTGTTGCAGGAGCGTTTTTACCGGGCGTTGATTCGCGCCGGGCATCAGGCGCAGTTGGTCAAGGCGCAGGGTGTGCCTGCGATGTTTCACCAACTGCGCAATGACATTGGCCTGAAGACAGCAGCGGGCTGCGCGGGCTAACCCGCCGGCACCGCCTGTTCGGTCGTGTTCAGCCAATCACAGATCTGCGACAACCCGGTACCACCGGAGCTTTTCACCAGTACCCAATCCCCCGCCTGGAACCACTGGCCGGGGTGGCGCGCCAACGCCTGGCCTAATGCCGTGGCATCCTCGAACCACTGCACTGACAGTTCACTGCGCAGCACCCGGTACACCTCACGCATCAGCGGCCCGCACAGCACCAAATGCCGGGGCGCCGCCGCGCGCAGCGAGTCAGCCAGTTCCAGGTGGTAGCGCTGGGCGTCGGGGCCCAGCTCCAGCATGTCGCCCAACACTACTACCCGGTGCCGCGAGGCCACGGGCAGGTCGGCCATCGAGCGCAAGGCCGCAGCCATCGAGCCGGGGTTGGCGTTGTACGCATCGTTGATCAGCTGGAAATGCCCGTCGGTGCATTTGATCGAGCGGATATTGCCGCGACCTTCCACCGGTTGGAAGCCGGTCAGCACTTCCAGTGCCTGGTCGGCGTCAAGCCCGGCGGCGAACAGCGACGCCAGCACCCCCAGCGCGTTGAGCACCATGTGTCGGCCGCGAGCACTCAGGCTGAAATCCAGCCGTTGCGTGTCACGTTGCGCGGTGACGTAGACCCGGTCGGCCTCGCTGCACACGTCGAGCAGGCGCACATCGGCATCGGCGTGTTCGCCATAGCTGGTCACGTGCAAGCGCGCGACTTCGGCGGCCTGGGCGAACACCTCGTAGTGCGGCATATCGCGGCACAGCACCGCGTGCCCACCCGGTGCCATCGAGCGGAAGATCGCGCTCTTTTTACGCGCCAGGTTTTCCAGGGTGCCATGGTATTCCAGGTGCGCCGGAGCCAGCCCGGTCACGATAGCAATGTGTGGGCGCACCAGCTCCGAGTTAATCGGCATGCGGCCCACGGCCATTTCCAATACCCAGAATTTGGCCAGCCGGGGCATGCTCGCCAGGTTCCAGGCGATCCCATGGGGCAGGTTGGCGTTGGCCTCGGTGTGGCCCACTTCGCCCCAGTGTTTCAGGGCGTGGCCGAGCATGGCGACCACGGTGGTTTTACCGAAGCTGCCGGTGACGCCGAACACCTGGCCAGTGAATCGCTGCCTGGCGTATCGACCCATTTGCAGCATGGCCTCGCTGGTATCGGCGACCTGTAACACCGGCAGGCCGCTGTCCAGGTAGGGCGTCGGGTCTACACACAAGAACGCCGAGGGGCGTCGCTCAGGAATGGCCTGGGCCCAGCGCAGCGCCGACTGCACTTCGTTCGGTCCCACCTTGCTGGGGTGCCGATTGAGCATGCGCTGGGGTTTGAAAAACTGCATGGACGGCGTCAAACCCGACGTGTACCAACCGGGCGGCGGCTGTTTGGCCCAGGTGCCGTGTGTCACCCGAGCCAGGGTGTTGGCGTCCCAGACCCAGCCGAGGGGCGCTGCGTCCTGGGCCAGGCTCACTTGCGGCGCGCCGTCGAGCAGGTAGCGGTGGTAGGCAATCAGCCCCGAGAGGTAATGCTCCACGTCGTCGATGCGCACCCTGAACGCGTGGTGACGGATAAAAAACGAACCGGCAATGCGCGCAGGATTGGCGAAATACATCGCCGTTTCCGGCCAGAAATACCCGTTGAACAGATAGCGCGCACGATGATGCAGGGCGCGGTAAAACGCGTGCAGGTCGATCTCGGTGAGCAGGTGGCGCAATTGCGCTTGCTGGGCGATGCGTTCGAGCATCTGCTGCGCAGCCATCATCAATTCCAGTAGCGTCGGAAAGGTGGTGATGCGCTGTTGCACGAACCCCAGATAACCGGCGACGTTATTCAGGCCGAAGCGGAAATACTTTTCGTCAGGTCGGTAGCGGGTCAGTTCGTTCACGCAATAGCTGAGCCAGTGATCGTGCTCGCGCCAGTGCTGTTTTTCGATGAAGTAGTCGAAGGCTTTTTCCACCACGGTTAACCAGCGCTCATCGCCGGTGAGGCCGTAGAGGCGGATCAACCCGAACGCGGCCTCGCCGTCGTAGTAGATGATCCGGAACGCCTCTTTGACGGTAAGGTCACGGCCATGCAAGACGTGCACGAAGGCGCCGGTGGTCGCGTCCTGCATCCAGGCCATGCCATTGGCCAGGGCTTCCAGCACGGGTAGGTAGTGGCGGGTGCCGGTGACTTCGCTGTATTTGACCAGCGCCAACAAACACACGGCATTGCCGCCCAGTTTGATCTCGTCACCGGTGTCCAGCAGATACGCCGCCACACTGCCGTCGGGCAGCACGTAGGACTTGATCAGTTCCTGGGTAAGGTAGGCCAGCGAGCGGTCGATGGCGGATTTAAGCGCCTCATCGCCGGTCAGTGCCCAGGCCTCGATCATCGAATAGGTGGTACTGGCGTGGCGCAGGGTGTTGTAGTTTTTTATCGCCCGGTCAAAGCACGGGAAGTAGCCGTAGACGAACTGGCCGCTGCCCTGCACCTGAGTGCTCAGGTAGCTTGCGGCGCTGATGATGCTCGCCTTTACCATGCCGGGCTCCAGCGCTGCGAGGGTGCGCCAGCCGGTTTCTGTCGGGCCAAGGTTCAGCGGGTGGGGCACGCCGTCTTCGGCACAAAAAACGCCCTTGGTGTCGAACAGGAACACGGGGGTCTCGGGTTCAAGTGTGGCGATCAGGTCGGCTGTATTGAGCCCGGTAAAACGGCGCCTGGCGTACACCGAAAAATTGCCGGCATTGAAGGTCGCGTGATTGATAGCGTTGCCGCCATACAGGATCGCGTTGGCGTTCAGTTCCTGTTCGGTGATCGCGATGTGCAGCGCCGCATCGAAGGCGATGCCGCGCCGGAAGTAATTACGCTTGTGGCGCTTGAAGCGCGCATTGAGTTCGGCCCAGGTGATGGCGGTGACGTTGATCGCGCATTCGACGCGTATCCATGAACGTTCGACGATGTTGCCTGACTGCGCACGGTCTCGTTCGTAGGCTCCCTGCAAGCGCTGCACACCGGTTTGCCAGGCGGCTTCGAAGTTATCTGCCGTGATATGAAAAACATGCGCGCGCTGGGTGCCGTCGCTCATGGAGAAAAACAAGGTACAGGGCTGCGCGGTGTCTGATGATACAGCAGGCCCATTCATTTCTTTGCTTAGATGAGCATAACAAGCAAGCCATTGCTGTTTCACAGGCATAGTTCATCACCAGTTTTTAACTTGGAGAGGGGTGGCGCGCAGTGTTCATGATTAAACTGCGCGCCAGTTGATAAATAAGCAGAAAGTTATGCCGCACAGTTTTATAAAGGCAAATTAACCAGGCTTATATATCAAGAGCAGAGCGATGAATCCTCTTTCTCCGGCTCCAGCACGGAGGGCGGGACTTGGCTCTCGTATTGCTGGAGATGGTCACGAATCAGCTTGCGAATAACCTGAGAAATAGTAAGGTCAACTTCCTCGGACAGCGACTCCAGACGCTGCTTGGTCGGGAAGTCGATGAGAATGGTCAGACGTGTTGTTTTTTCAGGCATTTTCTTGATCCTTTTACAAAAGCGCGGTCTCGACTGCCGCGTGCAGTAAGTGCTGGAAGACGTGTGGAGTCCTTAGAACAAACCAATGGGGTAATCAATTGATTCATTGGAGTCTAATTCAAATCGCTGCGCGTTTTCCATCAATGTGCAGTGAAGGTTGCGATTATGTGAAGTTCTGCACCTTCTCCGTACCTCTTATTATCATCGGGTTATAATGCTATGAGATTCGAGTATAGACCGGTTGCAAGAAAGCTATCTCAAAGTGTAGGGGGTGTCAAAAGTCAATCTTATCTATAACTAAAGTAGTGGTTGTACTGTTTGGTGAGTTTGATTATGTATTTTGCGCATTACGTCATGAGATTTTTTCAAGAACTTGGTGCTCACAATATTCTGTCACAAAATACTAATTGATTGTTTTCGAATATCAAGGGTTGTTGTCACGAATAACAGCGATTGTTGTTGGAAGAGGGGCAGGGAGGTGCTGCTTTTATCAGAAGGGCGCGACGGTCGTCGTTGAGGTAAAAGGGGCCAGGGCGACCCCTTTCCAGGAGGTGGGATCAGGCAAACACAAAATACTTACGCACCGTCTCGACCACTTCCCACGTCCCCTTCATCCCCGGCTCCACCACAAAGATATCCCCAGCCCGCAAATGGATCGGCTCCAGGCCGTCCGGGGTGATCACGCAGTAGCCTTCCTGGAAGTGACAGTATTCCCACTTCACATACTCCACCCGCCATTTGCCGGGGGTGCAGATCCAGGTGCCCATGATCTTGCTGCCGTCTTCGCTGGTGTAGGCGTTGAGGTTGACGGTGTGCGGGTCGCCTTCGAGTTTTTCCCATTTGCAGGCGTCCAGCACCGGCAGTGGATGGGTGTCGCGCAGTACGGTGATTGGCTTGGACATGATGATTCCGAGGCAGTGGAAGGGAAGTCCAAACCCTATCGCCTTGGGCGGCCCGCCAGTGGTCTGGACTCGACATCGGGATGCCCAGAAGCGCAGTCATTTGCACAGCCGTGAGTCACCGCCAACCCCTGTGGGAGCCGGGCTTGCCCGCGATGGCGGAGTGTCAGGCGATGGAAGGGCACGCTGTGCCGACCTCATCGCGGGCAAGCCCGGCTCCCACAGGGAATATTTGTTGTTTGAAGGATTGAGTCGGTACGAAATATCTGTGCGCCAATCAGCCATTTCCTCGCAGTAAGTGCGAAAGATTTCCCGCTTTGCGCTGGAATTCGCAAGAATATTTACAGCCGGCCCTCGTATCATTCACCCCAGTAACGACCGAGAGCCTTGAAATGAATCCAATAAAAACGTGGTGGGACATCAGCCCGCCCTTGAGCACCGCGACCCCGACCTGGCCGGGTGATACGCCGTTTCAGGAAGAGCGGGTCTGGCAGTTCGGCCCCGAGTGCCCGGTGAATGTCGGACGCATCACCCTGTCGCCCCACACCGGCGCCCATGTGGACGCGCCGTTGCACTACAGCGCGGACGGCGCGCCGATTGGCGAAGTGTCTCTGGATGTGTACATGGGCCCGTGCCGGGTGCTGCATTGCCTGGGCAGCGGCGCGCTGGTGCAGCCGCATCAGTTGGAGGGCCGCCTGGAAAACCTGCCGGAGCGTGTGCTGCTGCGCACTTATCAACAGGCGCCACTGGATACCTGGGATTCGAATTTCACCGCCGTCGCTCCGCAAACCGTCGAGCTGCTGGCCAGCCTCGGTGTGCGCCTGATCGGTATCGACACACCGTCCCTGGACCCGCAGCAGTCCAAGACCATGGACTCCCACAACGCCGTCGCCCGGCATGGCATGGCGATTCTCGAAGGCATCGTCCTCGACGACGTGCCGGAGGGCGATTACGAGTTGATCGCGCTGCCGCTGCGTTTTGCCAACCTCGATGCCAGCCCGGTACGAGCCATTCTCCGCCCGCTCAAGGAGCCCACGCGATGAGCCAGTGTCCTTTCTCCCCTGACTACCAGCCGCCGGAAGAATGGCATAACGCCGAGCTGAATTTTTCCGAGTCCATGAGCTACGGCGACTACCTGGACCTGGGCAAAGTGCTCAGCGCCCAGCACCCGCTGTCGCCGGACCACAACGAGATGCTGTTCATCATCCAGCACCAGACCTCGGAGCTGTGGATGAAGTTGATGCTCCACGAACTCAAGGCCGCCCGCGAACACGTGCGCCTGGGTGAGCTGCCGCCGGCGTTCAAGATGCTGGCGCGGGTGTCGCGGATCTTTGACCAGTTGGTGCACGCCTGGGCGGTACTGGCGACCATGACGCCGTCGGAGTACAAGTCGATCCGCCCGTACCTGGGGCAGTCGTCGGGTTTCCAGTCGTTCCAGTACCGGGAAATCGAATTCATCCTCGGCAACAAAAGCGCGGCGCTGTTGCGGCCTCACGCCCACCGGCCGGAGTTGTTGAAGGAGCTGCAGGTGGCGATTGCCACGCCGTCGCTGTATGACGAGGCGATCAACCTGATGACCAAGGCCGGGCTGGCGATCGACCCCAAGCGCGCCGAACGCGACCCGACGGCGCCGACGGTTCACGATGATTCCGTGGAGGCGGCGTGGCGCGAGGTTTATCGCGATCCGAGCCGGTATTGGGACCTGTACCAATTGGCCGAAAAGTTTATCGACCTGGAGGATTCGTTCCGCCAATGGCGCTTCCGCCATGTCACCACGGTGGAGCGGATCATTGGCTTCCAGCCTGGTACGGGCGGCACCGAAGGCGTGGGTTACCTGCGCAAGATGCTCGACACCGTATTGTTCCCCGAGCTGTGGCGAGTGCGTTCCACGCTGTAATCAAGGCCCAACAAAAAGCCCCGGTACTCATCAGTACCGGGGCTTTTCATTTGGAATACGATCAAAATGTGGGAGCGGGCTTGCTCGCGAAAGCGGTGTGTCAGTCAATACATCAGGTGACTGACACGACGCCTTCGCGAGCAAGCCCGCTCCCACACAAGCCCGCTCCCACATGGGTTATTGCGCTGTTACTGCCTTCGCGTTATTCAACCGCAACCGGTACGCCACATAGATAATCCCGACCCAGACCGGAATCGCATACACCGACGCCCGCACACCCGGAATCGCCAGCATCACGCAGATGATCATCAGCATGAACGCCAGGCACAGGTAGTTGCTGAACGGGAACCAGAAGGTCTTGAACGACGGCACCACGCCTTGCTCGCCCATGGCCTTGCGGAACTTGATGTGGGTCAGGCTGATCAGCGCCCAGTTGATCATCAACGAGGCAACCACCAGCGCAAACAACAGCTCCAGTGCGTCATGCGGCGCGACGTAGTTGATCACCACACACAGCAGCGTCACCAGGGCGGAGATGCCCAGGGCACGCAGCGGCACGCCTTGCTTGTTCAACTTCATCAGCGCTTTCGGCGCGTCGCCTTGCTCGGCCAGGCCGAACAGCATGCGGCTGTTGCAGTACACGCCGCTGTTGTACACCGACAGTGCCGCGGTCAGGACCACGAAGTTGAGGATGTGGGCGGCGGTGTCGTTACCGATCAAGGAAAAGATCTGCACGAACGGACTGCCGCTGTAGGCATCGCCCGACGCGCCGAGGGTTTGCAGCAGTTGGTCCCATGGGTACAACGACAGCAGCACGGTAAGGGCGCCGACGTAGAAAATCAGGATCCGGTACACCACCTGGTTGATCGCCTTCGGGATCACCTTGCGGGGTTCGCTGGCTTCGGCGGCGGTAATACCCACCAGCTCCAGGCCGCCGAACGAGAACATGATGAACGCCATGGACATCAACAGCCCCATGCCGCCATTCGGGAAGAACCCGCCGTGGCTCCACAGGTTGCTCACCGAGGCCTGCGGGCCGCCGGTGCCGCTGAACAGCAGGTAGCAGCCGAGCACGATCATGCCGACAATCGCCACCACCTTGATGATCGCGAACCAGAACTCGGTCTCACCGAAGAACTTCACGTTGAGGGTGTTGATCAGGTTGACCAGCACAAAGAACACCACCGCACTGACCCAGGTCGGAATTTCCGGCCACCAGAACTGGATGTACTTGCCCACCGCTGTCAGCTCGGCCATGCCCACCAGCACGTAGAGTACCCAGTAGTTCCAGCCGGCGAGGAAGCCTGCGTAACCGCCCCAGTACTTGTGGGCGAAGTGGCTGAAGGAGCCGGCCACCGGTTCCTCGACGATCATTTCGCCCAGCTGGCGCATGATCAGGAACGCGATGAACCCGGCTACCGCATAGCCCAGGATCATCGACGGCCCCGCCGACTTGAGCACGCCCGCCGAGCCGAGGAACAGCCCGGTCCCGATCGCCCCTCCCAAGGCAATCAACTGAATATGCCGGTTCTTCAGGCCACGCTTGAGGCCCACCGGGTTAACCATGTCATCCGCCATTAACATTCCCTTCTACTTGTTTTTTTCAGGGTTGATCGCACACCGAACCAGCCCCTCAAACCGCTGAGGGGTCAGATATTACTCTCGGTAAACTTTTCGTAATACAGCTGAACGCCATCAAGTGCCTGATCCAGCAGCCATTGTTTGATGGATTCGACCATCGGAGGGGGGCCGCAGACGTACATATCTGCCGATTGATCCCGCAATTCGGCCAGGTCGAAATGCTCGGTGAGGTAGCCGCGTTTGCCGGCCCAGTCCGAAGGTGGGTCGCTGAGTACCTCGGTGTAGCGAAACCCCGGGATCGTATCGGCGTAGGCTTTTATGCGTGTTGCCTCGCATAAATCGGCCGCACCCCGCACGCCGTAATACAGGTGCACCGGCTGTTGGCAGGTGCTGGCGGCCAGGTCGTCAAGCATGCCCAGCAGCGCCGATAAACCAGTGCCACCGGCCACCAACACCAGCGGTCGGGTGACATGCCGAAGGTAGAAGGCACCCAATGGCGCTTCCAGCAGCAACTCATCACCGACTTGGCAGCGTTCGCGGATGTAGTTGCTCATCACGCCATCGGGCAGCAGGCGGATCAGGAACTGCAACTGATTGCCCGGGCGGTTGGCGAAAGAGTAGGAGCGCCAACTGTCGGTGCCGGGAATCGACAGGCGGGCATATTGGCCCGGCAAAAAGTCCAATGGGTGTTCAAGCTGCAGGTGCAGGATCGCGGTGCTGGCCGAGACCTGTTGCACTTGGCTCACCGTACTGCGGATTTGTACTGGCCCCGGCGCGTTGCACAGGCTGGAATCAAAATCGAAATAAAACGCCGCGTCGGATTGGACCCGGGTCTGGCAGCTGAGCATTTTGCGTTGTTGCAGGTCGAGGCTGGAGAGGGCTTCCTCGTCTACGTAGTCCTGGCTGTAGTCGCCGGACTCGCAGCGGCCCTGGCAAGTGCCGCAAACGCCTTCGCGGCAGTCGAGCGGGATCTTGATGCCGTTGCGCAACGCCGCATCCAACAGGATCTCATTGGCGCCCACCGGGAAAAACAGGGTCTTGCCGTCGGCAAAACTGAAGGCCACTTTGTGATTCATTCGCAGAACTCCGCGAGTTTGATTTTCTATGCCTGCGATTTACCTGTGGCGAGGGAGCTTGCTCCCGCTGGGCTGCGCAGCAGCCCCAAAAAGCCGGGAGCGCTACGCACTGGAGCGCCAACCCGGTCCAGCGGGAGCAAGCTCCCTCGCCACAGGTGTAATGCATCAGGTCACAGGTGATAGAAATCCAGCACCGAGTTGATGGTGTCGTTGAGCAGCAGCGCATGCTTGCGGGTGATCAACCAACTGTCGCCATCGGGCTTGAGGCTGTAGGTGGCGCTGCCATAGAACTGCTCCGACGTCGCCAGCCGATAGAACAACGTATGCCAGTTCAACTTCACCTCCAGCAGCCCGTCCGGTTGCTCGGTAATCCGCACGTTGTTGATCAAATGCAGCGTCCTCGGCATCGGCGTGGCCGACGCGGCCTTGCCCGTGCGCAGGCGAAACACCCGATCCTCCAGCCCCGAGCGGTTGGCGTAGTAGATCAACGACATTTCGCGCTTCGGGTCGCGGGTGTAGACATGTTCCGAATCCCACTGCGGCAGGTGGAATTCACTCTGCGGGTCGAACAGCTGCACGTAGGCGTCCCAGTCCTGGGCATCGCACAGCTCGGATTTACGATAAAAAAACTGCTCGATCCGGTACTGCAATTGCGCATTCATCATTCCACCTCCCGCAGTTTCAGGGCTTGCTGGTCGAGTCCGTCCAGCAGGAATTTCTGCCAGTTGCGGTGCTGGTTGACGTACAGCCCTTCGTGGGTGAATTCGGTGCCGGTCATCGCCGGCTGGATACCGATGGATTCGCTATTGGGGGTCGGCCCGGTTTCCCAGCGGTGGCTGCCACGGGAAATATCGCTCCAGCGTTCCAGGCGGCCCTGGAAGCCGCGCTGGGCTTCGCGGAACTCCACCAGGTCATCCGGCGTGCCCATGCCCGAGACGTTGAAGAAATCCTCGAACTGGCGAATACGGTTTTCACGGTCGGCGTCAGACTCGTTCTTCACCCCCAGGCACTGGCTGATGATTTCGGTCTTGTTCCACGCGATGGGCCGGATGATCCGCAGCTGCGAACTGATCTGGTCGAGGAAGAACAGGCTCGGGTAGATGTTCAGGTTGCGCAGGCGGTGCATCATCCATTCGGCTTTTTGCTGGCCGTGTTCTTCGATCAGGCGCGGCATGATGGTGGCGTAGCCCGAACGCACGGTGGGGTTGGGCATGTCGCTGAACAACAGGCTGTGGCCATTGTTGAAGGCGAACCAGCCGTCATCGGTGTTCGCGTCGCCGGCGCCGAGTTTGCTGTAGTCCAGTGTCGTGCCCGAGCCGGTGCCGTTTTCCGTATTGACCTGCTGGCGATGCTGCACCGTGGCCACGTAGTTGTAGTGCACGGTGCTGACGTGATAACCGTCCAGGCCGTTCTCGTTTTGCAGTTTCCAGTTACCGTCGTAGGTGTAGGCGGACTTGCCCGGCAGCACTTCCAGCTCACCGGTGGCCGATTGGGCGACCATCATGTCGAAGAACACTTTGGCGTCGCCGAGGAAGTCTTCCAGGCTGTTGGTGCCGTTCACGTCGAGGCTGATGAAGACGAAGCCTTTGTAGCTCTCGATCCGTGCTTTTTTCAGGCCGCGAGTGGCCTTGTCGAAGCCTTCCGGGTATTCCCCCGGCGCCTTGACCTTCACCAGCCGGCCATCGCTCTTGTAGCACCAGGCATGGAACGGGCAGGTGAAGGTGGACTGGTTGCCCTTACCGACTCGGGTCAGGGTGGTGCCCCGGTGCTGGCAGGCGTTGATCAGCGCGTTGAGCTGGCCTTCGCCGTCGCGGGTGATGATCATCGGCTGGCGCCCGGCGCGCATCGTCACGAAGTCGTGCTTGTTGGCCAGTTCGCTCTCGTGACAGGCATAGATCCAGTTTTTTTCGAAGATCAGTTCCATCTCCAGCTCGAACAACTCCGGCTCGGTGAACATGTCCCGGGCGATGCGGAACACCTCATCCACCGGACGGAAGTCCAGGCAGCCTTCGATAAAGCTTTTCCACTGCTCGACGCTTCTTGCACCACTCATGGGAGGCACCTTTTTGATAATGGCTAGACGGGTAGGCCATTAAGAGGCTGCGGCGGGGCACCGGGCTATCCGGTTAATGGGGGAAGGTGGGCCACTTAGTTGGGCACGAAATACCCACGGCGGTGCAGGGCGGTGGCGGAATGCGCTACTGTCTTGCAAGGCGATTGTCGGAAAAGTCTGCTTGTTATCCACTTAGTCGACGGTTGCTATCCACCCAGTGGCGATCCCGCTGGCGTGGCGCAAAACTTGCTGTCGATCTACCAGGACGCGCCGTCAGAGCGCGCCGGCCACAATTGCCGTGGGTGCCCCGTGATGAGTAGCAATACACGCGATATACGTATCGAGCGCTTCGACCTTGAAGGCGCCTGCAGCTGGATGTCCGGCATTTGCGGGCCGCACCGCCTGCAAACCGCGACGCCGGAGCGCATCCGCTTTCACCACAGCGCCAATGTGTTCAAGTCCCGCGCCACGACGCTGGGGATTATCGAATACGGCACCGATGTCACCATCGACATTGAAGACGCCGAGCACTTCAGCAGCTACAGCCTGACCTTGCCGCTGGTGGGCGAGCAGGAGCTGAGCAAGAACGGCGTACGGCTCAGCTCCAACCGTGACCAGGGGGTGATCATTTCGCCCAACGAACATCAGGTGCTGGAGATCTCGGGCGACTGCCGCAAGTTGCAGGTGGTGATCACCCGCGCGGCGATGAGCGAATCCCTGGAAGGCCTGCTGCAGCGGCCGATTGAAGCGCCGCTGCGCTTCGAATCGGCGATGGACGCGGTGGACGGCGCTTCCGCGTCGTGGTGGCGCATGGCGCGGTATTTCATCGCCGAACTGGAGCGCAGCAGCGAGCTGTATGACCAGGTGGCGTTTACCCGGGACCTGGAAAGCTCGCTGATCAAGGGCCTGATCCTGGCCCAGCCGAACAACTATTCCGAAGAGCTGCGGGACGTGCTGGGGGTGAAGCTGCCGCACTATTTGATTCGTGCCCGACAGTACATCCACGACAACGCTCGGGAAGCGGTGCACCTGGAGGATCTGGAGGCGGCGGCGGGCGTGTCGCGCTTCAAGCTGTTCGATGCCTTCCGCAAATACTTCGCCCTGTCGCCCATGGCCTATCTGAAGAAGTACCGCCTGGGTGCCGTGCGCCAGCAAATCCTCGAACATGGCTCCACGCGCACCATCTCCGAAATCGCCCTGGGCTGGGGCTTTACTCACCTGGGGCGATTCTCGGCCGAATACCGCAAGCTGTTCGACGAATCCCCCAGCCAGACCCTGCAACGCAACGACGCCCGGCGTATGCGTGGATGAACACCTTACGCAAAAACAACGGAGATCAACTGTGGGAGCGGGCTTGCTCGCGAATGCGGTGCATCAGCCAACTCATTCGGTGACTGACACTGCGCATTCGCGAGCAAGCCCGCTCCCACATTGGATGTGTGGTGTTCTTTTAAATCAACTCTTCCACCAGTTGCAGGCAATGACTGAGCCCCGGCGACTGGTCATTGATTCGCCGGCTGAGAATGATCGGCGACGTGGCGGTGGCCTCCACCACCGGTGTGTAGCCAATGTCTGCGCGGTGCAGCACCTGCACCGAGGCGGGTACCAGGGTCACGCCCATGCCTGCGCCGACCAGACCAATGGCGGTCTGCAATTCGTTGGTCCACTGCGAAACCTTCAGGCTCAAGCCATGGGCATCGAACAGCGCGATCACATGGTCGGCGTAGCTCGGCCGCGGGTTGCCGGGATACAGCACGAAGGGTTCAGCGGCCAATTGCGCCAGGGTGGCCGGGGCGCCCAGCAGGGGATGCCCGGCGGGCAACACCGCCACCAACCGGTCCTCCACCAACACCCGCTGCACAATGGCCGGGTCGTCGATGCGAATCCGCCCGAAGCCCACGTCAATCCGCCCGGCCTTGAGAGCTTCAACCTGTTGCAGCGTGGTCATCTCCGACAGGCCCAACTCCAGCTCCAGGCCATCGTGGCTGCGCAGCCGGCGAATCAACTCCGGCAGCACGCCGTACAGCGTCGACGGCGCAAAACCGATGCCCAGCCAGGTTTTCTGCCCAAGGCCGATGCGCCGGGTGTTGTCACACACCTTGCCCAGTTGCTCCAGCAGCACATTGGCGTGCTCATAGAAAAACCGCCCGGCTTCGGTCAGGCGCAACGGGCGCCCACGCTCCAGCAGGACCACACCCAGTTCGTCCTCCAATTGCTGGATCTGCCGGCTCAGCGGCGGCTGGGCAATGTGCAGGCGTTCGGCGGCGCGGGTGAAGTTGAGGGTTTCCCCCAGCACCTGGAAGTAACGCAGATGGCGCAGTTCCATAAGGACTCCATTCATACCTTAAGGGTATTGTTCGAGACTCATTCTATATTGGAAGCCAGCAGAGATCCGGAACAGAATCAGGCCAAATCTATAAAGAACCCAACGGGTATTGCCATGCCGATTTGCGCCATCGAGTCGATCGAGACCATCATCGTCGATCTCCCTACCATCCGCCCGCACAAACTGGCGATGCACACGATGCAGAACCAGACCCTGGTGATCATCCGCGTGCGCTGCGCCGACGGTATCGAAGGCATTGGTGAATCCACCACCATCGGCGGCCTGAGCTACGGCAATGAAAGCCCCGACAGCATCAAGATCAACATCGACCGGCACTTCGCGCCGCTGCTGCTCGGCCAGGACGCTAGCAACATCAATGCCGCCATGTTGCGCCTGGAGCGCAGCATCCGGGGCAACACCTTTGCCAAGTCGGGTATCGAAAGCGCCTTGCTCGACGCCCTCGGCAAACGCCTGAACCTGCCGGTCAGCGAATTGCTCGGCGGCCGCGTGCGGGACGCCTTGCCGGTGGCCTGGACCCTGGCCAGCGGCAACACCGAAAAAGACATCGCCGAGGCCGAGAAGATGCTCGACCTGCGCCGGCACCGCATTTTCAAATTGAAGATCGGCGCCGGTGAAGTCAGCCAGGACCTGGCCCACGTCATCGCGATCAAAAAAGCCCTGGGCGACCGCGCCAGTGTGCGGGTCGACGTCAACCAGGCCTGGGACGAAGCCGTGGCCCTGCGCGCCTGCAAGGTGCTGGGTGACAACGGTATCGACCTGATCGAACAACCGATCTCGCGCAACAACCGCGGCGGCATGGTGCGGCTCAACCTGTCGAGCCCGGCGCCGATCATGGCCGACGAATCCATCGAATGCGTGGAAGATGCCTTCAACCTGGCCCGCGAAGGCGCGGCCTCGGTGTTCGCCCTGAAGATCGCCAAAAACGGCGGGCCGCGTGCGGTATTGCGCACCGCTGCGATTGCCGAGGCGGCGGGTATCGGCCTGTACGGCGGCACCATGCTTGAAGGCGGTATCGGCACCCTGGCCTCGGCCCATGCCTTTCTCACCTTGAACAAACTGGCGTGGGACACCGAACTGTTCGGCCCGCTGCTGCTCACCGAAGACATCCTCGCCGAGCCGCTGGTGTACCGCGATTTCCACCTGCATGTCTCCACCGCTCCGGGCCTGGGCCTGGCCATCGATGAAGAGCGCCTGGCGTTCTTCCGTCGCGATAACTAACAAGAGGACACCTGCGATGTTGTTCCACGTAAAAATGACCGTGAACCTGCCCGTCGACATGAACCCCGAGCGCGCTGCCAGCCTCAAGGCTGAAGAAAAAGCCTTCTCCCAGCGGCTCCAGGAGCAAGGCAAATGGCGCCACCTGTGGCGCATCGCCGGGCTGTACGCCAACTACAGCGTGTTCGATGTCGACAGCGTGCAGGAACTGCATGACCTGTTGATGCAACTGCCGCTTTATCCTTACATGGCCATCGAAGTGAATGCCCTGTGCCGGCATCCATCGTCGATCCGTGAGGATGATCGCTGAGTCTGTTTTTTCACCTAATAATTACAAGATGAGGATTGCACCATGTCCATCCGACTTTCCCAGACTGCTCACGCCCAACAGTTTCTCGAAGAAGCCAGCGGCAACCTTAACGACGGCGGCAACCCACGGGCCAAGGCGCTGATCTACCGGATCCTGCGGGACACGGTGAACATCATCGAAGACCTGGAAGTGACCCCGGAAGAGTTCTGGAAGGCGGTCAACTACCTCAACGAACTGGGCAAGAACCAGGAAGCCGGCTTGCTCGCGGCAGGGTTGGGCCTGGAGCATTACCTGGACATGCTGATGGACGCGGCGGACGAGGAAGCCGGCAAATCCGGCGGCACCCCGCGCACCATCGAAGGCCCGCTGTATGTGGCCGGTGCGCCGCTGTCCAAGTTCGAGGCGCGGCTGGACGACGGGCAGGACCCGGGCGTGCCGCTGTTCATGCAGGGCCAGGTGCGCGACACCAATGGCAAGCCGTTGGCGGGGGCGATTGTCGATGTATGGCAGGCCAATACCGGTGGTACGTATTCGTGGTTTGACAGCACGCAGTCGGAGTTCAACCTGCGTCGGCGAATCGAGACCGATGCCCAGGGCAACTACCGTTTTCGCAGCATCGTGCCGTCGGGGTATGGCTGCCCGCCGACCGGGCCGACCCAGCAGTTGCTGGACCAGTTGGGGCGCCATGGCCAGCGGCCGGCGCATATCCACTTCTTCATCTCGGCGCCGGGCCATCGGCACCTGACCACGCAGATCAACCTGTCGGATGACCCGTACCTGCATGATGATTTTGCCTATGCGACGCGGGATGAGTTGATCGCCGAAATTCGCTTCAGCGAGGACGCAAACCTGGCGAAGGAATTTGGTGTGGAAGGGCAGTTTGCGCAGATTGATTTTGACTTTGAGTTGCAGCCTGCGGTTGCGCCGGTAGAACAGAAGCGCATGCAGCGAGTGCGCGCCCTCGAAGACTGAACGCGGTAAAAAAATGTGGGAGCGGGCTTGCTCGCGAATGCGGTGGATCAGTCAATATTTCCGGTGACTGACACTCCGCCTTCGCGAGCAAGCCCGCTCCCACATTGGCTCTGTATCGTTTGGCCTATTTGCGAACAACCAGGTCGAGCAGATCATCCCGATCCTTGATCTTCTGCAGCACGATCTCCGAGCGAATATCCATCACCCCCGCCGTGCGGTTCAAGTGGTTCACGATAAAGTCAGAAAAGTGCTTGAGGTTGCGCGCCTGCACCCGCAGCACATAATTGCTCGCCCCGGTAATCACATACGCACTGGCCACCTCCGGCCACCCCTGCACCTTCTTGATAAACGTCTCGTGCCAATCCTCCACATCCTGGCGTAACGACAGGTGGACGATGGCCTCCAGCTCGATCCCCAGTTGCTCGGCGTTCAACACCGCCCGATAACCACTGATGATTCCCTCGCTTTCCAGCAGGCGCAAACGCCGCAGGCAGGCCGACGGCGACAGGGCGACTTTCTCGGCCAGTTCCTGGTTACTGATACGGCCATCCTGTTGCAGGAAATGCAGAAGGCGCAGGTCGGTGGCGTCGAGAATCATGGTTAGAATAAATCCGCGTGTTTGGGGGTTAAATTCGAATTTCCTACAGCTTAATTAGCCTGTTGCCCACCACTTTGCACGAAAATTCTCTAAAGCTTCGTTCATTATTTGGCTCATTGTTACTACAACAACAGGACTGACCATGACCACCCGCACCCATTGCCTGACCCTCGACGCCCAGGATCCGCTGGCGCCATTGCGCAACCAATTCGCCTTGCCGGCCGGGGTCATCTACCTCGACGGCAACTCCCTCGGTGCGCGCCCGGTAGCGGCACTGGAACGGGCGCAAGCGGTGATCGCCGAGGAGTGGGGCAATGGCCTGATTCGCAGTTGGAACAGTGCCGGCTGGGCCGACCTGTCCCAGCGCCTGGGCAATCGTCTCGCACCGCTGATCGGTGCCCGCGACGGTGAAGTGGTGATCACCGATACCACCTCCATCAACCTGTTCAAAGTGCTCAGCGCCGCGCTGACCGTGCAACGCGAACGCGCGCCAAGCCGCAAGGTGATCGTCAGCGAAGCGAGCAATTTCCCCACCGACCTGTACATCGCCGAAGGCCTCACCGAACTGCTGCAACAGGGCTACTCCCTGCGCCTGGTCAACAGCCCGGACGAACTGCCGAAAGCCATCGACCAGGACACGGCCGTGGTGATGCTCACCCACGTCAACTACAAGACCGGCTACATGTACGACATGCAGGCCCAGACTGCCTTGAGCCATGAATGTGGCGCGCTGGCGATCTGGGATCTGGCGCATTCCGCGGGCGCGGTGCCGATCGACCTGCATCAGGCCGGTGCCGATTATGCGATTGGTTGCACTTACAAATACCTCAACGGCGGGCCCGGCTCCCAGGCGTTTGTGTGGGTCAACCCGGCGCTGGTGGATGTGGTTACGCAGCCGCTGTCGGGCTGGTTCGGGCATACCCGACAGTTCGCCATGGAATCGCGTTATGCCCCGAGCCAGGGCATCGCCCGCTACCTGTGCGGCACCCAGCCGATCACCTCGCTGGCGATGGTGGAGTGTGGCCTGGATATTTTCGCCCAGACCGATATGGCCAGCTTGCGCTCTAAATCCCTGGCGTTGACCGACCTGTTCATCGAGTTGGTGGAAAGCCGTTGCGCCGCCCACGACATGACCCTGATCACCCCGCGTGAGCATGCCCGACGGGGTAGCCACGTCAGCTTCGAACACCCGGAAGGCTACGCGGTTATCCAGGCCTTGATCGCTCGTGGCGTGATTGGTGATTATCGCGAGCCGCGCATCATGCGTTTCGGGTTTACCCCGCTGTACACCAGCTTTGCTGAAGTGTGGGATGCGGTGGAAATCCTGGGTGAGATTCTCGATCAGAGAACCTGGGACCAGCCGCAGTTCAAGGTTCGCCACAGCGTCACCTGAGTAAACGCAGAGCAAAAAATGTGGGAGCGGGCTTGCTCGCGAATGCGGTCCATCAGTCCCTGATGTATTGACTGGCACACCGCATTCGCGAGCAAGCCCGCTCCCACAGGGAACAATGTTTCAACCAGAAAGCAGTGCAATCACAATAATAAAGGGGCACGCCACGTGACCACGCCAGACCAAGGCTTTGCCGAAATCACCAATCGCGAACTGGGCCTCAGGCGCCAGCTCACTTCCGGCCAGATGAGCATGATCGCCATCGGTGGCGCCATCGGCACCGGGCTGTTCATGGGCAGCGCCTACGCCATCGGCTATGCCGGGCCCAGCGTGCTGGTCAGCTATGCCATCGGTGCGCTGATCACTTTGCTGTTGATGGGCTGCCTGGCGGAGATGACCGTGGCGCATTCCACCTCGGGCTCCTTCGGCGCGTATGCCGAATTTTACGTCAGCCCGCTGGCCGGTTTCCTGGTGCGTTATGCGTACTGGGCGGCGATTGTGCTGGCGGTGGGCGCCGAGGTCACGGCGGTGGCGATGTACATGAAGTACTGGTTTGCCAACGTGCCGGAATGGGTGTGGATCGTCTCGTTTTCCAGCGTGCTGATCGTACTCAACGCCATCAGCGTCAAGACCTTCGGCAACTTCGAGTACTGGTTCTCCACGATCAAGATCAGCGCCATCGTTGGCTTCATCATCCTCGCGGTGTACGTGGTGTTCGGCTCCGGCAATCCGGATTACGGTGTGCAGAACTACACGGCCCACGGCGGCTTTTTCCCGAACGGGTTGAGCGGCATGTGGATCGCGGTGATCGTCTCGATCTTCAGTTACCTGAGCGTGGAAATGATCGCGGTGGCCGCCGGTGAAGCGGCCGACCCGGAGCAGGCGGTGAAAAAAGCCTTCCGCGCGACCATCGTGCGGCTGGTGGTGTTCTACCTGCTGACCCTGGCGCTGATGTTGGCCATCGTGCCATGGAACCAGGCCGGCCACGCCCAGAGCCCGTTCGTCACGGTGATGCAGACCATCGGCATTCCCGGCGCCACCGGGGTGATGAACTTCGTGATCCTGATCGCTGCGCTGTCGGCGATGAACAGCCAGCTCTACATCACCACCCGCATGATGTTCAGCCTGTCCCGCGCCGGTTTTGCGCCCAAGTCCATGGGCGCCTTGAGCAAGAGCGGGATCCCGTTGAACGCCTTGTTGCTGTCCAGCTCGGGCATTGCCCTGGCGACCCTGCTGAACGTGGTGTACCCGGAAAGCTCGTTCACCCTGATGATGGCGATCTCGATGTTTGGCGCGATCTTCACCTGGTTCATGATCTTCCTCACGCACCTGTTTTTCCGCCGCTACCGCAAGCGTCACGGCGGGGCGAAGCTGTCGTTCCAGCTGGCGCTGTTTCCCTACAGCACACTGCTGGGCCTGGTGCTGATGGGCGCGGTGATGATCACCACGTTCTTCACCGATGCATTCAAGATGACGCTGGTGTTCGGGGTGCCGTTCCTGCTGATTCTGTCGGCGGTGTACTACGTATTCTTCCGCAAGGGCGCGGCCAAGGCATCGAACAAGGCTTTGGCATAACCCGGCAATTGCTCGAACTCGCGGGCGCATAACAGCAGTTTGCGACAGGCCCAATCCTCGCTCAGGGGTTGGGCCGTGAAGCGCCGCTCCAACGGCCAGCGTTCCAGCGCGGCCAGGGGCACGATCCCCAGCCCGGCGCCCCGGGCGACCATGCGAATCAGCCCGTCAAACCCATCTGCGCGGATGCGTGTCTGCAAGCGAAAGCCTGCGTGCAATGCCTGTTCCTCCAGGTACACCGCCAGCGCGCTGTCGGCGGCCAGGCCCACGTAGTCGTGCTGCAAGCTGTCGATAAAACCCACGGTGCGCCCGGCCAGCGGGTGATCCAGCGGCATGATCAGCACCAGCGGGTCGTCGCGAAAGGGCAGGGTTTGCAGGCCGTGGGTGTCTACTGCGTCGGAAATAATTCCCAGGTCTGCCGCGCCCTGGCGCAAGGCGTGGGTGATGCGCAGGCTTGGCAGTTCCTGCAGGTCGATGTCGAGGTTGGGGTGCTCGTGCAGAAAGTCCGCCAACAGTTCCGGCAGGTATTCGCTCAGGGCGGTGGTGTTGCACAGCAGGCGCACTTGGCCCTTGACGCCGTTGGCGTATTCCGCGAGGTCTTGCTGCAGGTGATCGGCCTGCTGCAACAGCAGGCGGGCGTGACGGGCGAGGGCTTTACCCGCAGCAGTCGGGGTGACGCCACGGCGGCCACGTTCAAGAAACTCGATGCCCAGGGAGGCTTCCATCGCCCGGATCCGTGCACTCGCCGCCGCCAGGGACAAATGGCTGCGGCTGGCGCCGGCGGTGATATTGCCGGTGTCGAGGATGTGCAGGTACAGGCGCAGGTCGATCAGGTCAAAGTGCATGTGCTGGGGATCTCAGTGTCTGTACGGGCCTCTTCGCGAGCAAGCCCGCTCCCACATTTAGATCTGTGAACCCTTTCAAAATGTGGGAGCGGGCTTGCTCGCGAAGAGGCCATCTGCCTCATGCAAAACAAGAGGCTGCCTCAGTATATGGCGAATTTTCAGATATCACCCAAACCTGCAAAATCGACCCATGAATACCTTACTCGCGTTCTACCAAAACCTCGGCCCGGCCCTGACATTGCTGGTGGTCGGCACCTTCCTGCTGGCAGGTACGGTCAAGGGCGTCATCGGCCTGGGCCTGCCCACCGTCGCCATGGGCATGCTCGGCCTGGCTATGTTGCCGGCGCAGGCTGCGGCGTTGCTGATCATCCCGTCCACCGTCACCAACCTCTGGCAACTGGCCTTCGGCGGTCACCTGAGCGCGTTGATCAAACGCCTGTGGCCGATGCTCCTGCTGATTTTCCTCGGCACCGGGCTGGGCTCGGTGTGGCTGGGCATGGATGGCGGGCATTGGGTGGTGCGGGCGTTGGGCGGCGCGCTGCTGGTGTATGCCTTGAGCGGGCTGTTGCTGCCGACGTTCAAGGTAAGCCCGGCCACCGAGCGTTGGCTGGGCCCGCTGTGCGGCGTGCTGACCGGGGTCATCACCTCGGCCACTGGGGTGTTCGTGATACCGGCGGTGCCGTATCTGCAAGCGTTGGGCTTGAACCGCGATCAGCTGGTGCAGGCGTTGGGGCTGTCGTTCACCGTGTCGACCCTGGCGCTGGCAGCCGGGCTGTTCTGGCGTGGGAGCCTGGGCGGCGGCGAATTGAACGCCTCGTTGCTGGCGCTGGTTCCCGCGCTGCTCGGGATGTGGCTGGGCCAGGCCCTGCGCCAGCGCATCAGTGCCGTGCTGTTCAAGCGGGTGTTCTTTATCGGCATGGCTGCATTGGGAGGTCATCTGCTGATCAGTGGTTAACAATATGCCGTTGATTCGTGCGATTTGATCAAATGTATTTTGCCGCCGGGACGCTTATTCCAACGGACAGACCCCGTTACCCTGCCTTCAGACATTTTTAATCTTTAGGCACCCCCTATGAAAAAAGTACTCCTGCTCAACGGCGGTAAGAAATTCGCTCATTCCGACGGTCGCTACAACAGCACCCTGCATGAAGCCGCCCTGGCGGTACTGGACCGTGGCGGCATTGACGTCAAGGAAACCCACATCGACGCCGGCTACGACGTGGCCGAAGAAGTCGCCAAATTCCTCTGGGCCGATGTGATCATCTACCAGATGCCCGGCTGGTGGATGGGCGCTCCGTGGATCGTCAAGAAGTACATCGATGAAGTCTTCACCGAAGGCCATGGCAGCCTGTACGCCAGCGACGGCCGCACCCGCTCCGACTCGTCGCAGAAATACGGCAGCGGTGGCCTGATCCAGGGCAAGCAATACATGCTGTCCCTGACCTGGAACGCTCCCCAGCAAGCGTTCGACGACCCCACCGACTTTTTCGAAGCCAAGGGCGTGGACGCGGTGTATTTCCCGTTCCACAAGGCCAACGAGTTCCTCGGCATGACCGGCCTGCCGACCTTCCTGTGCGTGGACGTGATGAAACGCCCGGCCATCGAAGCCGACGTGGCGCGTTATGAACAGCATCTGGCACAGGTGTTTAACCTGAGTCTGTAATGCGGCTAGTATCCGTGCAGCCGCTATAAAGAGGATTCACGTTGAAAGCCCGATCCGATGAGCTACAGATCTTCGTCTGCGTGATTGAATGCGGGTCGATTTCCGCCGCAGCCGAACAGGTCGGGCAGACGCCGTCGGCGGTCAGCCGCACTTTGTCGCGCCTGGAAGCCAAGCTCGACACCACCCTGATCAATCGCACCACCCGGCGCATGGACCTGACCGAAGAGGGCAAGTATTTCTTCGAGCGGGCCAAGGTGATCCTCGAGCAGATGGACGACCTGGAAGAACGCCTGTCGTCGCGCCAGCAAACCCCGTCGGGGCGCCTGCGGATCAACGCGGCGTCGCCGTTCATGCTGCATGCGATCGTGCCGTACATCGCCGAGTTTCGTGGCCTGTACCCGGATATCCAGCTGGAACTGAACAGCAACGACCTGATCATCGACCTGCTGGAACAGAGCACCGACATCGCGATCCGTATCGGTGCCCTGGCCGACTCGACGTTGCACGCCCGCTCACTGGGATGCAGCCCGCTGCATATCCTCGCCAGCCCGGCTTACCTGAAACAGCACGGTACGCCCAGCACCGTTGCCGAACTGGCCGAACACACCTTGCTCGGTTTCACCCAGACCGAAACCCTGAACCACTGGCCGCTGCGCCATGTGCACGGGGATCGCTGGCAGATCCAGCCGGGCGTCGCCGCCTCCAGCGGTGAAACCTTGCGCCAGCTGGCGCTGGAAGGGCAGGGCATCACCTGTCTCTCGGACTTCATGACCGCCCAGGACATCAAAAGCGGGCGCCTGATACCGGTGCTGGCCGAGTTCAACAGCGGCTATCGTCAACCGATCAATGCGGTGTACTACCGCAACTCGCAATTGGCCTTGCGCATCCAGTGCTTCCTGGACTTTATCCAGGGCAAGCTGGCCAGCTACGCCAGCTGATTCGTGACCTCTGCGCAAGATTGAATTGGGCAATACGGACTTATTCGGAATGGATAGGTCCGCAATACTGAGTCCATCAATTACTCACGCAGGGAGACACCTCCATGAACGTATTCATCACCGGCGCTGCCGGTTTTATCGGCGGTTCCATCGCCACTGGCCTGGTCAAGTCCGGCCATAACGTCACCGGCCTGGTGCGCAGCACCGAACAGGCTGCGGAAATGACGGCACTGGGTATCACGCCGGTGATCGGTACGCTGGATGACAGCGCGCTGTTGACCGAGCAGGCGAAGAAAGCTGACGCGGTGATCAACGCCGCCAGCAGCGACCATCGCGGCGCCGTGGAAACCTTGCTGGCCGCGCTGCGCGGTTCCAACAAAACCTTCCTGCACACCAGCGGTTCGAGCATCGTTGGCGATGCGTCGGGCGGTAAGTCCAGCGATGTCATCTACTTTGAAGACAACCTGCCGGCGCCGACTGTCGACAAGGCTGCTCGCGTGGCCATCGACAACCTGATCCTGGCTGCAGCCAAAGATGGCGTGAACTCGGCAGTGATCTGCAACACCCTGATCTACGGTCACAGCCTGGGCGTCAAGCGCGACAGCGTGCAGTTGCCACGCTTGCTCAAGCAGGCACGCAAAAGCGGTGTAGTGCGGCATGTGGGCACCGGGCAGAACATCTGGTCCAACGTGCACATTGAAGACGTGGTTGCGTTGTACCTGCTGGCGCTGGAAAAGAATGTGCCGGGCACTTTCTACTTTGTGGAGAGTGGCGAAGCGGCGTTTGTCGACATGACCACCGCGATTGCCGAAGCGCTGAAGCTGGGTAAACCACAGGATTGGCCATTGGCGGATGCCGAGTCCGAGTGGGGTTATGAAATGGCCAACTATGGCCTGGGCTCCAACAGCCGGGTGCGCGGCAAGCATGCGCGGGAATTGCTGGGATGGGCGCCGAAGCGGACTTCTGTAGTCGAGTGGATTCGCAACGAGATGGTGTGATGTTCGCTTGAGACCGAGGCGAGCTCTTCGCGAGCAAGCCCGCTCCCACACTTAACCGAGTTCCCACTTTGGAATGCGGTCAAATGTGGGAGCGGGCTTGCTCGCGAAAGGGGCGACTCGGTCCAACGGTCTTACCCAACACTAGCCCCACCCCGCCCAATTCCGTACCATCCCCAGCCTTATCCCCCGCAACTCCCCGGTACTTCAATGAACCTCACCCGTCTGCGCGCCGACGCCCTGGCCGGACTCACCACGTCTTTTGCCTTGCTGCCCGAATGCATCGCCTTTGCCCTGGTGGCTCACCTCAACCCGCTGATGGGCCTCTACGGCGCATTCATCATCTGCACCCTCACCGCGCTGTTCGGCGGCCGGCCTGGCATGGTCTCCGGGGCCGCCGGCTCGATGGCGGTGGTGATCGTCGCGCTGGTGGTGCAGCACGGCGTGCAGTATCTGTTGGCCACGGTATTACTGGGCGGGTTGATCATGGTCGCCTTCGGCCTGTTGCGCCTGGGCAAGCTGGTGCGCATGGTGCCGCACCCGGTGATGCTCGGGTTCGTCAACGGCCTGGCGATCATCATTGCCCTGGCGCAGCTGGAGCATTTCAAGAGCGGTGACACCTGGCTCAGCGGCACGCCGCTGTACGTAATGACCGGGCTGGTCGCGGCAACCATGGCCATCGTCTACCTGCTGCCGCGCCTGACCCGCGCGGTGCCTCCGGCTTTGGTGGCGATCCTCGGCGTGGGCCTGGCGGTGTACCTGCTCGGCCTGCCGACCCGCACCCTGGGCGACATGGCCCACATCGCCGGCGGCCTGCCGACCTTCGCGCTGCCACAGATTCCCTGGACCCTCGAAACCCTTCACATCATCGCGCCCTACGCGATCCTGATGGCCATGGTCGGCCTGCTGGAAACCCTGCTGACCCTCAACCTCACCGACGAAATCACCGAAACCCGCGGCTACCCGGACCGCGAAAGCGTGGCCTTGGGTGCCGCCAACATGGTCTCGGGCCTGTTCGGCGGCATGGGCGGCTGCGCGATGATCGGGCAAACCGTGATCAACCTCAGCTCCGGCGGGCGCGGGCGCTTCTCCGGGGTATTTGCCGGGGTGATGATCCTGCTGTTCATTCTGTTTCTGTCACCGCTGATCGAGCGCATTCCGCTGGCGGCGCTGGTGGGGGTGATGTTTGTGGTGTCCCAGCAGACGTTTGCCTGGGCGTCCCTGCGGGTGATCAACAAGGTGCCGCTCAACGACGTGCTGGTGATCATGGCGGTGACGGTGATTACCGTGTTCACCGACCTGGCGACGGCAGTGCTGTGCGGGATTGTGATTGCGGCGCTGAACTTCGCCTGGCAGCAGGCGCGCGAGTTGTACGCGGATGAACATATGGAAGCGGACGGCAGCAAACTCTATCGGGTGCACGGCACGCTGTTTTTTGCCTCGACCACGCCGTTTTTGAATCGCTTCGATCCGGCCAACGACCCGGCCCAGGTGACGCTGGATTGCCGTCACTTGAGCTTCGTCGACTATTCGGCGATTGCCGCGTTGATGACCTTGCGGGAGCGCTACGCCAAGGCCGGCAAGCATTTGCGGGTGCTGCACCTGTCCGAGCGCTGCCGCAAACTGCTCAAGCGTGCACGGGTGCAGCACGACTGACCGTTGTTGAAGTGCGATGATCGTTCCCACGCTCTGCGTGGGAACGCCGCTTTGGACGCTCCGCGTCCGCTCTTAAAATCGTGACGCGGAGCGTCACAGGATGCATTCCCACGCAGAGCGTGGGAACGATCATGGCCCGACCAGGTTTTCCAGTTCCTGGGCGCGGGTCTGGGTCATGTCCAGCACGCAGCCGGAGCCGTTGACCTGATCAATAGTGCCGCCGGTGGCTGAGCCGATGAAGCCGCAATTGGCATCGCGAAACTTGAGCCACTGGCGTTGTACGTCCTGCAGCTGCTGCTTGCGGTTGCCTTCCATCGCCGTCATCGCGGTTTTGTAGGCGGTGTTCAGGCGCGCGTCCTGCACCTTGGTTTCCTTGGCGTTGCAATCGACCATGTCGGCGGTGGTGTTGGCGCCGTCCATGCATTTTTTCAGTGCCGGGTTCTCATCGGCCGAGGCCGTGCCGCACAAGGCCAGCAACAGTGCGCCGGCGGCGAAAGGAACAAGCAGGGGGTTACGATTCATTCTGGGTTTTCCTGGTCATGAGTCGGTGTGCAGTCTAAGACTCGGCCTGCGCAGTTGAGTTTCCAGCCCCGGCGATCTTCATGTAAAAACGCCCCCCGAATTTTCATCCACTGACCCTGGGCATATCCCTGCGCGACAGGGCTTGTCTGTGGGCGAAAATTACTTTCATAAAAATTGAAAATACACCTGGGTAATGATTTATGACTTTCACAACCTATTCGACGTGACCCTTTCCGAGGAGTACCGCATGGCCGCATCACCGGGGTATTGGCTGTTGATCTACGCCGCCATCGCCATCATTGCATTGATCGTATTGATCGCGCGTTACCGGCTCAACCCGTTTATCGTCATCACCCTGGTGTCTATCGGCCTGGCGCTGTTGGCCGGAATGCCGGCGGACACGATCATGGGCTCCTACGAGGCGGGCGTCGGCAAGACGCTGGGGCATATTGCGCTGGTGGTCGCGCTGGGCACCATGCTCGGCAAGATGATGGCCGAGTCCGGTGGCGCCGAGCAGGTGGCGCGCACGCTGATCAACCGGTTCGGCGAGCGTAACGCGCACTGGGCAATGGTGTGTATCGCGTTCTTGGTGGGGCTGCCGCTGTTTTTCGAGGTCGGTTTTGTGTTGCTGGTGCCGATCGCGTTTACCGTGGCGCGGCGGGTGGGCGTGTCGATCCTGATGGTCGGCCTGCCGATGGTGGCGGGCTTGTCGGTGGTGCATGCGCTGGTGCCGCCGCATCCGGCGGCGATGATGGCGGTGCTGGCCTATAACGCCTCGGTCGGGCAGACGGTGCTGTATGCAATTTTGATCGGCATACCCACCGCGATCATTGCCGGCCCGCTGTACGCCAAATTTATCGTGCCGCACATTCACCTGCCCGCGGAAAACCCGCTGGAGCGCCAGTTCATCGACCGCGAGCCGCGCACCCGCCTGCCGAGTTTCGCCCTGACCATGGGCACCATCCTGTTACCGGTGGTGCTGATGATGATCGGCGGCTGGGCCAACCTGATTTCCACACCGGGCACCGCCTTTAACCAGTTCCTGTTGTTTATCGGTAACTCGGTGATTGCGCTGCTGGTGGCGACCCTCGTGAGCTTCTGGACGCTGGGCCTGGCCCAGGGTTTCAACCGCGAGTCGATCCTCAAGTTCACCAACGAATGCCTGGCACCGACCGCCAGCATCACCTTGCTGGTGGGTGCGGGCGGTGGTTTGAACCGGATTCTGGTGGACGCTGGGGTCACCAATGAAATCCTTGGCCTGGCCCACGCTTTCAACCTGTCGCCTTTGGTGATGGGCTGGCTGTTCGCCGCGCTGATGCGCATCGCCACCGGCTCGGCCACCGTGGCCATGACCACGGCCTCAGGCGTGGTCGCACCGGTTGCGATGGGCCTGGGTTATCCCCATCCGGAATTGCTGGTGCTGGCCACTGGTGCGGGTTCGGTAATCTTTTCCCACGTGAACGACGGCGGCTTCTGGCTGATCAAGGAATACTTCAATATGACGGTGATCCAGACCTTCAAGACCTGGACCGTGCTGGAAACCCTGATTTCGGTGGTTGCCTTCGGTCTGACGTATGGTCTGTCCTGCATCCTGTAACCGGAGACCTCATGGACATCCTCTACCAGATCCGCGCCCGCCAGGATTCCTTCAGCGCCGGCGAAGGGCGTATCGCCAAGTTGATGCTTGATGACGTCGGCTTTGCAGCGTCCGCCAGCCTGGAAGAGTTGTCCCAACGGGCCGAGGTCAGCACCGCCACCTTGTCGCGTTTTGCCCGCAGCGTCGGCTGCCGCGACCTGCGTGATCTGCGCCTGCAACTGGCCCAGGCCAGCGGTGTCGGCAGCCGTTTCCTCGACCCGGCGGGCCTGCCGGAGCAGTCGGCGTTTCACCGGCAGATTCTCAGCGATATCGAGGCGACGTTGCGCCGGCATCTGTCCGGTTTCAACCAGCGCAGCTTTGTCGACGCCGTGAGCCTGCTGGGCAATGCGCGGATGATCCACGCGT
Source organism: Pseudomonas sp. C8002 (assembly GCF_013385765.1). Taxonomy (NCBI): domain Bacteria; kingdom Pseudomonadati; phylum Pseudomonadota; class Gammaproteobacteria; order Pseudomonadales; family Pseudomonadaceae; genus Pseudomonas; species Pseudomonas sp. C8002. Next base: position 54,909 of record NZ_JACAPJ010000011.1, read on the forward strand.
TCGGCATGGGCGGGCCGTCGAGCCTGTGCAGCGACGAGTTGCAAGTGCGCCTGGTGCGCCTGGGCTACTCGATCGCCGCTTGCCACGACCCGGTGATGATGCGGGTGACGGCCGCCACCTTGGGTTCGGAGCATGCACTGATTGTTTGCTCGCTGACCGGTATCACCCCGGAGGTATTGGGCGTGGTGGCATTGGCGCGTAACTACGGCGCCAAAATCATCGCCATCACCCTGCCGGATTCTCCGCTGGCGCAGTTGGCCGATGTGCTGCTGCCGCTGCAACCGGCCGAAACCAGTTTTATCTACAAGCCAACGGCGGCGCGCTACGGAATGCTGTTGGCCATCGATGTGCTCGCTACCGAGCTGGCCTTGGCCATGCCGGACGACAACCAGGAACGCCTGCGACGGATCAAGCTGGCCCTGGACGATTATCGCGGCGGCCCTGACAGCCTGCCGCTTGGAGATTGAGATGAAGTACCACACGCTGATCCGCCAGGCGCTGATCATTGATGGCAGCAACACCCCCGGCTATGTCGCCGATGTGGCAGTGCACGAGGGCCGTATCGAGAAGATCGGCGACCTGTCCCGGGACAGCGCCGAGCATGAAATCGACGCTGCCGGGCGCGTATTGGCGCCGGGGTTTATCGACGTGCACACCCACGACGACACGGTGGTGATCCGTCACCCGCAGATGCTGCCCAAGCTGAGCCAGGGCGTGACCACGGTGATTGTCGGCAACTGCGGCATCAGCGCCTCGCCCGTGAGCTTGCAGGCTGATCCGCCGGACCCGATGAACCTGCTGGGCACCGCCGAGGCCTTTGCCTACCCACGGTTCAGCGATTACCGCGCGGCGGTGGAAAACGCCCACCCGGCCGTCAATGTGGCGGCGCTGATCGGCCACACCGCGCTGCGCAGCAACCATATGGACGACCTGCACCGTACCGCCACGCCGGGTGAAATCACCGCGATGCGCGTGCAGTTGCAGGAGAGTCTGGCGGACGGTGCCCTGGGTTTATCCACCGGGCTTGCATACGCGAGCGCCTTCAACGCCGAGACCGTTGAAGTGCTGCAGTTGAGTGAAGAACTGACGGCTTATGGCGCGGTGTACACCACCCATTTGCGCAGCGAATTCGAACCGGTGCTGGAGGCGATGGACGAGGCTTTTCTGATCGGCCGGCATGCCAAGGCGCCGGTGATCATTTCCCACCTCAAGTGCGCGGGCGCCGGTAACTGGGGGCGCAGTCCGCAGTTGTTGGCCTCGCTGGAACACGCGGCGAAGACCCATCCGGTGGGCTGCGATTGCTACCCGTATGCGGCCAGCTCTTCGACCCTGGACCTCAAGCAAGTCACCGATGCGTTTCGCATCACCATCACCTGGTCTGCGCCGCATCCGGAAATGGGCGGGCGGGATCTGCAGGATATCGCCGCCGAGTGGGCGGTGCCGCTGATGGACGCCGCCCGCCGCCTGCAACCCGCCGGGGCGGTGTATTACGGGATGGACGAAACCGACGTGCAGCGCATCCTGGCGCATCCGCTGTCGATGATTGGCTCGGATGGTTTGCCGGAAGATCCGTTTCCTCATCCACGTCTGTGGGGCGCGTTTCCCCGGGTACTGGGGCATTTCAGCCGGGACCTTGGCTTGTTCCCGCTGCACACCGCCGTGCACAAGATGACCGGACTGTCGGCAGCGCGCTTTGGCTTGGCCGAGCGCGGTGAAATCCGTGAAGGACACTGGGCCGATCTGGTGCTGTTTGATCCGTTGCGGGTGCGGGATGTGGCGGACTTCAAAGAGCCGCAGCGCGCGGCGGAAGGGATTGACGGTGTGTGGGTCAACGGCGTGCTCAGCTACAGCGACGGGCAGGCCAACGGGCAGCGTCCCGGACGATTCCTGGCGCGCAGTGGGGATTTGCGAAACGGGTTTGCGGCCGTATAGTGGCCGCTCTCAAACACGGAGCAATCGCCATGCACTTAGGAAAAGTCACCCCCATCTTGCGCAGTTTCGACGAGGCCAAAACGTTGGAGTTCTACGTCGACTTCCTGGGGTTCAAGGTCGATTGGCAGCACCGGTTTGAAGACAACTTTCCGCTGTACCTGCAGGTGTCGCTGGGGGACTGCGTGCTGCACTTGTCCGAGCACCATGGCGATTGCACGCCAGGTGCGGCGGTGCGGATTCAGGCTCAAGGGTTGGAAGCGTACCAGCAACAGTTGCTGGCCAGGAATTACCGCAACGCCAAGCCGGGGATTGAAGACACGCCATGGGGCAGCCGCGAGATGAGCATCAGCGACCCGTCGGGGAACCGGTTGGTGTTTGTTGAAGAAGTCAGCAGATGAGGCTGCGCGCATAAATCGCAGGCAATAAAAAACCGCCTTAGTAGGGCGGTTTTTTATTGCAATCCCAGTTCGCGGCTGGGGTTGCGCCTCACCGGAAGCATTGACCTGCTGACCGGATACTACTGTCGGTTCAGGCATCACGCAAGGCCTGGTGACACTCGGTGTTTTCAGTTCTTTGAGATCTACGCTATTTAAGGACGACTGCAAAAACTGGCAATAAATTCTTGGAGCGTTACCGGTGGATTAGTTCTCCCAGGTCACACCTTTGAGCGGGATGTTGGTTAGTATCGCCCCCGTTCTGTGTATGTCGTTTGTAGGTGGGCTGGGTACGCGCGCGAATTTATGGACCGAACGCCACGGGCTAGTAATCCGTGCCGGATTCATGCGGGAGGACCCAAAGCCCGGCCGCCTCACTGGAAGCATTGACCTGCGTCCGAAGGCTCACGTGTTCCGGTAAGTGCGTTGGAGGTAGGCCCAACTGATGGAGGGCCGAGTATGTCCAAGTTTGCACGACGTACGTGGGACCTCGTAGTGAACTCCCTGCGTGTTTATCACGTGTGGAAATTCCTGCGGGACAGCTTTGATGACCGTTAAGGTCTGAGAAGTGGGCCGCCCCGGTTTCGACCGGGGCGGCTTTTTTGTGCCTGGGATTTACACCCGGAAATGGCTGACCATCTGCTGCAACTGCCCGCCCAAACGCGCCAGTTCCACACTTGACTTGGCCGTCTCGTCACTGGCCGCTGCCGTCTGCTCCGACACGTCCCGTACATTCACGATGCTGCGGCTGATCTCTTCCGCCACGGCACTCTGCTGCTCGGCGGCTGCGGCGATCTGCTGGTTCATCGACTGGATATTCGATACCGTACGGGTGATGTTTTCCAGTGACACACCGGCCTTGCGCGTCAGTTCGACGCTGCTGTCGGTGAGGCTGCGGCTGTTGTTCATCACGGCGGCCACTTGCTGGGTGCCGTTCTGCAAACCGGCCACCAGGCCTTCGATTTCTTCGGTGGATTTCTGGGTGCGCTGGGCCAGGCCGCGCACCTCATCGGCGACCACCGCAAAACCGCGACCGGCTTCACCGGCACGGGCGGCTTCGATGGCGGCGTTGAGCGCCAGCAGGTTGGTCTGCTCGGCCACGGCCTTGATCACGTCCATCACGCTGCCGATCTTGTTGCTCTCTTGTTGCAGGTGCGTCATGGCGTCGGTGGAGCGTGCCACTTCAGCTGCCAGGCGCTCGATCTGGGCGATGGCTTCGGCCACCACCTTGTCACCGGCACGGGCTTCACCGTCGGCGGCCGAGGCAGCCTGGGACGCTTGTTCGGCGTTGCGTGCGACTTCCTGCACGGTGGCAGTCATTTCGTGCATAGCGGTGGCCACTTGATCGGTCTCGATCTTCTGGCTGTTGACCCCGGCACTGGTCTGTTCGGTCACGGCCGACAGCTCTTCGGCGGCGCTGGCGATCTGGGTCACGCCGTCACGGATGCCGCTGATCAGTTCACGCAGGGTGGTGCCCATGCGCTGGATGCCTTGCTGCAACACGCCGAGTTCGTCGCGGCGGGTCACCTGGATGTTGTGGCTCAGGTCGCCGGAAGCGATGCGCTCCACCACGGCGAGGGTCTCGCGCAGTGGGCGGGTGATCTGGCGGGTGATGATCACCGCAGCCACGATGCCCACCAGCAAGGCCAGCAATGTGCTGATCAGTTGCAGGCTGCGGGCCTGGGCGCTTTCGGCGTCGCGGCGTTGCAGCTGGATGTCGTACAGCTTGTCGCTGATGGTGACAATGTCGGTGCCCTGGGTGGTCATTTCTGCCCGGGCCGAGACGATGTTGGCGTTGGCCGCCTTGTAGTTCTGCACCGCGCTGCGATAGGCGCCGAGGGCGGTTTCCAGGGCTGTCAGTGCAGGCTGTTGGCTGGCGCCAAACGCTGCGTGCAGGCCTTTCAAACCGTCGATGGCTTTCTCGATCTGCGCGGCAGCGCGGGCTTCAGTCTCGGCGTTGACGTTACCGGTGTAGCCGCGCACTTCGTAGCGGGCCAACTGGAACTGTTCCTTGGCGCTGGTCACGGCCTCGAACTGGGCAAAGCGCTCGGTGCTCTCGGGCATCTGCCGCACGCTGGCGTCCAGGGCACTGATCTGCGCATTGGCGATGTCAGCCTTGTCGCCCATGACCTGGCGCGCGGCGTTACCGTTGCGGTAGGCCTCGCGCATTTTGTTCAAGGACTGCTGGTAAGCGGTGATGATCGCTTTTTGCTCATTGAGCAGCTTGAGGTTGTCCGGGCTCTTGAAGCTGTCCAGCAGCTTCTGTTGCTGGGCGACAAAACCGTCGAGGTTGGTCTGCACGTTTTGCGCCACGGCTTCGTCGCCGTTGGCCAACATGTATTGCAGGCGCACGATTCGCAGTTTGGTCAGCGAAGCGTTGAGCTGGGTGATGTCGCTCATCCAGTTACTGCGGTCGATCAGGCCGCCCAGGCTGGTCCAGCCGGTGAGCGCGAGGATCGAGGTGAGTACCAGTACCAGGCCGAAGCCCAGGCCCAGTTTCATATTGACGCTGATGTTGCCGAACCAACTATTCATCGCATTCCTCCAGGAACAGATTTGCGGGTACATCCGGTTGCTGGAAGTAGCGACCAGCCGATGGGTAGTCAGGAGGTATCGGCAGCCCTGGCGAGAGCTGAAACGGTTTTTTCGTGAGGGCAGGATTTATGGAACGTGAGCGACGAGCGGTCGCACCGCCCTCATGCAGAGGGCGGTGCGAGGATCAGTGGACTTGGCGCATTCTTTTGCTGGTGGTGATGATGTCGATCAACGCTTCCCTGCTGCTGAAACGGCGGTCATCCAGGTTCCAGCGATTGACGAAGTGCCCCCTGGCATCCTGCTGCAACGCGGTGTGGACCAGTACGCCGTCGCGGTTTTTATGGACCATCTCCAACCCGTCGTCCAGGGTGCGCTGAAGCAGGTAGTCGCCTTTGCGCCGCAGGCGTTGTTCGAGGCTGAGGGGTGGTGCGGGCGTGGCAGGTAGCGGCAATGGCGCACCGGCGACTTCGACGTTTTTCTTGAAGTCGTAGCGCACCAGTGGCCATTGCTGCTCGCGCGGCAGCGCTTGGACGCTGGCGGGCTCACGCACAAAGCCGCTGGCCGAGCCGGGAGGCACATCGTCCAGCAGCAGACTGATGCCGTTGTTGAGCTCGGCAATGCCCGGTACGCCGCGATGGGTATTGGCGTGCGTTTCGCCCACCAGCGCGACCCACTTGTGTGGCCCCTGTTGAAGCTGGTCGGCGCGGATCACCTGGGTCGCAAAGTAGTTGAACATTGATGTCCTGGAGGCGGGCATGCCGTCCACCCGCAAGCTGGCGACACAGTCGAGTGCGCGGATCCGCACGTTATGCTTCATCGCCACCTGCACCAGGCTGACAAAACCGTAGGGGCTGTCGGCCGGTACGCCGTGGCCTTTGTCCAATGCGTTGAGGTAGCTCCACAGTTCATCTGGCATAAAGCCCAGGCTGTGGACGATATCCAGGTCGGCTTGATGCAGCTCGGTGGTGAGTTGCTCCATGTACAGGGTTTTTACTTCTCGCGGGCCCTTCAGGTATTCCATGTGCCGGCTGAGGAAGCCTTTGCTCGACGTACCGGCGTGGGCTTCGCCGACTACCAGGCCATCGGCGGTGTCCAGCAGTTGATCGATAAATTTCGCCTCATCCAGGGTCGGGTCGACCGCAGGCAGTGCTCCCCGAGCAGGCGGTGTGTGTTCGGTAAAAAACGCCTGGGCCTGATCCTGAAGTTTTTTGCGGGTCTGGTCGAAGGTGGTTTGCGCCGCGCGACGGCTGCTGGCGGTCTCCCTGTAGGCGGTGGCGAAGAGCGCTTCACGCGTGCCTATCGGCAAGGTGATTTCCTCGCTGATCAGGCCCAGGTGTTCATGGGGCAGGTCAAAGGTGCTGAAGTGGCGCGGCGCCTCAACAGGCAGAGGGCGCGTTGGCCGTAGCGCGTGTGAGCGCTCCACCGAGGGCCCCGGGTGCGGCGCCGGTTGGCGTGCCGTGTGCAACGACAGCTTCAGGTCGCCCTTGGCCAGGGCATCGCCGGGAATGCCGCCGGCCACATCCGCGATGACTCGGGTGGGTTGGTCGAAGGCGTCGTCGACCCGCAGGGCAATGCTCTTTTGCAGGTCGGCCAGGCCCGGCGTGCCGCGATAGGTGCTCATGCGTTTTTGATCAACCAACGCTATCCAGCGTTCGCCCGGTTTTTTCGCCTGGTCGTCGTTGATGAGGGTGTGGGAGTAAAAGTTGGTCAGCCGGTTGGCGCGAATCGGGGCCGGGCGTGAATCAAACAGGCACAGGGTGTTTTCCAGGTCGTAGGAGCTTGAGGCGTTCAACGGCCGAACCTCAATCCCGTGCTGTTGCGCGGTGTTTACCAGCATCCAGTGGCCGTGCAACCCGTCGGGGTCGCGGTAATTTTCCTTGTCGATGGATTTGAGCTGGCCCTCGGCCCGTTTCGAGAAGCCACTGGAAAACCGTGAGTGGGTTTTCAGGTGATGAATGTCGCGCCACAGTGGCTCGATATAGAGAACCGTCACGTTCAGTTCGCGCAGGTACTGCATGTTTTCGATCAGCACCTGTTTAGCCGCGGTGGAAAACGGTGCCTCGCCTACCACCAGGTTGTGCGCGTCATCGATCAGCAGCTTGAGCAAATCACGCAGGGCGATGTCTGGCGCCGGGTTCAGGGTTTCGGCCCGGGGAACCACGGCGGGCAACCGTGCAAAAAACGCGTCGGCGTCATCCGTCAGGGCCCTGACATTGTCCAGGTGCTGTTTGAGTGCCGGGGCGAGTTGCCGACGCGAGATCCAGATGCTGTGGGTATTGAGGTCTCGATCCAGGTAGGCGATTTGCAGGAACAGCGCCGACCGGTCCTCGGGGGCGATGACAGCCGATACGTCGCGACGAAACTTTTCCGACAACTCATAGGGCTGGCCGAGTCTTTCAGGGCCAGGCATGCCACCGATGACACCGGAGCGCTGCCACTGGCCGTCCACCGTCTGGTTCACCAGCTTGCCGGTGGAGCGCAATTGCCCGCTGGTGTTGTCGTAGCGAAACAACAGGAATCGCCCCAGGCTGTCCGGGGTGTGCGAGGCCCACAGGCTGTCGCCGGCAAACAGCACGGGCTGCATGCCCTGCGGCAATGGGGGCTGCGGTTGCAGTTGCTTGATCAAGGTCATGGCCTGTTGGTCCTTGGTCACCCGGGCAATATGGCGTAACGGCGGACGGGCGAGCTTGACGGGGGCGAACAGCAGGGGCCGCAGGTCGGTCAACAACGTCCCGCCGGCATTGAGCAGCGCACCCAGATAGTGTCCCAGCGCGGCGGCGGTGTCGTTGCGGCTGTAGGCATGCAGGGCGAGCATCGAATCCTTGAACACCAGCAAGCCGCCCAAGGCCAGGCTCAGTGCCGGGAAGGGCGCGGTCAGCACGGCAATGGTGATTTCGCCGATCACGCTGACCAGCTCAATGATCATCTGCAAGCGCCCGGTGGTGGTGCTTTTGACTTCGTCGATACGGTGACGCAGCTTTTTGTCGTAGGTGTGGTAATGCAGGTTCTTGAGCGGCAGTGCGGTGCGAGGCACTTCGTCGAACACCGGCTTGGAATACACCCCCTTGAGCTGTGCCGATAGGCCGGCCACCAACGCATGCAACCTCGGCTCGAACGCCGCGCGCTCAACGCTGGCGACCCGGCTGATGTAGTAGGTGTCCATGCCTTCAAGGTTTTTCAGGCGTTCGTTGAATTCCCGTTGCGGCCTGAAGGCGATGCCATCCGGTGCGTGCGGGGTGTAGAGCAGGGGCAGGTCGTTGGCGTGGTGGAACAGGTAGCAGCCATCGATCACTTGGCCGCTGATGTGCAGGGGATAGAGCCGATACCGATTGCGCACGGCATCGCTGTTATCGGCCAGGCTGTCGATGCTTTTTTCCAGCCAGGCCAGGTCGCCTGTTGCCAGGCAGCCTTGCAGGCAGCACTCAAGCGCGGCGACGTGCATGTGCAGTTGGGCAACCTCCAGGGCCATGTTGCGGCGCCATGCATAGTGGGGGCCTTGCGGGTCCAACAGGGTTTTCTCGACCTCGGCGACATAGCGGTCACCGATCCAGGTGCCTCTGACCGAGTTGCTCACCGTTTGCGCGGTGAGTCGACTCAGGTCGACGCCGGGCGGTCCCTTGAACTGCGCGGTGGTGCTGGCGTCGGGGTTGATAAAGCCCAGGCTGGCGTCGTAGCCGTTGCGGTACAGCGTGGTGTAGCTGACGCGTTCGCGCGGGGTGATCACGCCCACGAGGTTTGGGTCTACCGCCGGGATCGGGTTGCCGAGCAGTTGGTTGAGGGCGGCTTTTGCCGCCTTGTGCAGGTAACTGTCGAAGTCGGGAAACTGTTGTGGGCTACCCGGGCTTGCGGCGTAGGCCTGTGCCGCGCCCAGTGCCTGTTCCTTGAGATCGGCGAGTTTCTGTCGGTCGGCTGCCGATGCCTGGCTCAGCCACTTGGGCATCTGATACAGGTATTCATCGGCCTGCATGGCCAGCGTCGTGGTGCTCATTTCCACCAGGCAGGCGTCATAGGTGGAGGGCGCGCCGAAACTGATCATCAAATACTCAAGGCTGGCCGGGGTAAAACCCAGGGCGGAAAGCATCGCGCTGTATTTGGGCCGGATCCGGCTGACCAACTGTTCAAGCAGGTAGTCTTTCATGCTGCGCGAACCGGGAGCGAACGCTATCTCCTGGCTCCAGCCGAGGATATGCGCCTGCAATTCCCGCTCGCTGCCAAAGGCCTGGAACTGTTCGGCGCGTGGCGCGTGTGGCGTGCACAGCAGCAAGCGTTTGACCGCGCCCGTTGCATCGGTCTGGCGCAGCACCCACAGGTCCTTGAGCGGAGCCTTGTGCAGGAACAGGCAGCAGGCAGTGAGTGTGGGCGAGGGGCCTTCACTCAGGGTTTGCAGCAGTGCGTAGTCGTCCGCGCTGATATGGTTTTGCAACGATGCACTGTAGGCCAGCGCGTGCAGGCGGCTGTCGAGCATCTGCTGCATGGCTTCCTGTACGGCGGGCAAACTGTGGGCGCGCTTTTGTTCTTCGGCGAAGGTCAGGCTTGGTTGAACCTTGGCCAGCAGCTCGGCGAGGTAAGCCGGGGTGACGTCCTGGAACTCGGGCGGCAATGGCTGCTGGCCGTAGGTCAGTTGGGTGTGCTTGAGAAACTCGGAACCGGCGTGTTCATCGCCACGGTGCAAGCCACGTACCGCCAGTTGCACCAGGTTGTTGTGCTGGTTGTACGAGTTGCCCGACTTAAGGGTGCGTTCAGTGCTGATCTGCAGTTGCTCGGGGATCAGGCCCTGGATATCCATGTCGTCGTCCAGGTGCTCAAGCAATTGCAGGCGTGCCATGGCCTCGGGCGAGGCCGCCGGGCCGAGCAGCGCCAGCACTTGCAGGCTGAGGTGTTCGTAAGTGCGCAGGTGTTCGGCGAGGGTTTTGCGCTGGGCCTCATTGGCGCGGCGGTACCAGTCGGGGGCGGATTCGTGGAGCAGTTTTTCCAGTAACTGCTGCGCGCGCAGTTCCAGGCGCGAGGACAGGTCCCAAGGCGAGCAGCGCAGCGCCTGGTCCAGTTCGAGGGTCATTCTGGCGACGTCTGTCGGCGCTGGATGGCCGTCCAGGCCAAGGGCAAACGCGATGTCCTGATGTTGTTTGTCCTGCAGGGCGTTGTAGGTGTGTTCGTTCAGCGGGAGGCTGTCGATAGGCTCTGGCACCAGCGGCCAGATACTTGCCGCGCGCAAGTGCTGGTAACGGCGCGGCAAGTGTTGCAGCAGTTCCTGACGCCAGGCCGACTGCTTCATGCGCTCTTGCAGCGTGCGATCCAGGTGTTTGAGCGAGGTGAAAGCCTCCAGGCCTCTGGACGGGGTGAACAGCAACACATCACCGTCCTCGATTTCCAGGTGGGTGGCCGGTGTCTGGCTGCGCGTGAGGACGAACGCCCCGGCGAACTCGATGGTCTGCTGGCGGTAGCGAAACGTCAGGCGATGGATACCCGGGCGCAGCTCGGGGCCGCTGACGATATTCGTCACCAGCAGCTGGTCGGCAGGGCTGAGCAGGCGATCCTTGACCTTCAGCCTGGCCTCGGCCTCCAGCATCGGCTGGTGGCTGTCGAGTATCCAGTTCTTGCGTAGATGGCCGTTGGGCCGCCGTTCGATTTCCAGGGCGGCCAGCTTCTTGTGCAATGCCTGGCTGATGCGCGTGCGGTTCAACCGGCCGGGTTCGCCCTGGATCACCCAGTCGCCGGGGACGGTGTAATGCACTTGTGCGTTCTGCAGGCTCCAGCGGCTTTCTTCTGCCAGGGCGGTGTGCAATGCCTGCACCTCCAGCAACTCGGTAGAAGACTGCGCTGCCGGTGCGTGGCCGTTGGGGAAAATCTGTAGACGATGACCGATTTGCAGCAGGTAGCCGTTCAGTTGTTCCGGGGTAAGTGGTGATGTGTTCGGGGGCTGGGCGGGCATGGCCGGTCCTCAGGGAGTCAATGGTCCCTGAGGGTGCGCAGTCTCGGCGTGTGGATGGCGGTAGTTAGTTACTCAAGGCCTCGACCACGGTCAGTATCAGGCGTGACGGGCAATCGGTACTCAGGTGTAGCGTGTTGCGCGCCACCCTGGGATGTTCTGCCTGGCCGGGTGCTTCGCCGCTGTTGGGGTTGACGTCAAAGCGCGGGAAGTTGCTGCTGGCGATGTCCAGGCGCAACCGGTGGCCGCGCTGGAACAGATTGCAGGTGGCGAAGGGTTCGATCACCACCTTGACCCGCTCACCCGGGGTCAGCAGGGTGGGGTGCTCCCAGGTGTTTCGGTAGCGGGCCCGCAGGATGCCGTCGGTGATGTTCATGGCGTAGCCGTCCGGGTAGACGTCGACCAGTTTGGCGGTGAAGTCGGTGTCGGGCGCATCGCTGTCGATCCACAGTTCCACGCGCAGCGGGCCTGCGACGATCAGGTCGTGGCTGAGTGGCTCGGTCTGGAAGCTTAAGATATCGCTGCGCTCGGCCAGGGGGCGCTGGTCGCCACGGGTACCGAAGAAGTCCGCCCGCTCGCGTTGGTCGAAAGCGCCGCCGACAAAAATCGGCGCGCCGGAGGTCAGGGCGCCACCGATGGTCGGCACCGGATCGGCCGGGTCGGCGCAGTAGCTGAGCTGGCCCTCGGTGGTCGGCGGTTCAGGTTGCAGTTGGCGTTGTGCGGTGAGGTGCAGGGTGAGTTGCCGGCTATCCGGTAGCGGCCATTGATGACTGTCGATCCAGTGCCCGCCATGTTGCAAGCGCCCCTGTTGATCGCGCTCACCGGTGCCACCGCCCATCAAGAACACCTTCACCGCCGCGGGGGCGGGCAGCGGCGAACCCTTGAGGGTGCGTTCAAACCAGTCCAGGCGGCAGCTCAGCCAGTCTTTCGCCACCTGCCCGTCGAAAGCCGCTGGCGCACCAAATTCCGCATCGCCACTGTGAGTGATATTGCGATCACCATGCAGCCAGGGGCCCATGATCAACTGATGCTGCGCCGTACTGCCGGCGCAAAACGCCGCGTAGTTGGCGAGGGTCGAACTGACATAGGCGTCGTACCAACTGGACATGAACAGCACCGGGATATCCGGCAGATCGTGGTAATGCCCCTCGGCGTAGATGCCCGGCGCTTGCCAGTACGGGCCGAAGTCGCCCTGGGCCCACTGCTCCAGCAGATAGGCTTCGTACTCCGGCACATGCCGCAGGGGCGATTGCCCGGCGTGCCACGGCATGCGCTTGAACCACTGGTGGATGTCTTCCTGTTCGAGGGCTTCGAGGATCTTCGGATCCGCCAGGGCCGCCGGGCTTTCCTTGGCCTGGCGAAACGCCCAGGTGGCCTGCTTGAGCTCCAGCGCGCCGCCCTGGCGAATCCCGCATTGGTAGGCGTTGGCGAAGCCGCCGCTGTCCAGCACCATGCTGGCGAGGCCCGGCGGATGCAGGCAGGCCATCGCCAGTTGCGTGTGGGCGGCGTAGGACAGGCCCATGCTGCCAATCTTGCCGTTGCACCACGGCTGCTCGACGATCCAGGCCAGGGTGTCGCAACCGTCTTCGCCCTCGGCGGTGTATTTGGTGAACACGCCTTCGGATGCATAGCGCCCGCGGCAATCCTGGAAGATCGCGACAAAGCCCTGGGCGGTGAACCGCGCGGCCATTTGCTCGCGGGAGATGTGCTGGCCGTCGAGCTGGATTTCCGAGCGCGATGGTTTGCTCTTGTCGTACGGGGTGCGTTCGATCACCACCGGAAAAGGGCCTGGACCGTGGGGCAAGTAGATATCGGTGGCCAGGTGGATGCCGTCGCGCATGGCGATCATCTGGTTGTGCAACGTCTGCATGGGAAAAACACTCATGGGGTCAGTACCCGGTGCCTACGGCAATGGCCAACAACACCATCGCCAGCACCGCATAGATCAGAAACAGCGGCAGGATGTAGCGTGCCCACTGGCCCCAGCCGACGTTGGCGGTGGCCAGCAATACCAACAGGCCGCTGGAGGTCGGGGTGATCATGTTGGTCAGGCCGTTGCCCATCAAAAACGCGAACACCGTGGTTTGCGGGCTGACGCCGGAGAGCTGTCCCAGCGGCCCGAAGATCGGCATGGTCACCGCCGCCTGCCCCGAGGTGGACGGGATCAGTACATCCAGGCCCAGCTGTGCGAAGAACATGCCGTAGGCCGAGACCACCGGGCCATGATCGCCCACCAGGTTGGCGAGGTTGTTGACGATGGTGTCGAGCACCTGGCCGGTGCTGAGGATGATTTCCACGGCGGTCGCCAGGCCGATCAACACACCGGCGATCAGCACCTTTTTCATGCCGTCGACAAAGGCGCTGGCGGCGGTGCTGGCGCCAAGCCCGGCGATTACGCTGAACGCCACGGTCAGCAGCAGGTAGAACGCCGACAGCTCGTGGTATTTCCACTCCCAGCGGTTAGAGGCGTACACCAGGAAACCAATGCCGGCCCCCAGCACGATCAGGTTCAGCAGATGGCGCAGGGACAGCGGTTTGCGTTCGAAGGTGATCTGCGCGCTGGCATCAAACCCATGCTTGCGGATACTCCACAGTACGAACGCGATGCCCACCAGCAGGAACGTGCAGTAGGCCAGGACGCGCATGCTCAGGCCGCTGAAAATCGGCAGCCCCACCATCGGCTGCGCCACGGACAGCGCCACCGGGTTGGAGATGGAGGCCAGGTAGCCGATCTTCACCGAGATGGCCACGATGGCCAGGCCGATCAGGTTCGACAGCCCCAAGCGGTTGGCCATGGCCACCATCAACGGCACGATCAGGATGAATTCCTTGGCCAGGCCCATGAAGGTGCTGCCGGCGGAAAACACCAGCATCAGGCTGGGCACCAGCACGTAGATATTGCCCCGGGTCAGCCCCAGCAGGCGTTCGAGACCGGCATCAATCACACCGGCCTTGTTCAACACGCCGAACATCCCACCGATGAACAGCACCATGAAAATCAGCGCGGCGCGTTTTTCGATGCCTTGGGGAATGGCCATGAAGCCCTCGACCAACGATACCGGGCGAGCGACCGTATCGCTGGCCTTGCGCGGTTCGAGGGAGAACAGTTGGCCCAGGGAGTCGTGCTTTTCCAGCACCTGATAGGAGCCCGGAACCACTAGGCCGTTCTGGCGCTGGAACTTGCCCGAGTTCACCGCGTAGGTGAAGGCGACAGCCAGCAGCACGATGCTCAGCAGAATGATGGCCGGGTTGATCTGCTTGCGCTGCGCGGGTGTTGCCACCGGCGTATCAGTGGGCGAGTGGGTACGGACGATCTGCGGTTCGGTCATGCTGGTTGCCCCGGTGTGCGCTGTTATTGTTGTGTCGGGTGACACTTGTGGAGCGGACACTAGGGCAAAGTTTTAACGGCGACAACGTTATGCGCGGGCTGGGTTGGGCTATGCGTTTTGTGCGGCCAGGCGGTGCTTGAGGTGCTCGGCAAACGCCGTCACCACCTTGGACCTGGGTTCATCCGCGCGAAACGCCAGGCCGAATGCATAGGGCAATGCCGGTCGAAACGGGCGGGCCACAATCGGCAAATGCATGAAGTGGCTGGCCAGCAAACCATTGACGATCGACACCCCCAGCCCTTCGGCGACAAAGCTGCACGCGGCGCCCACCGAGTGCACTTCCACCCGCACCTGTGGCGTCAGGTTGGCTGCGCGAAACACCTGGTTCAACTCCGCCCGCAGGGCCCGTTGCCGGCCCAGCATTACCAGCGGCACGTCCCGCAAGTGTTGCACTTCGATGCAGGCGTGGCGGGTCAGCGGATGGTCAGCGGGCATCACGCACACGCCTTCGGTTTCCAGCACCGGTTCAATCTCGAAGTCGGGAATCTCGGTAGGCAAGCGCACAAAACCGAGGTCGGCGGAACGGTCGAGCACGGCCCGTTCGATCATGTCGTAGGAACCGGTCAGCAGCTCGACGACGATGTCTTCCCGGCCCTTGAGAAACTCGGCGACGATCCGCGGCAGCAGCTCCTGGGTCATGCTGGTGGGCACCCCGACCTTGATCAGGCTCTTGCGCGAACGGCCCACGCGCATCTCATCTGCCAGGCGCTGGATACGCTGCATGCCGTCGACCAGGCCGGCCACTTCGGCGAGCAGTTCTTCAGCCTCCGGGGTCGCCATCAAGCGGCCCTTTTTGCGCAGGAACAACGCGAAACCCAATGCCTCTTCCAACTGGCTCAACAACCGGCTGACCGCGGATTGCGACAGGCCCATGCGGGTCGCCGCACCGATGGTCGAACCGGTGGACATGATCGCCTTGAAGGCTTCGAGCTGCTTGAGATTCACCGTGATTTTCCTGTGGTTTGAGGGCTTTGCGCATAGCCTGATGCGCTTCTCGCATAACGTTGCCGGGCGTTCGAGGAGCCGTTAGTGTCCGCCGCAATGCGACGCGCCGTCCAGCGTGTCGCAGGCAGCAACTGCCCATAAAAAAACACAATACGGCATTCGGGAGACGGTTATGCGTGAGCTTTTCACGAGGGGAGGAGTGGTGTGCACGGGCTTGCTGGCGAGCCTGTCACCGGCATTGATGGCCCAGGGTTTCTGGGAGGATTCCCACGGCAAATTGACCTTGCGCAATTACTATTTCAACGACGGTTACCGCGACGGCGGCGAGGACCGCAAGGAGTGGGCCCAGGGCTTTTTGCTCAACCTGCAATCGGGTTATACCGAAGGCACGGTGGGTTTTGGCCTGGATGCGTTGGGGCTGTCGGGGATCAGGCTCGACTCCAGCCGCGCCCATGCCGGCACCGGGCTGTTGCCGGTGCACGACGATGGCCGCGCGGCCAGCGAATTCTCAAGCCTGGGCGTGGCCGCCAAGATGCGCATCGGTGAAGCCGTGGTGAAAACCGGCACGCTGCTGCCGAAGATTCCAGTGCTGGTGTACAACGATGGCCGGCTGTTGCCACAAACATTCCAGGGCACTCAAGTCGAGTACAGCGGCGTCCGTAACCTGTACGTGCACGCCGGGCACCTGGACAAGTTCAAGCTGCGAAACTCGACCGACAGCGTGGACATTTATCCCCAGGGCTACAGCGGCAAAAAGGGCAGCGACTTTGATTTTGCCGGCGCCACCTATGCCTTCACGCCCAAGCTAAGCGGTACCTGGTACTACGGCGAAATGCGTGAATTCTATCGCCAGCAGTTCTTTGGCCTGGTGCATAAACAGCCAGTGGGTGCCGGCAGCCTGACCAGTGACTTGCGTTACTTCATCAGCAACGAAGCGGGCGAGGCACGCAATGGCAAGGTCGACAGCGACATGTTCAGCGGGTTGTTCACCTACCGGCTAGGGCCGCAGGCGCTGGGCGTGGGTTATCAGAAAGTCACCGGCGATACCGCGTTGCCCTACGCCAGCGTGTCGACGGTGTATTCCTTCAGCAACGCCGGCGTCGGCAAATTCATCCAGGCCGGTGAGCAAACCTGGATGCTGCGCTATGACTACGACTTTGCCGCCGTGCTGCCGGGCCTGAGTTTCATGACCCGCTACTACAAGGGCCAGAACGGTGACTTCAAAGGGCGCGAAGCCCGCGAGTGGGAGTCGGACACCAACCTGCGCTACGTGATCCAGGACAGCACCTTCAAAGGTGTGGGCATCGAGTTGCGCAAGGCCACGTATCGCTCGACCTATGCGAGCGATCGTGACAACTATCGGGTCTACCTCACGTACGACCTGGCGCTGTGGTGACAGGCCCTACTGCTCGACGAAATAGTACGGCTGACGGTTGATCGCCATCTCCTTGACCACCGTCACCGGGACGTTCAGCCGGTCAGTATTGTCCACCAGGGCCACGTTGCCGGGTTTGGCCGCGAGGTAACTCTTGAGTTCCTCCGGCGTCTGCAGAATCGTCAAATAGCCCTGCATGTAGAACACCCCGGCACCGGCGATTCGCTCGTTGGCCTGATACAGCACCACTTCCTTGCCCTGCGCCTGCATCGCCTGGATCTGGCTGATTACTGGCACAAACGACTGGCGCACATCGGCCTTGGGCGCGAACCAAAAGGCGGCAATCAGGTAGCAGGCCACCACCACGGTAAAGAAGCCACCCAACAGGCCACGGCGATGTGCATAAACGTGTTCGGCAATGTTGGAAACCTGTCCGCGACTTTTCAGCCAGCCCAGCAGCACGCCGCCATACTCGGCGGCCAGCACCGCAGCGGCGGGTGTCAGCGCCATCAGGTAAACCGTGCGCTTGCTGGAGGCGAACGTCAGCAGGGTGAACTGCGCCACCAGCCATATGCTGAAAAACAGCCGGTAGCGGTTACGCACCAGGCTTTTGCGGAAGTGCCACAGCCCCAGGTACACCAGGATATTCCAGGGCAAAAAGGCTTCGGGCAGTTTGACGATGTAGTAATAGAACGGCTCGTAGTGACCGGCTTCGACAAACGAACCGCTGAAGCGCCCGACACTGTTGGTCAGCAGCACTTCACGTACCCCCTGCAACCCGTCGCGCTGGTACAGGAAACCCAGCCAGATCATCAGCGGCACCAGCGCCAGCAGCGTGAACAGCCCGGGCTTGATCCAGTCGCCCAGCTTGAATTGTTTATCCATCAGGCTGGTACTGGCCAGATAGACGAAGATCACCACACCCGGCATGGCCAGGCCCAGAACCCCTTTGCTCAAGGTGGCGATGACCATCCCAAAGGTGAACAGCAACCAGGTGCTCAGGTTGGAACGGTCGCGCTCCGACTCGGGGCGGTTGGCTTGATAAAACGCCAGCAGGGCCATGGTGACCCCGAGGGTGAGCAGCGAGTCCTCACCCACACCGCGCACGTTGCTCCAGTAACTGGCCATGGTCGCCAGCATCAGGCCCGCGACAAACGCCAGCGCCTTGGGCCGGCCAAACTTGCGCAGCATTCCGTACAGCAGCATCACACTGAACAGCCCGGCAAACGCCGACGCCAGACGCACTGCCCAAGTGGTACCGCCAAACAGCCGGATCGCCCCGGCGTCGAGCCACAGGCTCAGCGGCGGTTTTTCCAGGAAGGGTTCACGGAACAGTCGCGGCACCACCCAATCGTTATCCAGGTGCATGGCCATGGCGATCCCGGCCACACGGGCCTCGGTCGAGCCTTGCAACTCGTGATTGCCAAGGGCAAAGAAAAACAACAGCGCGGCGAGCAGGAGCAGCAGAGGAGCGGAACGCGTCATGGATTCTGGCTACCGGGGCAGGGGGCCATTCGGGGGAACGGCCCGGGCGATCGGCGAGTATACGAGGGCGATTCTTAATAATTCGTGAATGGATGTGAGGTTTTTGTGGGGTCAGGGTTGTTTCAGCAGTGGCCAGTGGGTTAGCCAGCGTTTGGAGGTGATGCGTTGTTGGTAGATGGCGTGTTTTTCCTGGGTGAAGCGGGGCGTGGGTTTGAGTTGGAGATTGAACAGGTCTTCCAGGCCGAGTGGGGCTGAAACTTCGCATACGTCCACTGCGGTTCTTCTGACGGCTACTGCGGTGGCGGTCTCGGGCCAGAAGCGCATGGCGTCGCTGGCGTTGCGATAGGGCGCATCGCCGTTGCGCAGGTGCATGCGGGCCTGGTTTTTGACGGACCAGTCGATGGAGGGTTCGGCTGCGTGTAAGAGGGCTTCGAGGCGGCGGTCTTCGTCGGGGCGGGTGCAGGTGGCGTCGAACCACAGTACGTCGACGTCACCGGTCAGTGGTGATAGGGGGCGACCGTGGAGGTGATCCCATACCGCGTTGCGTACGAAGCCGGCGCCGATCCAGCAGTCGGGGAGGGCGAGGGCGAGGGCGCGGACGACGGCCAGTAGGTGCCAGCGTTGGGCATCGCTGCTGATCAGGGGCTGGAGGGCTTTCTCGCTCAAAGGATAACGGCCTCTTTCACAACGATCCCCAGGTCATTGCTGACTTTCACCACCCTCACTTCATCGCGATAACCGATCCACGTGGGGCGGCAGATTTTAATCGTATTATTCAGCTCAGCATCGAAGACCCTGATTCCGCTGCAGCTTTTACTGCCGCCTGACGAATATTCGTAGTGAGCCGTATAGCTGCTGCGGATGCCGCCCGAACATAAAATGGCCAACGAAAACAGCGTCACCGAGGCCAGCGTGCATAGGATGAACATCCCGGCAAACGCCTTAAGCAGGGTCCATTTTTTTTCGAGCCGCAGCTGAGGTTTTCTTACCCGCCAGACAATCACGGACGCAGCCAGGGTCAGGACGAGAGATACGGATAAACAGGCTTTCTCCGCGACCGGTTTGAAGTGGATGGCGGGTGAGATGCTGAACTGCCATATAAACAGCACGGCCAACAGAAGCTGTACGCCCAGCACGACAGGTATCAGGTAGGCGTAGGAATTCTTGTTCATTGCGGCACACATCCTTATGTTTCAACAAAGGTGGGGTTTATCTTAAAAGAAAATAGACCCTCACCTTTTTCTTACTTTTGGGGCGCTCAAACGGATCGTCATGTTTCCTGTCAGGAAACGGACCTTCCCGTAGCTTCTGAATCTGCCGTTGGCACAAGAATGTCCAGTGCGCGCTTCACCAGCAACTCACCGAGGACGCTCAATTGCTGGGTGGCCAGGAGTTTATGGCGAAAGGCGCCATCGAACTCGAAAGCCAGGTCGGTAGTGAGCGCGTTCAGTGAGGCGAGGGTTTCGCAGGCCTGTACGAGCAGGGTTTCGGGGTCGATGTTTTGGGCGATACAGAAGATATCCGTGCCGGATTGGCTGGGGCATGGAGGATTGGGGGTGTGCTTTTTCATGACTGCAACTCCTTGATTGGTGGAGTCGCCAGACATCGCTGCTAAACGAAAAGGGTGGCGACTGTACGCGGGTTAGCAGACCAGGAATCAAGGAACCCAGCGCACTCGAAAGTGCCCCACGCACAGCCGCCATAACGCGGACTAGCGAACGCGGATGCTCGCTTGAACGGATGGTGGCATTGCATGCCTTGATATTAACCGAGCTGCTAAACCCGGTCGCTGATTTTGCAGCGACGTTTCAAGGCTAGTCGTGTCGATTGATGAGCACCAGTTCACCAAGGGCGCGATGTCTTGCGGGAAAAATCCGAAGGGCCATTCGGCGGTGTGTTTTCAGGAGGCCAGAAACGACAAAACCCGCACAAGGCGGGTTTTGGTGGTGCTTCGTATTTGGTGGGCCGGGGTAATTTGAATCCGGCTGGTAAGATATTGATTTATAATATTTATATAGATTTAATTTTTTTATTGGAATACAGCACTCCACGTGACCACCCGTTTTGCAGTCGATCTGACAGCACGCTTCATAACCATGATTGGCAGTAAACTGCCTGCAGCTGCAGATGACGACAAGAAGAAATCGACCAAGAGCAGATCACGCAGACAAGATTCGGGGGGGGCAGTAACTAAAGAACAGGTCTTTGAGTCTCACTTTTATCCCGGGTAGATATAGATCTAAGGACTCTTTTTTTATGTTTTCATCTATGTGTGTTTGTTCTTTTAATAGCTGTTCAAAGATGTCACCAAATACATCAATACTTTTCCCAATGCTGTAGCGAACTCGACGAAACATTGGAAGGTTACAACAGGCTACATGGCTGGCCTCGCGGCTGTAGCCATACCCTTGAACACGGAAGGCCGACCAAGAAATTCCAAAAAGATAAATTCTGGTAATTGACCTTCCTTCTGGAAGCTTCAGTCGCAGCGTTTTTACGAGTTCATCTGAACTTTTATCTTTCAGCCATGATTCTACAGCCTCCCCCCACGAATCTATCTCGGAAGCAAGATTTTTTGCCTTGCTTCGAAGCTTTTTAACATCAAAAACAAAATAGTCCTGCCACTTCAACTGAAAGAGCGCAAGGTTTCCTGAAACAGTATCATAAATAGCGCCGTCTAGATCGGTAATTGTTCGTCCTGCATTTCGTAACTTAATATTTCCTGTTACCCGCTTGTATCGATTTCCCATGAACATGTAATAAATGTGGCTTCTAAGCCAGTCTTCTCTAGGGAGCGCGATAGCGTTGGTTGTATTTATGTCTCTTTGCGTGAGTAGTTCAATCATTGAATGAAATGGGTTTCTGAGTATGCTGGCGACGGGCCGAAGAAACATTCCATTGCCCATGTCAAGTAGTAGTGGTGAAATATAACTGCCGCTTTTGAATGTGGAAAGGTCTGATATTTTAAAAGATATTATGTCGAGAATTTCAGATGTCAGGTCTTTCTCGAAACCTGTATGAGCCATAACTGCATCTATAAGGTCACTTTGCGTGGTCCAGATGGTCAGGCTTTGCGGTATTGATATTTCCTTTATTTTATGGAGTGCTATATCTGCAAATGTAATGTGTTTAGTATGCAGTGCTATGATCACAGCAGTGACGACTATGATGTGTACGGCGCTTATTCCGTTGATTTTTACACTAGGATGAAGCCCTGCTTGGTCTCGTGCCTCTCTTATCCAGTCAAGGGCTAGAGAGAAGAAATGATTATCGACTCGAGGGTCAGCACCGTACCCCATCATGACTCCATGTCCCAAGTCATGAGGGAATATCAATGGTTCCATCAGTATTCTTACATTTTCAATTTTTTTGTCTTTGTGTAGGCTGGAGTTATTGAAGCCATAGAATGCACCAACAGCCTTTATTTCATCGGGTTCTTCATCAAAGCTAAAAACTTTCCATCCATTCGAGAAGCCGGTTGTGTTTTTTCTTACCGCTAGATCGATTTGAGATGCGTATGTGGACTGTAGTGCATCCATAAGTTGATATGTGATCTCTTCTCGTGCGGTCACTGTTATTTGGTCAGTGGAGGTGTGGATATCTATCAGTCCGGTACAGTTTAAGTCTGAAATGTTTTTTAGGAAGGCGATCGCTCCTAGTCGATACAATACTTGAGCTGCAATTTTTCTTGTTTCGGTAGTACTTTCCCTAACTGGTATTCCCGGCTTTCCGATGTCTACAAAAAAATGCTTTATGGCCATTCCCCAGCCAAGTCTATATAGCTCTGACTCTGAGGTCGAAGTTATTTGCTCCTTAGGTAGCGAGTCTTTATATACGGTAAAATAATCTAGAAACCTCATCATGTCTATGAATAAGGTCATTTTTGATATTGGATCTTTAGGGAGTGAATCTAGTATTCGTATTAGCTCTGAGTCGGCTAGGTTTCTTAAATTTTGCTCCGCTGAAAGATCCATATTTAATATTCCTATAAAATTAAACTCGTGTTAACGGAAGTCTTTGGGGTGGCTGTCTGGGTTGTGCTTAATAAAGCTGTTCTACAGATACTTCAAGATTTTTTTCATAAAATTGTATTTGAAAAGGTAAAATTTCAGCGATTTTAGACTATTTTTTTGGGTTATATCTACTGCGTAGTCATCTGTTGCGCCTGCTTCCAAATAGCAGGTTTGTTTTCCTCACTTTAAAGTTTCAGGGATGAAGTGCTCTGGGATGTTTTTCTCTAATTCAGAATAGCGAGTATCGCTTACCTGTCCCCAGCACTCTTGTTTCTTGGCCCATTCGGAGATCATTTTTCCACCAGCGCCGCGATGAAGTGCTTCATTTACCTCATGCGCCCAAGTTGCTAGTTGTCTTTGCAGCTGTAGTGAAATGGCTTGCTCCTGCCAGACACGTTGAAAGTTGAAATTATTACCCATTTTAAGCGCGAGCACCGAGACCGTGTAGACCGTGATGTTGCCTTGGAATGCGGGGAACAAGGGTCTGATAATCTTCTGGGCAGACTTGAAGAGGATTGCCTTTGCAATCATTTCTTTGAACTGCTCTTGGTCCGGGATCACATTTCCCCCAGCGCCCTCTCGTTCGGCTAGCTCATCCATGAATGCCTGAAAATTCTTCTGGCTACCCAGTCCAACAACATGAGGTTTTTGCTCCCAAGTGAGCAGAAACTTCGCTAGATCTGGCTTGGTGATCTTGCGGAATGTCGGGATGGCAACCTGCAGTTTTTTCTTTTGAGCAGGTGTAGTCGCCTCCTTTTCCAGCATCACCTTGTAGCTTCCTGCTGATCGTTCGTAGAACCAGCGGCCCACACCATCCGGACAATATGTGCGCATGGACAGTTTCTCCAACTCACGGTGGAATGGCTTGTTGGCGGAAAGGTCTGACTGCTTGACGACATTCTGGCTGTTGGCATAGCGAGAAATATTCGAGATCAGCTCTTCGTCATCACCTTGCCCATTTCGCAGCACGATGATCTTGGCTGGGACTCGTACGTTACTCAGATCTATCTCAGGATTTTTCTTCTTGGCGAAGTAGATGGAGGCAGTCGTCTGCCCGCCGTTAACTATTTGCATACCCTGCAGCCACAGGATGCCCGTTGATCCATCTTTAGCGCGGTCCAGTTTGGCTGCATCGGCCACAACAACGATGCCATTGTTGTATGCCATGAAACGGTCAGGATTATTCCGCAGACTGTCGCGAATCCCCTTGTTCACTCCTTTGCTGTTTACCCCAAGGAATGAGCGTACGTTGGCTTCAAGAATGCGCGGGCCGTATTTTTCGTAGAGAAAGCGTAGTGCCTCACCAGGTACTGCTGTCAGAGCATAGTCATACTCGTCGTCACCTGAGCCCGGAACCCATACGCTTGGTAGCGCTGTTCCGCAGAGGTCCTGAAAATTGACTATTAGTTCATCGCGCGGTCGGCCTTGTTGCCAATGGTTAAACAAGCGCTGAATATCCATGACTTCAAGTCGGACCTGCTTGCCTTCGACATCATGGGGGGCGTAGGTCCTTGTTTTGACCAGCGCGTCAGTAATTATGAAGATCCTTATGTTGTCGAGTGTCTTGAAGATACGTTCGACTTCCGTTACCAGCGCGTAGGCATCATTGGTTTCATCGAGCTTTCCGGCTAGCTGCCCGGTTGCGCAGAACCTGAGGAACTGCAGGCCTTCTTTTGCCGCCTTGCCTACTTCTTGGTCGGGAAGGGATTCGATTTCGTCCAGTGCCTTATAGAGACTGACAAAAAGATCGAGCCTGTCGGGGCTTCCATTTTCGTCTGTGGTTTCGGACACCGAGTAGCCACTGATTCTGACCTTATAGGCCGCGCTTTTCCCGCCGATGCTGCCTCCGACTTTTGCCTCGTAATGACAGACCGTTGGCTCAAAGGTGATGCCTTCATCTGCCATATGTGTCATTACCTGCTCGGTGAAAACGGCCTCGGCAGGAACCGGCGCTGCACCTGGAGCAACATCTTTCTCTATTTCTTCTCTGATTGATGCCTGCGTTTCTCGCAGAAAGTCCACAAGTTCCATCAAACGACTCCAAGTTTCTCAAGCACATCCGAAAGAGGGCAGTTATCGACCGGAAGCAATGCCAGATCGAGTTCATACTGCGCTCGGCGAATAGGTGTAGGGATGTTGAAAGGTGTCAGCTTAGGAAATTCCGAATCCACGAGATGGATCCTGATCTCGCCTAGCGAAAAACGACGTGTGTAGGTTTCTGCCTGCATGTCCAGATAGCCGACATGAAGGAGTGCCTGCTCGAAAAGTCTTGTCGCTGCAGGATCGGGCTCCAGAAGATGGCGAGTATTCGATACGTACTCGGGAAGAGTTATGCCCGACTCGTTCGATCCAAAGCGGAGCGCTGCAAGGAAGAGTGGCGGGCACTGGGAGTCGTCCAACTGGTCCAAAGAGGCAATCCTTACTGGAAAGCCTTCCGTGGCCATTGTTGATTTGACCTCTATTGCACCTGTCCCCAGTTGGAAGTCATGCAGGCCGTCGAGCGGTCCTTTCCATCCATCAACTGCAGAGAAAAGCGGTACGCCTTCATCAAAAAGGTAGCGCAGCAGGCAGATCTCACCTACAAGCCCCAGTTCGGCCTCGACGCTAAGTCCTTCACGGCCCCTGCGCATGAACTCCTGCCATCCGCGTACCCTTCCAAGCAGCCGTTGATACAGCAGCTCTTCAGGGTAGCTATCGGATGAGTCAATAAGCCCGCAGACATCCGTCACAACAGTGGCAAACAGTTCAAGATTGCCCGCAGATTGGCGAACGACTGCAAGCCATTGATATTCGCCAGCAGTCTCGCCAAGAGTCGCTCTTTCCATGCGAAATCCCTGTCCTTGGGGTAGCTGTGAGGTCGGAGCTAACTTGGCACTCGAAAACCCAATCAGAATGGCCTCTTCATTTCCGGGAGCATGCCTAGCGGCTTTTACTCGACAGGTGCCTGACTGAAAGAGATCTATGGATCTCCATCCGGGGATCGATGCGTTACCGGGAAGCGCCCTCCAGGTACCCAGAATTTCGGTGCTACTCAGCGCCGCCATATTGCTGCTCCCACAGAAGGTTTGTGACGACATAAGGCACTGATTTCCCCGCATGGCTCGAAGGAAAGCTGATAGCAAATGCAATGATAGGAGTTTTAACGCCTGAAACGTCAGATTGCTCCGGGTCGAGAATAGATATCAGCAGCAGCCCTCTTTCGGGGGCGGGGACTACGGTGTCGGCCCCAAGGCCACGGATACGTCTGATGTAGGGGCCGCTTGGAACCTCAGGCAATTCTCTGCCTCTTGAGCGACCCGGGTCGGGTTTCCAGCTTTTCTGCGTCAACTCAAGTGCGGCATTCCATGCCGGCTCATCGATATCCAGCGCCTCGTCCTGAGGTGACAGCAGGCGGCCAATGGAATACTTATCGTCAGTATCCAGAGATTTGTTTTTTCGCTTCATGCGTTTGATCTGAAAGCCCGCAACGTTCTCCGTCTCCGCAACACCACCACCGATTACGGCAACAGTCCAAGAGGTAAGCTCGCCGATGCGGCTCATTTCCTCTATGAAGTTCGCGAGTAGATCGCTTCTAACCTTCCGGGAATCCGGGTGCGTTTGATACGACCTTAGAAAGTCGACTACCGGCTGCACCGGAACATCAACCCAATTCACACCGTTCCAGTTGTCTTTTCGGCCATTTCGGCTCTGAGAAGGGATTAAGGACGGCATTCCCAAGCTATCGGCAAGGAAGTTGAAAGCACCCAGGTTCTGTTCGAGCTTTGCAGGGTTTTTGAAGAAACTGACCGTTTCGACAATGTCACCGCTGAAAGACAGATGCAGGGTTTTTGCCGTCCGCATTTTCAGCGGTGATGTGACCATCAACACGGGATGGGACACTACCTTGAGACCATAGTCGCGTGGCGTAAGGCCGCTATCCATCATGAAGTCGAATTCGGCTCTAAGCTCTTCGGCAGCATCGGCAATGTGTTCGAACCATTCGACTAGATCTTCCGTGGTGTAAAGGCGACACAAATCTAGGTAGCCTGGTCGATAGCCAAACCAGCGGCCCATTTGCATCAGTGTGTCGTACATCTTGGAGGCGCGGAGAAAGTAGCTGACGCATAGTCCCTCAAGCGTAAGCCCACGTGCCAGTTTGTCACCGCCGATGGCAATGACTTTTAGTCCCGTGGCGCTGTCGGCATAGTCCAATGCATCCTTTGCCGTACCATTGATCATGCGCACATCGATCTGCTCCAGCAGATCCGGTAGAGCCTGTTCTATCTCAATCCAGTCTGTAATTGTGCGGTGAGGCGACTCCGACGTTTGCTTTTCAACGCTGTCGCTAGTTGACAGGAAGTCACGGCTCCACAGGCTACGCAGTTCGGATAGAGCGCCCTGATGATCAATGCGTCGTCTGAGACGCTGTTTCAAATGCATCACGTAATCGTAGACTTGTCCGTGTACATGCTGCTGAACAAGGTTGAAGCGGGTAACGTGAACCAGCATGGAGCTGTGCTCTGCTCCCTGACCACGAAGTTGTCGAATTGTGCATGCAAGGATGAATGCCTGTATTGCCTCGATAAGTGAGGGCGGCATGATATCTGGGGGCGTATGACTGCTTTTGTGACTAACAGGCATCCAGCCACTCTTGCCATCTTCCGAGCACTGGTCCGTGACCGGGCGAACCAGATCGAGCGCACCGAGTCGCCCATTTTCGCTAGCCAGCCCGAAGACTCTTGATGGACCTACGTAACTGGATGGGGCTGAGAGATTGGTGATAAATGCTGCCGGGAACAGGTCTGGTCCTTCCTTGGTGGTCTCGCCTTGTTCATGGATATAGATGTTCGCAAACGGCGTGGCGGTGTAGCCGATATAGGCCTTTCTTGAAAAGGAGTGCAATATTTGGCGAATGAGGCTGTTTATTGCCGTTGGCTCGTGTTCAAGGTCCGGCTGGCCGTTGTCGTCGACAACTTTCTCTCCTGTATCCACTGATGCATGGTCCGCTTCGTCGTCAACGATCAGAAGGGGGAGATGCGTTACCAGTGGGCGGCCAGTCTCCGGGTCTGTCGTTTCAGCCACATGTTTGTGAATCCACTTCAAAAGGCGCTGTAGGACTGTCTTGTTCTTCTTTACTACGAAAAGCCACGGCTTCTGTTCAGGTGATACGCCAAGGTTCTTTACGAACTTGGTATTGAAGTCACCTGTCTCTGTCCTATTGGTTACGTACTGCGGGCGTAGAGCCGGTGAAGGATCAATCTTTCCTACTCCAATTGCAACGTTGCCTTCACCCTCAATGGGGCTGGTCTCGTAGCCAAGAAATCCTTCATCCAGTCGCATTTGCGTTTGGGAACGCAGGTTGTTGTGAAGGCCTGCCAGTACGATGATTATCTTGTAGCCAGCATCGGCTGCCTTGCAGATCAGGCCCGTATAGTTCCCTGTCTTTCCTGACTGCACATGACCAACCACCATACCGCGACGATCCCATGAGCCTTCGCGTTTCGGATCTTCGAGCATCGAGAGGATGTTGTCGGTTGTCTTGTCGAGTGCTTCTATAGCGCTCCATGGCAGTTTCTTCTCCTGCCATTCTCTGTATCGCCGCCAGTAGCGCCACTCCTTCTTTCGCTCGCTGGTAAGCCAGGGTATGTGCCCGGCCATATCGACAAGCGACGAATCATCACCAACCCAGATACTGAATCGCCTAATGAGTTCGTCAGTGACAGCGGTGCGGTCGAGCCCTTCTGCCTTGGTCGGCATGATCTTCAGCACCATGTCGATCTTTTGCGAAATCAGGGTCGGAGTAATTGCTGACTTGTCCTGTTCGTCTGCAAGCATTTCCTGGACGATTTTGACCACACTCCATTTGTTGTCCTCGGACATTCGCTACGACTCCTTATAAATTGTCAGGCAGAGCATCTACCAAGTAAGGGAAGGCATGGAAGGGTTCTGTCGCTCGGAGTTGTTCCTTGGCGGAGGAGGCTGAGTATCCCTTCCTCTCGACCATGCCGCGGTACATGACCATCAGAATCTCACTGACCTCGCTGGATGGTGCCTTCTCGAACCCCGTACACGGGGTATCCTTGTTTTCTGCCGTATCAATCCATATCCGCTGGACAGGAACGGTTTCTTCGATAACTCGCAGCATTGCCTTGATCTGGGGGAGCAATGTTCCTGCTTCATCCAGAACGTCTCTTACTGCAGGGTGGTCGCTATCTATTCTGTATCGCATTCCACTGGCGAGCCGTTCGACCTTCCATGCTTCAGCAACCTGCTTGTTGCCAAGCAATGTTGGTCGTCCTCTATGGGCAAAAGCTCGTCTGGCGCGGGCACGGGTCGCTTCGGCTAAGCTGGTCAACCAGTCTCTAAGATAGATGGGGGGCCGTGCTGTGGACTTCCTGATATCGATTTTCCAGTCGGCATCTGCAGAGTTCGGGATATCAATCCGGATTCTGGCCAGGCGATGGGCTTCGTCCTTTGTCCAAGATCTACCGGTTCCCAGCCCAAGCCAGCTGCCTGCTACCAGAAGGCGTTCGTTGCGATAAACGTAGAATCCCTGTTGCGCTGTCCAGCCATCAGGGCCGCCCAAGCGCTCGAAGTCTTCAGGCGAAAGCATGTCCTTGTGCGGTAGAACATGACATTCGGCCTCGATACCTCTGATGGATGGATGTTTGAATACGGGAGGGTTGTATGGCTTTCCCGGATGGTCCGTCATAAAGGGATCCCAAGGCCTTACGGGCTGACCATTGAGCAGAACTCTGAGGCGGGGCCTGCTTCCTTCAAGGTATCGGTGAAAGACCATTCCGAGATGCTGCTCCACCTTGTCGGCAAGGTTAAGAAAGTCCTGAACCGTACTTCCTGGCGTAATAATTCTGTCTAGTTCCTCCCACAGCACCATTGTTCCTTTGCCTGCATCAGAAAGAGGCGCCAGACATTTCTCCGAGCCTGGGTGGGGGCCCTCTAGAAGGTGCCAGCCGCCATCATGGCTATTGGCTAGGTAGTCGAGGTCCCAGCGTAGAGACTGCATGTTGTCGGTGCCGATTGTCGCTACAGTCAGCCTGCGACACTGTGAGAAGGAGGCGGTCTTGAGTCCAAGGCCAAAACGACCAAGATCAGACTTTGATCGCTCCTCTAGCGGGTTTCGCTCGCCCAGTCTCATGGCAAGATCAAGCCCGGCTGCTGACATTCCAGTGCCGTTGTCTAGGCAGGTAATTCGGCTCTCTGTCTCTGCCCAGATTAGTTCGACTCTGACTTCCGACGCACCTGCCGCTACACTGTTGTCGATAATGTCGGCCAGTGCTGTCTGTGTGTTGTAGCCAAGCCCACGCAGTGCCTCGACCATTGCGCTGGCCTTTGGAGGGGCATTTCGACTCTTGAATGACGGTGGCAAGTGAACTCTCCCTGTCGAGCATGTAGTGCCTGGATTGACTCTATCTCGTGTCTTTTCCGTTTCTGATAATGCGCGCTACAACATCTGCAATCTGTCGAGCCAGAAGCGGTGGAACTGCGTTGCCCACTTGATGGAATTGCTGCGTTCTGTTTCCGAGAAAGAAATAGTTGTCAGGGAAAGTTTGCAGTCGGGCGGCCTCGCGGACAGTCAGGCTTCTGCATTGTCTGGGATCATAATGAATAAAGTAGTGACCGTCCTTGGCGATATGGCTGGTTATCGTCGTGGAGGGAATGCCCGATCTCTGTACCCGGAAGCGGTCGCTGAACTTTCCGGTCTTCCAGTTTTTATGGTCTGGTTCGAGTCCTGGCAGGTTGAAGTCATGGTGGCCTTTGGGCGAGTCCTTGTATGTCTCGGCAAAGGCGGTAGCGTAAACGTATCTACGCAGATCGGAGCTCATGTGCCCTCGTGCTTCATGATTGAGCCAATACTTGAGCCGAGGATCCTGCAGCCAGCCATCGAGGTGGGTGCCTGTCACGCCATTCCATGCACTCTTTTTGAGAACACGTAATCCTCCCGAGTTCAGGTCTCTACCATCGTAGCTGCTGGCGAGAATACCGAGTTTTGTGGCTAGACCTAGTCTTTCAGGCATATCGGGTACCTGTAGAAGGCACTCCTGGTTCAGCTCCCTCAGATGCTCACGCACGGTATCTGCCCAGACATCAGGAGAGTCCTTTACTTTGGTAAGAGTGCTTCGCAAGGGCGGTAGGCAGCCGATGACCTTGTCTATTGATGGTCCTTGGACTGGTGATAGCTTGTGATCTCCAAGAGCGTTTAGATACTCCTCGGAAACACCGAGAAGTATCACTCGATGCCTGGCCTGAGGAACGCCGTAGTTCTCGGCCCGAATGATGTAGTTGCTTGGTTCGATGCTGTCCGGGTCAGCTCCGCTTTCGTAGATGTCATCGGCTACCAGCGAACAGATCCTGTACTTTGGCCCGTTTTCGCTTTCTCCCAATGCTGCGTCCGGGTCAGCGAGGTCTCGCAGGATCTGTGGAAACATCTGCTCGCCAGCTACTTTCGATGAAAGAATCCCTTTCACGTTCTCCATCACGAAGACTGCGGGTCTTTTCTTTTGAATGATCCTCAGGTATTCACGATAGAGAAAGTGTCGATGATCGTCCTCTGCTCGATAGTCCAGTTTTCCGCGATTTCTTGCACGCCCGACGATTGAGTAGGCCTGGCATGGTGGGCCGCCGATCAAAACCCATGGTTTGGTTTCGTCGAGGCGATGTTCCAGCATTCTGTCGAGCCGGATGTTGCCTTCTTCTGTACCCAGCTCCAGCAGCTGCGCCTCGTTGTCAGCATGCTTCCAGGCCTCAAGACTTCTGTTTGTGTAGGGCTCCGCTACATCTGCTGTTTCGCAAAAGTTGTAATAATCCTCTAGGGCCTCGGGTTGTTGGTTTTTCAGCAGCCTGTAGAAAGCCCGGAGTCGCAGAGTGGAGCGAGCCGAGATCTCCATCTCGGCTGAGACCTTGATCTCGAAGGTCTCAGCATTGTTGCTGGAGTGAGAGGAAAAGCCCTCTCCGAGACCGCCTGGGCCTGCAAAGAGATCCACGACCTGGATGGGATAGCTACGACTCATGAAACCACGCTGTTTTGAGGAAGTACTAAATGGATGTCGTCGACCGCGCCACAAGATCCCGCATGATGGCTGGCATCAAAGGGAAGGGCACCAAGCCGGAAATGACAGTCAGGCGCTTTCTGCACGCCCATGGCTACCGGTTCCGACTTTATCGCAAAGACCTGCCGGGAAAACCGGATATTATACTGTCTAGACTCAGGGTCTGTATTTTTGTACATGGGTGTTTTTGGCATCGCCATGCTGGATGTAAATATGCTGTCTTGCCCAAGACACGAGTCGATTTCTGGGCGGCCAAGCTTCAATCCAATGTTGAAAGAGACTTGACGGTATTGCAGAGGTTGGAGAGTGATGGATGGAACGTTCTGGTCTTGTGGGAGTGCGAGCTCAGACATCCTGAGACCGCCCTGCTTGCGTTGCTTGAGCGCCTGAGGGCTCTTGAGTAGTGCGGCAGATTGCCAGTGAGCATCCCTGCGATCTGATGCGTTCACAAGGCTTCGTCGAGGGCGGTTAGAATGCTTAAAGCCCACGGGTGGCATTCCCATCCACCTGGCCCGCTTCTCTTCAGGTAGTGGCTTAGGGAGCCCGTAAGTAGTTTGTTGATATCCGCGATAGGGTATCCAAGTACCAATTCAGCGTGGGCAGCTCGGTCCCCCGGGTTGTCTGCAAAGTATCTCAATAGGTCCAATGCGATGGTTCCGAGTTTTGCCGTGCGCTCTAAAAGCGTGTTCTCCCCAAGTGAGGAAGTGCGACCTTGTGGCGGTAGAAGAAGCTCTTCGACCCATACTGATTCGCTCAGAGATTCGGCGAGGCCCGAAATCACTGCGCCACGTTCTATGGTGCGGTAGGCACCTATAGTTTCTTGGGTGGATTCGGCCTGTGTTCTCAGGACTTGGTCATCTACTTCTGGTTTTTGCGCCTCATCTGCTGGTATCCAATCCCAGTCCAGTGTTTTCTCATCTTCGATGGATATGGCTGTATCGATCTCAGACTCTGTATTTTCAGCAGATGGATTTGTATTCGTAGGGGGGAGCGGGGTGCTGGATCTTTCGCTGAAAAGCAGCTGCATCTGTATCAGCTTGCTCAGGCGTTCTGAGTCGTGCTTTTCGCGCAGGAAATCTACTAGCAAGTCGCGCGCTTCATTCTCTAGGCCAACAGATACCAGCGAGGAAGATGCGCGTATAACGCCATGAGGCAGATTTTCCCGGAAGTAGGCACGAAGTAGTTCTGCACACTCATCGATGTGAGTTGGGAGTGACTCTGGTAGTACGCGCGTGACAAGCTCCACCCAGTCGTCAAGCTTCGTACTCACATGGTAGAGGGCCGCATCGTGTTCGGTTTCGATATGGATACAGCCGTCTTCTACTGGCCAGAGCAATTTTCTGTAGGTGACGGCAGGCCGCCCCCCATCCATTCTGAGGGGGCGCATGATGCGGTCGATTTCCTGTCCGCGAGACATCACCCTTATCGCTACTTCCATATCCCTATCGCCTAAACGGAAACTAACAGCACTCGATGTCGTAATGCTGGCCACATGCAGTATCATGCCTAGAAACGACGCTGCTTCCAAGGGCTCTATTCGAGCGTTGGATCAACATTTCTCGGTGATTCCCTAATCGTTTCCAGATCAATAGGGTGGTGAGGCGATAGTAATACCGGGTGGCGTCGGAATGATCCTTCAGGTGCTGAGTGAAAAACCAGCGCACATGCTTGAGCTGCCAGGTCCAGGGATTATCGCGTTGCCATCGCTGTTGTATGGCGGCCTGCATGATTCGGGCTTGGCATAGGTGGCGTTGCTGCGTGATCTTCGAGCCGGTCAGTACGCCGCTCAGGAACAGCGCCATATCGAAGGGCTTGGTCACGCTCTACCTCCAATGTAAGCCGAAACCACATCAATCCGGTTATGCCCGAGCTCAAGGCTGATTTGTTGGCGCGCCCGTTGATCAAGGTCGCGGTCAATTCGATAGCAGTGGTCACCATTGACTGGGGCCGCGTGGCCAGTGAGCTGTTCGTAACGCTCGCAGGCATAGGCCGCTCGCAGTTCATGAAAGCCCTTAAGCGCTTGTTCATGTAGCACTTCGCGGGCGGGGAGTACGGTCTGTTGCAGGAATGCGGCGTAGCTTTCGCCTCGGGCCAGCAAGTTGCGGCTGCGGGGCGGCGACGCATTTCGGGCGAGCTGTAGCGCCACCTTCACCTCTTCATTAGCATTGAGCCATCGCGGCGCTGATGCCCCTGAGCGGCCGCCTTTGGTGCCGTCCTGGATGTTGATACGGCCCAAGTGTTCGGCTTCGCGTTGCAGTCGTGGTAGGTCAGCCAGGATCGCTTCGCGCAGGCGCATACCGGTTGTTCGAGCCAACAGAACAATTGCCGCCACCCGCTCGTGGTGCTGTTCGCCAAGCGCCTCAATCACTCGCTGCACTTGTTGGCGGTCTTGGCCATCCGGCGCGCGGGTGCGTACGTTAGAGCGCTGCTGTCCCAACGCCAGGCTAGGGCTGGCGATCCTCACGTCCTGATCACCGCGCAGCGCAGCGAGGGTTCGGTTGACGCTGCTTAGGCGGTTCTGCGCGGTCGCGATGCAGAGTTCACCTTGCTGGATCTGCAGGCGCAGGTACGCGGCATAGTCTTGCAGCGTCCGTCGATCGATCTGACGTGCATCGTTGTAACCGGGGCCGTCCACTGATCGACACCAACGCACGAACGCTTGCCAGCGATCGCTATGCGCTTTGACCGTGGCGAAGTGGCCGCCGGCAAACAAATCGTTTAGCGCTTGTGGGCCGGCGTAGCTCAGCTGGCGGCCATAGCCAAAGTTGCGACCATCACGCCGACCGACCAGTGCCATCGTCATCACCGTTTTCGTTTGTTTGCAGAAAGAGCAGCAGGGCTTTCCAGTGGGGGCTGAGCCTGTCCACCTGCTGCCAGTGTGTCGGGCGGATCAGGAGGGCGTTCTCCTGGTGTTCCAGCAGTGCCCCTTCCTCACGCAGTCGCTCGATCAGCAGGGCGATGTTGGCGGGGTCAAGTGGTGGGGTGGCGGCTGCGGCGACAGTGGCGACAACCCGCGTCATTCCTGGCCTGGCGCGTGGCGACAAGGTGGCGACAGAAGCGGCGACACGCCGTGTTTCTGGTTGCGATTGATGTTGCGCCTGGTAGCAGCGTACCGAGTCATTGAGGCGAAACATGGCGGACCTCGAAAGTTTTGGCATCGCGACTGTTCAACCAGTTATGCGTGATTAGCTCGACGAGCAGTGTGGCGGTGTGATGGCTACTCTTGCGGGCAAAGCGAGGGCCGTTGCGATTGAGGTCGCGGATGGTGAATTGGGTCCAGCCTTTTTGCGTCAGCCAGCGCAGCAGTCGATCCGCTTCCTCACGTAAAGTGTTGATTGGCTCTTGTTCGGTCAGGCGTTGGATCTCCGCCAGGTAGTAATCCATCAGTGTTGAGGCGCGTTGAATGTGGGCCTCACTCACTACATTCGCATCTTCAATTACCGCGAGCACACCGGCGATGCGCAGCACATTGGCCGCTGCTTTTCCTGCGACGGATTGGACTCCTGCCAGTTCACCGAACTCGCCAGACTGGCATTCGATGGTGTCGTGAATATCAATCCAGGCAGTGCGAGCGCTGGGCGTCAGTTCCAGCCTGGCGGGGTTAAGTGAACTGTCTTTGTGCAGCGACAGTGGCTTATCCAGTAGGGCGGTAATGCGCGTTTGGTAGCGCTGAACCTTGGCATCTCGCGTCAGGTCGACTGCCTTGTACAAGCGCTGACCGACCAGACGTTCGGGCCAGCTGATCAGGCAGCGGCCCAGGATGCCTTGGCCTTTGATCACCGAGTCTTTGAGCAGCTGGTTGGCCAAGTAAGGCTGCAGCATCAAATGCAGGCTGAGGCGGCGGTCATAGGCGCGCAGGCTTTCTCCAGCCATGGAGCGCGCCCGGTCGATCGGGCTGCCATCCCACAGTGTCGACAAGGTGGTAATCGCCTTAAGCAGGTTCTCTTTGCTCATGGTGCTGCTGCCCAAGAGTTGGCCACCTTCATCATTGAACAAGCCCATGCTGGGCAAGCCATGGCACAGGCTTTTGATCAACGCTTCGATGGTGGGCTCGGTAATGATCAGTCTCGGCGGTACCGGCTCGGATAGCTCACCGCCTTCCACCTCCGCGCGTTTCTTTGTTGTTTTGGGTTTGGCCATGATGCTGGTAGCGGCGCGATAAGCTTTGAGCTTTTCCGCATACAGGGTCCACTGCTGTCGTTCCCAGTCGCGCGCCGCCTTCAGTGCCAGGTGATCCACCGCGCTTTTTCGATCACCCGAGGACGCCACCGTCAGTAGGTATAGCGACAACGGATAGGTTCGTCCGTCGAGGTGGACATTGGCATGACCCTGACTTACTAGGGCAGCGCTGGCCAGCATCGATTGTGCAGCCATGGCGCAGGGCACGCCGATCACTTCGGCCAGTCGTTCAACCGCAGGGCCCAAGAGATTCCCGAGTGCTTCGACCGGGTAGGGCAGTGGCGACTGCAGGTATTCCAGCAAGGGTTGTGGTGGCTCGAATGCTTCGCACAGTTGCATCGCTATTCTCCTGAGGTTATCGACTTTGTCCTCACTCATCCCGCCACGGTTGTTGAGTGTTATCAGGGATCAAGGCCCCTGCGACCTGTGAGGTTTGTCCACTAACGCAGGACTGACGGCTCCTTACGACCGGGAGCTTGGGCTTCTCATGATCTGGCCTCCTGAGCTCCGATACCGGTGGGCGGGTGGAGGCTACGCTGGCTGACGAGACCAGCGACGCGAGATCCTGAGCCAGGTGAACGCAGCGATGTGGTGACCGGGGCATGCCTGATTGTCATTCAGGTGCGGCCCATTCCTTGGTCTGCGGCACCATCACCTACAGCGCTGTTGCTGGTGACATCAGCGTTTGTCACGCCGATTGTCACGAGGGGAATTGCCGCAAAGTTACGTACGGTGTGGGCTGCAGCAGTGGTAGGAGCGCCCGTCTCTTTTCTGGAAAAAGAGACGGGCGATAGGTTGGCGCAAAACGTTGGCCGAGCAGGTTCGTTGCTGCAGGGCTAAAGGGTTAGCGGGCAGCCGCACTAGGCGGATTGTTTAGAGGGCGTCCATCATTCTGGCGAATGACCGTGCGAGCCTCCGGGCGCGAATCGCACTTTGGGATGAACCACCGGGTTAGCGGCATGACCTTGAAGGCTCTGGTCATCTGGGGTGCTGCCGAGGGCAGCGCTTTGAGCCTTCGTTCTATCGGTCACCGCGGCCCGGGTCAATTGGTGAAGGGCACATGGAAATACGCCAGATTCCTCCTCTGGCGTGCTTTGGAAGTCGGTGGCTGTCAGTGGCAAAGTGGCCGTTTGTCGCTTTCTAGTGTTAGCCCGTGAGCATGGGGATGCGAAGCCTCCCCGTGCTCACGGGCTTAGCCGGAGAAACCAAGAGCGAGGCGAGTTGGCGACTGTCGCCATCAGCTCAGACGATAAAGACTGAGTTGCCACGCGGGCTGTCGCCAGTGTCGCCGTTGTCGCTGTCCTATCGGATCGGTACTACGTTCCGATCCCTGGCCACATTCATCGCGCTGGCCGAGAGATTGCCCGTCGACGCCTTCAGAATGTACTCGCTCCACCAAGCCATCATCGGCCGCCGGCGCTCGATGTAGTCGGCTCGGTTGTAGGCGCTGCGCACTTCATCCTTATCGACGTGCGCCAACGCCACTTCGATGAGCTCCGGGTCCCACCCATGTTCATTCAAGATGGTGCTGGCCATCGAGCGCATGCCGTGGCTGACCAAGCGGTCCTGGAAGCCCATACGTTTCAACGCCATGTTGGCGGTCTGGCTATTGGCATGAGTACGAGGGTTTCGATCTGCCGGGAAGACGTATTCCCGATGACCACTGTGGGGCTTCAGTATTTCCAGCAATGCCATGGCTTGATCGCTCAGCGGGATGCTGTGGGGGCGGCGCTTTTTCATCCGCTCCGGTGGGATGGTCCAGACACGCTTTTCAAAGTCGATGTCTGCCCAGCGAGTAGTCGCCGCCTCGGCGGGGCGAGTCATCGTGTGCAACTGCCATTCGATCAGGCAGCGGGTCGTGCGCTTGATACTGGCGTTCGCTATTTCCAGCATGAGCTCAGGAAGCTCCTCGGGTGGTAGCGCCGCCATGTTCTCTTTCTTGGGTTTCTTGAACACCGCCCGAATCCCGCTGAGCGGGTTCGCGAAGATCATTCCTGAATTGACCCCGTAGGTCATGATCTCGTTGAGGCGCTGGCTAACCCGTTTCACGGTTTCCAAACTGCCTTTGGCTTCGATAGGCCGAAGGATCTTTATCACCATCGGTGCGCTGACTTCCGAGATCGGTGTCGATTTCATGCTCGGAAAAACGTGCAGCGTGAGTGAGCGCCAGATGTCCTCGGCATAGGCGGGCGTGACCGAGTCCTTTTTAAGCTCGAACCAGGCGGTAGCTACTTTCTCGAACGTATGTTCCGTCTCGGCAAGCTTGGCCTGCGCGAGATCATTGCGCTGAGCCTTGGGATCGATCCCCCGTGCAAGTACTTCCCTAGCATCAACCGCTTTGCGCCGAGCTTGCGCCAGAGAGACCTCGGGATAGGAACCGAGCGCCATGTTGATTCGATTCTTGGTGACTGGATGCCTGTAGTTGAAATTCCACTGCATCGAGCGGTTGACTCGGACGCGGAGCTGGAGGCCGTCGCCATCCGTGAGGACGTAGTCCTTGTCTTTGGGCTTGACAGCCTTGAGCTGGCGGTCGGAGAGGCGAGCTGTTTGAGCGCACATGGGAGGAGCTCCATGACACCTTTTGGTATTCCCAAGATTAGCCCCAAGTAGGCTGGAATACCACCGGGAATACCAGGATGGCTGGAACCCAAAAAACCATTGTGGCCCTCAAAAGAGCTACAAACCCTTAAATTTACTGAATTCAAGGCACAAAAAAAGACGTCCGTGGACGTCTTTAGTTGATCAAATGGTGGAGCCGGGGGGATTTGAACCCCCGTCCGCCAGTACTCCGCTGTCGGTACTACATGCGTAGCCGTTTCTATTAAGTTAACCCTCAGCGACCCGAAGGGCAGGGTGCTTTGGGCGAGTTGTGTAAGTTTTAGCCGCTTCGTCCACAACGTACTGCACGGCGATTCTGTTCTATATGACAATCACTTTGGGTTTACAGACATCCCCTGATGATTGCTGGACCCGAAGGTACCAGGAGGGAAGGGCTAAGGCTGCTTACGCAGCGAGAGCGTATTCCCCGTAGGTTTCGTCATTGGCAACTATAAGAAGTTGCAACAGTGGATTTACGAGTTCTGTTACCAACTCGGCATGCACCTAAAGTTTCGCAACCGGCGTCGAATCCTAAACGGCCCCGTGCTTGTAACTCGTTGTTTCTTAGTGAGTGACAAGCCTGTGCAGTGTACGTCAATCGGTCACAGAAGGCCAACCCGAAGGTTGGCCTCGGGCAATCAGCGAGTTACTGATTGCCGCCTTTGTCCGAGTCTTGCAGGCTTTGCAGGGCCTTGGAGGTGATCTCGATGCATTTCTTGTCATCGCCTGCCGCATGGGCTGCCTTGGCTTGGGAAACGGCGGTGTCGATTTCGCCAGATTTGCCGCTGGTGTCGGTGGCGAGCAACGCTTTACCGTTGTTGATTTTGTCCAGGTTGATTTGGCACAGATCGTCTTTTGTTCCGGCCGCAAACGCGGGGGAGGCCAGCATCGCAGCGGTAATGAACAAACCAGCAAGAGCGGAACGCTTCATGGGTATCTCCTTGTGCAAATAGGGCTCGATGCTGCCGGTTTTCCGTGCAGCCAGCGAGGTCACTGATGAGCCTCGTTTGTCGAGGCCTATGCAGATGACTACGCCGGCGCGCAGGGGTTCTGTTTTGTCGCTGGATTAGTCGAAAAACCCCGAAATCATTAGGTTTTGCACCCAAAGAGTGCGGCCCTAGTGGGCGCGCGCCT
Organism: Pseudomonas sp. C8002; assembly: GCF_013385765.1. Taxonomy (NCBI): domain Bacteria; kingdom Pseudomonadati; phylum Pseudomonadota; class Gammaproteobacteria; order Pseudomonadales; family Pseudomonadaceae; genus Pseudomonas; species Pseudomonas sp. C8002. Next base: position 93,901 of record NZ_JACAPJ010000011.1, read on the forward strand.
GGGTTACTCGATCCACCAGGTACACCAGGCCGTGGTAATCAATTCCACCGTGTTGTGTCAGGCCAATCTCACACGTACGGCTGGTGGAGATACCCTCGCTGCAATACTGCACGGCGTCCTTCAGGCTGCGCAGTGAGTGCGCGTTCAGCTCTGGCGTGGTGAAGCCTTTGTCGCCGGCAAACCCGCAGCAATGAATGCCTTCGGGGATCACCACGTTTTTGCTGCACTGCCTGGCCAGGTCGATCAGCGCCTGGCTCTCTCCCAGGTGTTGGGTGCTGCAGGTGACGTGCACGGCGATCGGGGCTTCCTGGGGGGTGAAGTCGAGGCGGTCCATCAGGTGCGTGCGGATAAAACGCACGGGGTCGTAGAGGTCGAGACGGGTTTCGGCCAGGTCCTGGACCAGGCGCAGGGTGCACGGGCTGGTGTCGCAGTAGATCGGGTCGAGGCCGCCACGGCTGGCGTGGAGCAGGGCGCCGATCAGTTCCTGGCGTTTGTGTTCGGCTTGTTCGGCGTAGCCCTTGGATGCGAATGGTTGGCCGCAGCAGAGGTTGTCCTGATTGTCGGGGAAGACTACCTGATAACCGGCTTTTTCCAGCAGGCCGCGGGTTTTGTCGTACAGCGACATCTGTTCCTTGTCACCGGCTGCTGGGCCCATCGCGCGTGAGACGCAGGCGGCGAGGTACACCACGCGGGGGCGCTCATCGCTCACGGCGGGGCTGAAGCGAATGGCCTTTTCCGGTTGCGGCATGGCGTTGGTCCACTGGGGGATTTGCCCCTTGGACAGCCGGGTTACCGTGGCCGAGAGCTTCGCCAGTCGCGGAGCGCCCAGCAGCATGCGCGCACCGTTGGCCACGTGCAGGGTGAAGCGCGCACCTTGCAGTGCCGTGGCGAAGTGCGTCGACAGCCATTCGGCGGTTTTCGTACGGTCGGCGTCGCGGCTGCGCAGCTTTTTCACCAGGTCGCCGGTATTGATGCCTACCGGGCAGCGCTGGGCACAAAGCCCGGTCGCCGCGCAGGTGTCGATGCCCTGGTATTGATACGCCTCTTCCAGTTCAGTGGTGTCGATACCGGCGCGTTTCCTGGCCTGGATATCGCGCCAGATCACAATGCGCTGGCGCGGGCTCAGGGTCAGCCCCTTCGACGGGCACACCGGTTCGCAGAAACCGCACTCGATGCACTTATCCACAAGCTCGTCGGCGGCGGGCAGTGGCTTGAGGTGCTTGAGGTGGATTTGCGGGTCTTCGCTGAGCACCACGTCCGGGTTGAGAATGCCGTTGGGGTCAAGCAGGCGCTTGAGCTGCCACATCAATTGGTAGGCATCGCTGCCCCATTCCAGTTCGACAAAGGGCGCCATGTTGCGACCGGTACCGTGCTCGGCCTTCAGCGAGCCGCCAAACTCCACGGCCACCAACTGGGCGACGTCGTCCATGAACGCCTGGTAGCGTGCGACTTCTTGCGCGCTGTTGAAGCCTTGGGTGAACACAAAGTGCAGATTGCCTTCCAGGGCGTGTCCGAAAAGGATCGCTTCGTCGTAGTGATGTTTGTCGAACAGCTCGATCAGGCGATTAACGCCAATGGCCAGTTGTTCCACCGGGAAGGTCACGTCTTCGATAATCACGGTGGTGCCGGTTTTACGCACGGCGCCCACGGCGGGGAAGGTGTCTTTGCGGATCGCCCACAGGCGGGCGTTTTCCACCGGGTCTTCGGTGAAGTCGACTTGTTTCTCCACCGGGAAGCTGGCCAGGGAAGCCATGATCAGTGCCAGTTGCTCATGCAGCAGTGAGGGCGAGGCGGCGCGGGATTCGATCAACAGGGCGCAGGCATTTTCCGATAGCTGCTGTACGAAAGCCGGCATGCCGGGTTTGTCCTGCACCGAACGCATGCTGCGGCGGTCCAGTAGTTCAACCGCTGAAACAGGTTGGGTTTTGAGTACGGTCACCGCGTTGCAGCAGGTTTCCACATCGGGGAACACGATCAGGGCCGAGGCTTTGTTCGGGTGGTCGATCACCGTGTCGTAGGTCACTGCGCTGATAAAGCCCAGGGTGCCTTCGGAGCCGACCAGCAAATGGCTGAGGATATCCAGTGGCTCGTCGAAATCCACCAGGGCGTTGAGTGACAACCCGGTGGTATTTTTCAGACGGTATTTGTGGCGGATTTTTGCAGCCAATTCGGCGTTGGCCCGGGTTTCTCGACCGAGTGCCGCCAGGCGGTCAAGCAGCTCGCCATGGCGTTGGCGAAAGGCCGCAACGCTGGCCGGATCTTCCGTGTCCAGGCGGCTACCATCGGCCAGCACCAGGCGAATGCCCGCCAAGGTGTGGTAGGTGTTCTGGGCCGTGCCGCAGCACATGCCGCTGGCATTGTTGGCGACGATGCCGCCAATTTTGCAGGCATTGATCGACGCCGGATCCGGACCGATTTTGCGCCCGAATGGCGCCAGCCAGGCGTTGGCTTGCGCCCCGATCACGCCGGGCTGCAAGCGGATTTGTGTGCCCTGGCCGCGAATCTCGCGCCCGTTCCAATTGTCCCCCAGCACGATCAGTACCGAGTCGCTGATGGCCTGTCCCGAAAGGCTGGTGCCCGCCGCACGAAAGGTCACCGGCACGCGGTCGCGCTGGGCCAGTTGCAGCAAGGCCACCACTTCATCTTCCGATTCAACCCGGATTACCAGTTGTGGGATCAGTCGGTAAAAGCTGGCGTCGGTGCCGAAGGCGAGGGTGGAAAGTGGATCGTCGAAACGACGATCTTTCGGGATCAGTTGTGCGGCGTCGCTCAGAAAAGCAGCAGGCAGGCTCATCGGTCCTCCAGAAATAGCAGACGCCGGAATCGCTGCCCGGCGTCGGTTCTTACCCTATCGCGTGCAGGTCTTAGTGCACCAGCATACCGGTGAACCAGTAAGCCTGGGCCAAGGTGATCAGCCCGACGATCGTCGCGAAAAACAGGCTGTGCTTGAGGGTAAAGCGGAACAGGTCGGATTCCTTGCCCACCAGGCCAGTGGCGGCGCATGCCACGGCAATCGACTGCGGCGAGATCATCTTGCCGGTCACGCCGCCGCTGGTGTTCGCCGCTACCAGCAAGGTGTCGTTGACGCCGATCTGGTGCGCGGTAGTGGCTTGCAGCGAGCTGAACAGCGCGTTGGACGAGGTGTCGGAGCCGGTCAGAAACACGCCGAGCCAGCCAAGGAATGGCGAGAAGAACGGGAATGCCGCGCCGGTAGCCGCCAGCACCAGGGCCATGGTTGATGACATGCCCGAATAGTTGGTGACGAAGGCAAAGGCCAGCACCATGCCGATGGAAAGGATCGGCCAGCGCAGCTCATAAAAGGTTTCTTTCAAGGTGGTCAGACCAGTTTTGAAATCAATCTTCAGCACCAGCATCGATACCAGGGCGGAGAAGAAAATCGCCGTGCCGGTGGCGGAAATCGGATCAAGCTTGAATACCGCCGGGATGGCTGTCGGGGTGGCAACGATGGGCGCAACCTTGATCACCAGTTGATCCAGGTGCGGGATCGCAAAGTTGAATACCGAGCTGTACATCGCGCCGCCGGCGGCGAACATCGCCTTGAACGGCTTGAGGGTCCAGATGGTGACCAGCACGGTCAGGATCAGGAACGGCGACCAGGCCTTGAAAATTTCCCCCAGGCTGTAAGGCGAAGCCAGGGTGTTGCGAGGCAGGCCAAAGCCACCGGCGCTGGCAGTGACGGCAGTGCCGGACGTTGCGCCAACGATTTGCGCGCCGGCACTACGCTTGGGCTGCCAGACTTTCAGGAACAGGGTCAGGGAAATCAGGCTGGCCAGGGCCGAGGTGATGTCCGGCAGTTCCGGGCCGATGAAGTTCGAGGTGAAGAACTGGGTTACGGCGAAGCTCAGGCCCGCAACCAGCGCGGCAGGCCAGGTTTCCTTGACGCCGCGCAGGCCGTCCATCATGAACACCAGCCAGAACGGCACGAACAGCGACAGCAGCGGCAGCTGGCGACCGGCCATGGCGCCGATCTTGAATGCATCGATCCCGGTCACCTGCCCGGCCACGATGATTGGAATCCCCAGTGCGCCGAACGCAACGGGGGCGGTATTGGCAATCAGGCACAGGCCGGCGGCATACAGCGGGTTGAAACCCAGGCCTACCAGCAGTGCGGCAGTAATCGCCACCGGTGCGCCGAAACCGGCGGCGCCTTCCAGGAACGCGCCGAAGCAGAAGCCGATCAGCAGCACTTGCAGGCGCTGGTCGTCGGTAATCGACAGCACGGAGCTGCGGATGATTTCGAACTGGCCGCTCTTGACCGTCAGTTTGTACAGGAATACGGCGGCGACGATGATCCAGGCGATTGGCCATAGGCCGTAGGCAAAGCCATAACCGGCGGCGGCGAGCGCCATGTCGACCGGCATCTGGAAGGCAAAGATCGCCACCAGGATCGACAGTGCCAGGGTGATGCTGCCCGCAACGTGGCCTTTGAGGCGAAACACCGCCAGGGCCAGGAAGAAAAATACGATGGGAATGACGGCGGCCAGTGCGGACAGGCCGAGGCTGCCGAGCGGGCTGTAGAGCTGTTGCCAGGTTTGCATATGGGGTGGCCCCTAATTGTTGTTGGTCAGGCACTGCTTGGATGATTTGGGTAATTGGTATTACCAATTTATAATCACCGTTGGCTAGGTTAAAAGCCTTCTGGGGGATGTGTCAATTTGCCGCTTGTGAATCTTTGGTCGTAGGTCGGGGTTGGTGGGGGCTGATTGGCTTAAACGAGGGCGTTCTGATAGGTGCCGGATACTCGGCGATAGGCCAGAATAGGGGCCCCGGCGAGTGGTCGGGATGGTGGAGAGTGAGTTATGGGGTTTGATCAGGTGCGTCAGCGCCGTTTGTCTGACGACATCGTCGAGCAGCTTGAGGGCATGATCCTTGAGGGCACGCTGAAGTCGGGCGAGCGCTTGCCGGCCGAGCGCGCACTGGCCGAGCAGTTCGGGGTGTCGCGGCCGTCGTTGCGTGAGGCGATCCAAAAGCTGGTGGCAAAAGGTTTGCTGATCAGTCGCCAAGGTGGTGGCAATTATGTGGTGGAGTCGCTGGGTTCAACCTTCAGTGATCCGCTGCTGCATCTGCTGGAAAATAATCCGGAGGCTCAGCGTGATCTTCTGGAGTTTCGTCAGACCCTGGAGGCCTCTTGCGCGTATTACGCAGCGTTGCGTGCCACTGAGGTGGACCGCGAGCGGCTGACCGCGGCGTTCGAGGAGTTGCAGGATTGCTACACGCGGTCGGATGAAGTGAGTCGGGCGGAAGAGGGTGCGGCGGATGCGAGGTTTCACCTGGCCATCGCCGAGGCCAGCCATAACGCGGTATTGCTGCACACCATTCGCGGCCTGTTCGACCTGCTCAAGCGTAATGTGGTGACCAATATTGGCGGCATGTACCAGCAGCGTACGGAGACCCGCGACATGCTGATCAATCAGCATCGGGACCTGTACCTGGCGATTATCGAGGGGCGTGCCGAGCAGGCACGGGAAGTCTCAACACGTCACCTGCTGTATGTGCAGGAAGTGCTGGAGGAAGTGCGGCAGGAGGTTCAGCGCATGGCCCGGGCGGAACGGCGCAAAGGGATGTAGCAAATGCTGTGGATGAGGGAGCGGGCTCCGTCATCCACATCAAGTCACAAGAAAGTCAGTCTTCCTTGCCCTTGTTGCGCACGGCACGCTGCAATTCCCGGTTGGAATCGCGCTCGCGCTCGGTATCACGCTTGTCGTATTCCTTCTTGCCCTTGCCCAGTGCGATCTCGCACTTGACCAGGTGCTTGCTCCAGTACCACGACAGGCAGACACAGGCGTAGCCCTTTTGCTGCACGGCGGCGTGGAGCTTTTCCAGCTCGCGGGCATTGAGCAACAGCTTGCGCGTGCGCACCGGGTCGGCGATTACGTGGGTGCTGGCGGTCATCAGCGGCGTGATATGACTGCCGAGCAGCCATGCCTCGCCGTCTTTGAGCAGCACATAACTGTCGACCAGCTGCAGCTTGCTGGCACGCAGACTTTTTACTTCCCAGCCGGCCAGGACCAGACCAGCCTCGAAACGATGTTCGATGAAGTAATCGTGTCGCGCCTTTTTATTTTGCGCGATGGTCCCTGTTGGGTGTTTCTTTTGTTTAGCCATAGGGGCGGCATTATAGGGAGTTGCGAGCGCGTCGGCTACGGTCAACCTGCGTGCTTGAGCGTGTTGAATGAATCCCGGACAATGCAGGCTGGTTTTTGATTTTTTTCTTTCGCGAATCCTGTTGTCCTTTCGCGATGTTTGCCGCTCAGCTGTGGAAATAACGCTCACATGACGACGCATATTCAACGTTCGGCCCTGTTGCCTTATCCGGCACAGGCGCTCTATGACCTGGTCAACGACGTGGCGCGTTACCCGGAGTTCCTGCCTTGGTGTTCGACTGCCGAGGTGTTGGAGAGCAGTGATGAGCACATGGTTGCCAGCGTGGGGGTGGCAAAGGGCGGCTTGAGCCAGCACTTTGTCACGCGCAACACGCTGGTGCCCGGGCAGTCCATCGAGATGAATCTCGAAGAAGGGCCGTTCACTCAGTTGCACGGTGTGTGGGTGTTCAAGGCGTTGAACGAGAAAGCCTGCAAGATCAGCCTGGACCTGTCGTTCGACTATGCCGGCCCTATCGTGCGTGCCACCCTGGGGCCACTGTTCAATCAGGCGGCGAATACTCTGGTGGACGCGTTTTGCCAGCGCGCCAAGCAAATGCATGGCTGAGCCATTGGTTGAAATCGAGGTGGTGTACGCCGCGGTGGATCGCCAGGTGTTGATGAGCCTGGCAGTAGCACCGGGCTCAACCCTCAGGGCCGCAGTGTTGGGCTCGGGGATGGCTGCGCAATTTCCGGAGCTGAATCTGCAGGATTGCCCCTTGGGGATTTTCGGCAAGGTGGTGGCAGACGCTGACGTGCGTGTGGTGCAGGCTGGAGACCGAATCGAGATCTATCGGCCATTGCTCGCAGATCCGATGGAGATACGTCGTTTGCGTGCGGCCAAGGCCGCCAAGGCAAAACAGCAGAATTCATAGCTTGCGAAACAGCAGGCAACAAAAAGCCCGGCATGCCGGGCTTTTTATCGAGCGCTGCAAACTTATTGCGGGCTGGCATCCAGGGGTTCTGGAGTCGGCACCGGAACGGTTTGTACGCCGTCGACGCCTTTCTGGATCTCGTCCAGCAAGGAGCCGGGCTTGGCCGGTACCTCGGACTTGGGCTTCTCCTCGTTCTGCGCGGGCGCAGGAGCGGTGGTGCCGTTGTCCTTGCCCAGCAAGGCTTCATCGCGGCTTACGCCCGGTTTGAAGTCCCCCGACAGGCTGACGAGCTGGTCATTGCCATTGAAGATGACACTGACCCGCTCCTGCTGGCGTTCACCGCCACCAGGTTGGATGCTATAGAGATAATCCCAGCGATCGGCATGGAATGTGTCGGTCAGCAGGGGATTGCCCATGATAAACCGTACTTGCCGTCGGGTCATTCCCGGGCGTAACTGGTCTATCATGTCCTGCGTGACGACATTGCCCTGCTGGATGTCGATTTTGTAAACCCCGGGGAATGAACAACCGGCGAGTGCGAGCAGTCCCACAAAGGTGAAACTGGTTAGCAAGAGCTTGGTGTTTTGCATCGGTGGGCGACTTCCACTATCTTGGCTGGGACAACGTAAACGCCGATCATACCCGTATTAAGAGAAGCTGCGAAGCAGCATCCGCGAGAAAGCTAACCATGGTTGAAAATAGCGAACTACGCAAAGCCGGTCTTAAAGTGACTCTGCCACGAGTCAAGATTCTACAAATGCTCGATTCTGCTGAGCAGCGCCACATGAGTGCCGAGGATGTATACAAGGCGCTGATGGAGTCTAACGAGGACGTCGGCCTGGCCACGGTTTACCGTGTTCTGACCCAGTTTGAAGCAGCAGGACTGGTGGTTCGTCATAATTTCGACGGCGGTCATGCAGTGTTCGAATTGGCCGACGGCGGTCATCACGACCACATGGTTGACCTGGATACCAATGAGGTTATCGAGTTCACCAGTCCGGAAATCGAGAAGCTCCAGCACATGATCGCTGAGCAGCATGGATTCGATTTGGTGGACCACAATCTGGTTCTCTACATACGTAAGAAAAAGTAAGAAAGCTACGCAGATTCGCTCTGCGAAACGATCGAAGGCGACCCTAGGGTCGCCTTCGTGCTTTCTATAGAAAGAAAATACTCAGTAAGCCAGGCTTCAGACCTTCGCGGTTACCACCATTTTCTTCGCGTGAGCCAAGGACTCCTTGGTCAGGTCGATGCCGCCGAGCATCCGCGCCACTTCTTCTACCCGTTCAGTCTTGTTCAGCTTGGACACGGCGGTATGGGTCGCATCGCTGCCTCGCACCTTGTGCACGAACAAGTGCTGATGCCCTTGGGCGGCTACTTGTGGCAAGTGGGTGACGGTCAGTACCTGGCCGCGATCGCCCAGCCGGCGCAGCAACTGGCCCACGATCTCGGCCGTCGGGCCGCCGATCCCTACGTCCACTTCATCGAATACCAGTGTTGGCACGCGAGAGGTCTGGGCGGTGATCACCTGAATCGCCAGGCTGATCCGCGACAGCTCGCCGCCGGAAGCTACCTTTGCCAGTGCCTTGAGTGGCTGGCCCGGGTTCGCGCTGACCAGCAGTTCTACCTGTTCAAGGCCGTTGGGCAGCAGTTCATTGCTGGTGTTGGTGTGCAACTCGATGGTGAAGCGCCCGCCGGGCATGCCCAGGCGCTGGATTTCCTGCTCTACCGCACTGGCCAGGCCGGTCGCTGCCTGATGGCGCAGGTCACTGAGCTCTCGGGCTTTCTCGTGATAATGATGAGCAAAGGACGCCAGCTCTTCACCCAGTCGCTCGATGGATTCGTCGTTGGCGTTCAGGGTTTCAATTTCATCCAGCAGCTTTTGTTGCATGGTTGCGACTTCGGTCGGCTGGATCCGGTGTTTGCGCGCCAGGGTGTAGATGGTGTCCAGGCGCTCTTCTATATCCTGCAGGCGTGCTGGGTCGGCATCGAAGTGATCGAGAAAGCGGTTCAGTTCGCCCACGGCTTCTTCTACCTGGATTTGCGCGCTGGTCAGCAAGGTGGTGGCTTCGTTCAGCGAGCCCGAAGCGTTATTCACGCTGGATAGCCGGTTCAGGCTGGCAGTCAGGGCGTTGAGCACATTGCCGGAATCACTTTCGCTGCACTGCTCCACCACTTGCCGGCAGATACCCAGCAGGGTTTCGGCGTTGGTGAGGTTCTTGTGTTCCTGTTCCAGTTGCTCCAGTTCCGTCTCGCCGAGCCCCAGGCTTTCCAGTTCTTCCAGTTGGTAGCTGAGCAACTGGTGACGGGCGCGCTGCTCGTCGCCGGAGTTGGAGAGGCGCTCCAGCTCCTGGCGGGTCTGGCGCCAGCGCTGCGCAGCCAATTGCACCTGGCGCGCAAGATCGGTGGCACCGGCGTATTCGTCGAGGAGTCGGCGATGGGTGTCGGTTTTCAGCAGGGACTGGTGTTCATGCTGGCTGTGGATATCGATCAGCAGTTCGCCCAGGGCTTTCAAATCGCCGAGCGGGCAGGGCGTGCCATTTATATAGCCGCGGGAGCGCCCTTCGGCCGTGATCACCCGGCGCAGGATGCACGGGCCTTCATTGTTAAGGTCGCGCTCGGCAAGCCAGGCCTCGGCTTCCGGGATATCGGCCAGGTCAAAGGTGGCGAGGATATCGGCCTTGTCGGCGCCCGGCCGTACCACCCCGCTGTCGGCGCGATCACCCAGGGTCAGGCCCAGGGCGTCGAGCATGATCGACTTGCCGGCGCCGGTTTCGCCTGTGATTACGCTCATCCCGCGATCCAGTTCAAGATCCAGATGTTCAACGATGGCGTAGTTATGTACGGACAGGTGCACCAGCATGACGGCCGCTCCCAGGCTTTAGGTCTGGTTATTTATACAGTGTTTTGTTTGGAGGTGACAATCCTGATGCTTAGTCCGATTTGCTTGAATAACTGGCTTTTTAAGCGCAACAGGGAATGATTGATAAGAATTGATCCAGGACAAGTGAAAGACTTTTGGTCACGCCTCAACCCTTGAACCTGAAAATTGTGGCCCCATATACCGGAACAGAAGCGCGAGTCGAGTTCGCGCATGATTTTGAAAGGAGAAATCTATGGCTGACGAACAGACGCAGGATACGCAAAATCCAGACGCCAACCAGGCCGCAGGTGAAGACCTGGCCGCTCGTGTGCAAGTGCTCGAAGAGCAATTGGCAGGCGCACAGGATCAATCGTTGCGTGTTGCCGCTGATCTGCAGAACGTCCGCCGCCGCGCCGAGCAGGATGTAGAAAAAGCTCACAAATTCGCCCTGGAAAAATTTGCCGGTGATCTGTTGCCGATCATCGACAGCCTGGAGCGTGGCCTTGAGCTGTCCAATCCGGACGACGAAAACATCCGCCCAATGCGCGAAGGGATCGAACTGACTCTGAAAATGTTCCAGGACACCCTGAAGCGTTATCAGCTGGAAGCTATCGATCCGCAAGGCGGCGAGCCGTTCAATGCCGAGCATCACCAGGCAATGGCGATGCAGGAAAACGCTGATCTTGAGCCGAACAGCGTATTGAAGGTGTTCCAGAAGGGTTACCAGCTCAATGGTCGCTTGCTGCGCCCGGCAATGGTTGTGGTGAGCAAGGCTCCTGCACCGGTTGCACCTTCTATTGATGAGCAGGCTTGAAATAAGTCGTAACGGCCCCATCTATAAGTCAAGCGTTTAAGTACTGCCGCAGTTAGCCACCACTGCTGCGGCAAAAAAATCTAAGTTTCGGGAGAGTAAATCATGGGCAAAATTATCGGTATCGACCTGGGGACTACCAACTCCTGCGTCTCCGTGCTGGAAAACGGCGTATCCAAAGTTATTGAAAACGCTGAAGGCGCACGCACCACTCCGTCCATCGTGGCTTATGCCAACGACGGCGAAATCCTGGTGGGCCAGTCCGCCAAGCGTCAAGCTGTGACCAATCCGCATAACACCCTGTACGCGGTGAAGCGTCTGATCGGTCGTAAGTTCGACGAAGAAGTCGTACAGAAAGACATCAAGATGGTCCCGTACAAAATCGCCAAGGCTGACAACGGCGACGCCTGGGTTGAAGTGAACGGCCAGAAAATGTCGCCGCCACAAATCTCGGCTGAAATCTTGAAAAAGATGAAGAAAACCGCCGAAGACTACCTCGGTGAAGCCGTGACTGAAGCGGTGATCACCGTTCCGGCCTACTTCAACGACAGCCAGCGCCAGGCGACCAAAGACGCCGGCCGTATTGCTGGCCTGGACGTGAAACGTATCATCAACGAACCAACCGCAGCCGCTCTGGCCTACGGTATGGACAAGGCCAAGGGCGACCACACTGTGATCGTTTACGACCTGGGTGGCGGTACCTTCGACGTTTCCGTGATCGAAATCGCTGAAGTCGATGGCGAGCACCAGTTCGAAGTGTTGGCCACCAACGGTGACACGTTCCTGGGCGGTGAAGACTTTGACATTCGTCTGATCGACTACCTCGTTGACGAATTCAAGAAAGAAAGCGGCATGAACCTCAAGGGTGACCCGCTGGCCATGCAGCGCCTGAAAGAAGCCGCTGAGAAAGCCAAGATCGAACTGTCTTCGAGCAATTCGACCGACGTGAACCTGCCGTACATCACTGCAGACGCTACCGGTCCTAAGCACTTGAACGTGAAAATCTCCCGCGCCAAGCTGGAAGCGCTGGTAGAAGACCTGGTTCAACGCACCATCGAGCCTTGCCGCATTGCGCTGAAAGACTCGGGTATCGACGTTGGCGCGATCAACGACGTGATCCTGGTGGGCGGTCAGACCCGTATGCCACTGGTTCAGAAGCTGGTTACCGAGTTCTTCGGTAAAGAAGCGCGTAAAGACGTGAACCCGGACGAAGCAGTTGCCATGGGTGCTGCCATCCAGGGTGCGGTATTGGCCGGCGACGTGAAAGACGTTCTGCTGCTGGACGTAAGCCCGCTGACCCTGGGTATCGAAACCATGGGCGGCGTGATGACTGCGCTGATCGAGAAAAACACCACGATTCCTACCAAGAAATCGCAAGTGTTCTCGACTGCCGACGACAACCAGGGCGCCGTGACCATTCACGTGCTGCAAGGTGAGCGTAAGCAAGCCGGTCAGAACAAGTCCCTGGGCAAGTTCGACCTGGCCGAGATTCCACCAGCACCACGTGGCGTGCCACAAATTGAAGTGACCTTCGACATCGACGCCAACGGCATTCTGCACGTAGGCGCCAAAGACAAGGCCACCGGCAAGACTCAGTCGATCGTGATCAAGGCTAACTCGGGTCTGTCCGAGGAAGAAATCCAGCAGATGATCCGTGACGCTGAAGCCAACGCTGACGAAGACCGCAAGTTCGAAGAGCTGGCCGCTGCCCGTAACCAGGGTGATGCACTGGTTCACTCGACTCGCAAAATGATCGCTGACGCTGGCGACAAAGTGACTGCCGAAGAGAAAACTGCAATCGAAGCCGCAGTAGTTGCCCTGGAAGCCGCCGTTAAAGGCGACGACAAGGCTGCTATCGAAGCCAAGGTTGAAGAGCTGTCGAAAGTCTCTGCGCCAGTGGCTCAGAAAATGTACGCCGAACAAGGCCAGCCGGCTGATGGTGCTGCACACCAGGCAGAACCTGAAGCCAAGCACGACGATGTTGTCGATGCCGAGTTCGAAGAAGTCAAAGACCAGAAGTAACTTGGTCGCCCGGTTGACCGCTCACAAGCGGTGACTGGTAGGATGTCGCCGCGCGGGAGCTTGCTCCCGCGTTGGCGTGTCTGGGGTACGCGAATTTTTACAGCATGCGACAACGCTCGGATGCTGGCGGTGTGATCGGGAATGCTCCTGCTTTCCGGACGACAGTCACCGCGTTTTTGGCCGGTTTCCGGTTGAAAGCAGTAACGACCAGGATCGTTGAATTGACGTGAGTTGGGTCCGGGCCTGTATTGGGGCTCAACGAGTTTGGCAAGGCTCAGGAGGGTTTTGCCGGACGTCCTTAAGAGTGCAAAGACTTATGGCAAAGCGTGACTATTACGAAGTGTTGGGTGTGGAGCGCGGCTCCAGCGAGGCGGACCTGAAAAAGGCTTACCGTCGCCTGGCAATGAAGCACCACCCGGACCGTAATCCGGATAGCAAAGAATCCGAAGAGCTGTTCAAAGAGGCCAATGAGGCCTACGAATGCCTGTGTGATCCGAACAAGCGCGCCGCTTACGACCAGTATGGCCATGCTGGTGTCGACCCAAGCATGGGTGGCGGCGGTGCCGGTTTCGGCGGGCAGAACTTCTCCGATATTTTCGGCGACGTGTTCAGCGACTTCTTTGGCGGCGGCCGTGGTGGCCAGCGTGGCGGTGCCCAGCGTGGCAGCGACCTGCGCTACACCCTGGAGCTGAACCTGGAAGAAGCGGTGCGCGGTACCAGCGTCAATATCCGTGTTCCGACGCTGGTCAATTGCAAGCCGTGCGACGGTTCGGGCGCCAAGAAAGGCTCCTCGCCGATCACTTGCCCGACTTGCGGCGGTATCGGCCAGGTACGCATGCAGCAAGGCTTCTTCTCGGTGCAGCAAACCTGCCCGCGCTGCCACGGCCAGGGCAAGATCATTTCCGATCCGTGCGACTCGTGCCACGGCGAGGGGCGTGTCGAAGAGTACAAGACCCTCTCGGTGAAAGTGCCGGCGGGTGTTGATACCGGCGACCGCATTCGTCTGTCGGGCGAAGGCGAGGCGGGCACTCAGGGCGGCCCGACGGGCGACCTGTACGTGGTGATCAATGTGCGCGAGCACTCGATCTTCCAGCGCGACGGCAAGCATCTGTTCTGTGAAGTGCCGATCAGCTTTGTCGATGCGGCCCTGGGTGGCGAGCTTGAGATTCCGACGCTGGACGGTCGGGTCAAGCTGAAGATCCCTGAGGGTACGCAGACCGGCAAGCAGTTCCGTATCCGTGGCAAAGGCGTTGCGCCGGTGCGCGGTGGCGGTGCTGGTGACCTGATGTGCCGTGTGGCGGTAGAGACGCCGGTGAACCTGGGGCGTCGTCAGCGCGAACTGCTGGAAGAGTTCCGCAGCTCCCTGGCCGGCGATGACACTCATTCGCCAAAGACCACCGGCTGGTTCGAAGGCGTGAAGCGCTTCTTCGGCGACCTGTAAGGAAGTGAGTATGCGACGTATCGCGGTGATGGGCGCTGCCGGGCGCATGGGCAAGACCCTGGTCGAGGCCGTGCAGGCGCGCTCGCCGGCCTCCGGGCTGACGGCGGCGATTGTTCGTCCCGGCAGCACCTTGATTGGTGCGGACGCCGGTGAGTTGGCGTCCCTGGGGCGGATCGGCGTTTCGTTGTCCGGCAATCTGGAGCAGGTTGCCGACGAGTTCGACGTGCTGATCGATTTCACCCTGCCGGACGTGATGCTGAAAAACCTGGCGTTCTGCCGCAAGGCGGGCAAGGCCATGGTGATCGGCACAACGGGCCTGAGCGCCGAGCAAAAGCAGCTGCTGGTGGAGGCGGGCAAGGATATTCCAATCGTGTTCGCGGCCAATTTCAGCGTCGGCGTCAATCTGTCGCTGAAGCTGCTCGACATGGCGGCGCGGGTGATGGGTGATGAGGCTGACATCGAGATCATCGAGACTCATCACCGGCACAAGATCGATGCGCCGTCCGGTACGGCATTGCGTATGGGCGAGGCGATTGCCGATGCCCTGGGTCGTGACCTGTCGAAGGTGGCGGTGTATGGCCGCGAAGGCCATACCGGTGCCCGCGCCCACGACACCATCGGTTTTGCCACCGTTCGCGGCGGTGATGTGGTGGGCGATCACACCGTGCTGTTCGCAACCGAGGGTGAGCGTCTTGAGATCACCCACAAGGCGTCTAGCCGTATGACGTTCGCCAAGGGTGCTGTACGTGCGGCGCTGTGGCTTGAGGGTCGTGCGCCGGCCCTGTACGACATGCGCGACGTGCTGGACCTGCATTAAGACGTAGCTAAAACGGGGTCTCAGGAATATGCTGAGGCCCCGTTTTTACCCGCTAGGCGACGTCCTGTCGCATTCCCCTGCCTTTAAGGCTCATTAGCGGTGGACCAAAAAAGCCTTTTTCTGTAAGCTACAGCTTTAGTGTGTCCACTAAAAGCGCGCAGAATAATTCAGTGAAGAAGCGGGGTGACGTGTCCATACGTCACTCCGCTTTTTTACAACCTGCGATCGCCCTTTCAGGCTTTATTTACGGGAGGTCTTCTTGACTAAGCCAGCCATACTCGCCCTTGCTGATGGCAGCATTTTTCGCGGCGAAGCCATTGGAGCCGACGGTCAGACCGTTGGAGAGGTGGTGTTCAACACCGCCATGACCGGCTATCAGGAAATCCTTACTGATCCTTCCTACGCCCAACAGATCGTTACCCTGACCTATCCGCACATCGGCAACACCGGTACTACACCGGAAGACGCCGAGTCTGATCGTGTCTGGTCGGCTGGCCTGGTCATTCGTGACCTGCCACTGGTAGCGAGCAACTGGCGTAACACGATGTCCCTGTCCGATTACCTGAAAGCCAACAACGTTGTGGCGATCGCCGGTATCGATACGCGTCGTCTGACACGCATCCTGCGTGAAAAAGGCTCGCAGAACGGCTGCATCATGGCCGGTGACAACATCTCCGAAGAAGCGGCGATCGCAGCGGCCCAAGGTTTCCCTGGCCTGAAAGGCATGGATCTGGCGAAAGTCGTCAGCACCAAGGAAACGTACGAGTGGCGCTCCACCGTCTGGGACTTGAAGACCGACAGCCACGCGACCATCGAAGCTTCCGAACTGCCGTACCACGTCGTGGCCTACGACTACGGTATCAAGCACAACATCCTGCGCATGCTGGTCGAGCGCGGTTGCCGCGTGACCGTGGTGCCTGCGCAGACCCCGGCCAACGACGTACTGGCCCTGCAGCCGGACGGCGTGTTCCTGTCCAACGGCCCGGGTGACCCGGAGCCTTGCGACTACGCCATCAAGGCGATCAAGGAAGTGCTGGAAACCGAGATCCCGGTGTTCGGCATCTGCCTCGGCCACCAACTGCTGGCCCTGGCTTCCGGCGCCAAGACCCTGAAAATGGGTCACGGCCACCACGGTGCCAACCACCCGGTGCAGGACCTGGACACCGGCGTCGTGATGATCACCAGCCAGAACCACGGTTTTGCGGTAGATGAAGCGACGCTGCCGGGCAACGTCCGGGCGATTCACAAGTCGCTGTTCGACGGTTCCCTGCAAGGTATTGAGCGCACCGACAAGAGCGCGTTCAGCTTCCAGGGCCACCCTGAAGCAAGCCCGGGCCCGAACGACGTAGCGCCGCTGTTCGACCGTTTCATCAATGAGATGGCCAAGCGACGCTAACTGAGCGGCCTGAGGGCGGCCCGGGAAACCGGCGGCCCCCTCGGGCTCTTCAAAGATTGTTCAAGACGGCTTGCCGACTGACCTGCGGATTTGAGTGACAAACCCATGCCAAAACGTACAGACATAAAAAGCATCCTGATTCTCGGCGCTGGCCCGATCGTGATCGGCCAGGCCTGCGAATTCGACTACTCCGGCGCCCAGGCCTGTAAAGCCCTGCGCGAAGAGGGCTACCGCGTCATCCTGGTGAACTCCAACCCGGCCACCATCATGACCGACCCGGACATGGCCGACGCCACCTACATCGAGCCGATCAAGTGGCAGACCGTTGCCAAGATCATCGAGAAAGAGCGTCCGGACGCACTGCTGCCAACCATGGGTGGCCAGACCGCCCTGAACTGCGCACTGGACCTGGAGCGCGAAGGCGTCCTGGAGAAGTTCGGCGTAGAGATGATCGGCGCCAATGCCGACACCATCGACAAGGCTGAAGACCGTTCGCGTTTCGACAAGGCCATGAAGTCCATCGGCCTTGATTGCCCGCGTTCCGGTATCGCCCACAGCATGGAAGAGGCCAACGCGGTCCTGGAGCGCCTGGGCTTCCCGTGCATCATCCGTCCGTCCTTCACCATGGGCGGCACCGGCGGCGGTATCGCCTACAACCGTGAAGAGTTCGAAGAAATCTGCGCCCGCGGCCTGGACCTGTCTCCGACCAAAGAGCTGCTGATCGACGAATCCCTGATCGGCTGGAAAGAATATGAGATGGAGGTTGTCCGCGATAAGAAGGACAACTGCATCATCGTCTGCTCGATCGAAAACTTCGACCCGATGGGCGTGCACACCGGTGACTCGATCACCGTTGCGCCGGCACAGACCCTGACGGACAAGGAATACCAGATCATGCGTAACGCCTCTTTGGCGGTGCTGCGTGAGATCGGTGTGGAAACCGGTGGCTCCAACGTCCAGTTCGGCATCTGCCCGGACACTGGCCGCATGGTTGTGATCGAGATGAACCCGCGTGTATCGCGTTCTTCGGCGCTGGCATCGAAAGCTACCGGCTTCCCGATTGCGCGCATCGCCGCCAAGCTGGCGATCGGTTACACCCTGGACGAGCTGCAGAACGAAATCACCGGCGGCGCAACGCCAGCTTCCTTCGAGCCGTCGATCGATTACGTCGTCACCAAGCTGCCACGTTTCGCTTTCGAGAAATTCCCGAAAGCCGACGCCCGCCTGACCACTCAGATGAAGTCGGTCGGTGAAGTCATGGCCATCGGCCGGACCTTCCAGGAGTCCCTGCAGAAAGCCCTGCGCGGCCTGGAAGTGGGCGTTTGCGGTCTGGACGAGAAGCTCGACCTGAGCAACCCGGAAAGCATGAGCGTGCTCAAGCGCGAGCTGACCGTGCCGGGTGCCGAGCGTATCTGGTACGTGGCCGATGCTTTCCGCGCCGGCATGACCGTCGAAGACATCTTCGGCATGAACATGATCGACCCGTGGTTCCTGGTGCAGATCGAAGATCTGATCAAGGAAGAAGAGAAGGTCAAGACCCTCGGTCTGTCCTCCATCGACCGCGACCTGATGTTCCGCCTCAAGCGCAAAGGTTTCTCCGACATGCGTCTGGCCAAGCTGCTGGGCGTGACCGAGAAGAACCTGCGCACCCATCGCCACAAGCTGGACATCTTCCCGGTCTACAAGCGCGTTGATACCTGTGCGGCCGAGTTCGCCACCGACACTGCATACATGTACTCCACCTACGAGGAAGAGTGCGAAGCCGCGCCGTCGGGCCGCGACAAGATCATGATCCTGGGCGGCGGTCCAAACCGTATCGGCCAAGGCATCGAGTTCGATTATTGCTGCGTACACGCCGCTCTCGCCCTGCGCGAAGACGGGTACGAGACCATCATGGTCAACTGCAACCCGGAAACTGTTTCCACTGACTACGACACTTCCGACCGTCTGTACTTCGAGCCGGTAACGCTGGAAGACGTACTGGAAATCTGCCGCGTCGAGAAGCCAAAAGGCGTGATCGTCCAGTACGGCGGCCAAACCCCGTTGAAACTGGCTCGCGCACTTGAAGCTGCTGGCGTGCCGATCATCGGTACCAGCCCTGACGCTATCGACCGTGCCGAAGACCGTGAACGCTTCCAGCAGATGGTTGAGCGCCTGAACCTGCGTCAGCCGCCAAACGCCACTGTGCGCAGCGAAGACGAAGCGATCCGCGCGGCCAGCAAGATTGGTTACCCGCTGGTGGTGCGTCCGTCCTACGTACTGGGCGGCCGGGCGATGGAAATCGTCTACGAAGAAGACGAACTCAAGCGTTACCTGCGTGATGCGGTGAAAGTGTCCAACGACAGCCCGGTGCTGCTGGACCACTTCCTCAACTGCGCCATCGAGATGGACGTGGATGCGGTCTGCGACGGCACCGACGTGGTGATCGGCGCGATCATGCAGCACATCGAACAGGCTGGCGTTCACTCCGGTGACTCCGCTTGCTCGCTGCCGCCATACTCGCTGCCTGCACACATCCAGGACGAGATGCGCGAACAGGTCAAGAAAATGGCCCTGGAACTGGGCGTGGTCGGCCTGATGAACGTACAGTTGGCGCTGCAAGGCGAAGACATCTACGTCATCGAAGTCAACCCGCGCGCCTCGCGTACCGTGCCGTTTGTTTCCAAGTGCATCGGTGTTTCCCTGGCAATGATTGCTGCCCGTGTGATGGCCGGTAAGACCTTGAAGGAAATCGGCTTCACCAAGGAAATCATTCCGAACTTCTACAGTGTGAAAGAGGCGGTGTTCCCATTCGCCAAATTCCCTGGTGTGGACCCGATCCTGGGCCCGGAGATGAAGTCCACCGGTGAAGTGATGGGCGTGGGCGATACCTTCGGTGAAGCATTCGCCAAAGCCCAGATGGGCGCCAGCGAAGTGCTGCCTACCGGCGGTACTGCGTTCATCAGCGTGCGCGATGATGACAAGCCGCTGGTTGCAGGCGTGGCCCGTGATCTGATCAACTTGGGCTTCGAAGTCGTGGCCACTGCCGGGACCGCCAAGCTGATCGAGGCTGCCGGCCTGAAAGTGCGTCGCGTGAACAAGGTAACGGAAGGCCGTCCACACGTGGTCGACATGATCAAGAATGACGAAGTCACCCTGATCATCAACACCACCGAAGGTCGCCAGTCGATCGCGGACTCCTACTCCATTCGTCGTAACGCCTTGCAGCACAAGATCTACTGCACCACCACCATTGCTGCTGGCGAAGCTATCTGCGAAGCGCTGAAGTTCGGTCCTGAAAAAACCGTGCGTCGCTTGCAGGATCTACACGCAGGATTGAAGGCATGATCAAATACCCAATGACCGTCCAGGGCGCAAAAGCCCTGGAAGAAGAGCACGCCCACCTGACCAAGGTCGTCCGTCCAAAGCTGAGCCAGGACATCGGTACGGCCCGGGAATTGGGTGACCTGAAGGAAAACGCTGAATACCATGCTGCCCGCGAGCAGCAAGGTATGGTCGAGGCGCGGATCCGTGACATCGAAGGCCGCCTGCAGAATTCGGTGGTTATCGACGTCACGACCATCCCGCATACCGGCAAGGTGATTTTCGGCACCACCGTGGAAATCGCCAACGTCGAGACTGACGAAAGCGTGGTTTACCACATCGTGGGTGAAGACGAGGCCGACTTCAAACTCGGCAAGATCTCCGTCGGTTCGCCGCTGGCCCGCGCCTTGATTGCCAAGGAAGAGGGTGACGTGGTGGCCGTCAAGACGCCTGGTGGCGTGATCGAGTACGAGATTGTCGAAGTTCGTCACATCTGAAAGACGGCGCCCGCTTCGTGCGGGCGCCATGCTTTGGCAGTTTGCCCAGATGCTTTGGGTTGGCGGCCTATGGCTGTTACATATTGGTGTGCTGCCGGCGCTGGGCCTGATTGGCCTGGCACCGTTGCTGATCGATGAGGTCAGCGGATTATTAAGCGCGTTGCTGGTAGGTTTTGCAGCGGCGTGCGTGACGCTTCAGGCGCTGGTGCTGATCAAGGCCGAAGGCTTGGGGAGTCTGTGGCGGGATATTCGCGGGCAACTGCTGTTGATGGCGCTGTATGCGTGCGCAATGTTTTGCGTGGTGCGTATCTTTCTGCCGGAGGCGTTGCGCTGGCAGCTGTTCAGCTATCTTGTGCTAGGGTTTTCCGGGTTGGTGCTGGTTGTACAGCCGGCGCCGGGATGGAGTGGCAGGGCGTGCGAAGCACGCCCGTGACCCTTGTTTCACTTGAAGCGGTGTACGTTCGACAGTTGCTTGTTGGCGCTGAAGTTCTTGCGATACAGCAGCGCCATCTTGCCGATGACCTGAACCAGGTCCGCTTTGCCAGCCTTGCACAGTTCTGCAATAGCTGCCAGGCGCGCCTCGCGATCAAGGATGCTGACCTTGATCTTGATTAGCTCGTGATCGCCCAATGCGCGTTCAAGTTCGGCTAACACACCTTCAGTCAAACCGTTGTCAGCCACAATCAAAACTGGTTTCAGATGGTGGCCAATGGATTTGTACTGTTTCTTCTGCTCTTGAGTGAGCGGCATAATCTGACCCCTGCGTCTGATCTTGTAAAAAGCGGCGGCCAGTTTACCCGAGCGAGTCCGGGACCGCCCAGTTAATCACGACCCGTTTTATTTTCGAGGTGGCCCGTGGCCCGTTCCAAAACTAGCCTTAAGTGGCTGCAAGAGCATTTCAACGACCCTTACGTCAAAATGGCGCAAAAGGATGGCTACCGTTCCCGGGCCAGCTACAAACTGCTGGAGATCCAGGAAAAGGACAAGTTGATCCGTCCTGGCATGAGCGTTATCGACCTGGGTGCCGCCCCGGGTGGCTGGTCCCAGGTGACCAGTCGTCTGATTGGTGGACAAGGTCGTTTGATCGCTTCCGACATCCTGGAAATGGACAGCATCCCTGACGTGACCTTTGTTCACGGCGATTTTACCCAGGATGAAGTGCTGGCACAGATCCTTGAGGCCGTCGGAAATTCGCAGGTAGACCTTGTGATTTCCGATATGGCCCCCAATATGAGTGGATTACCGGCTGTTGATATGCCGCGAGCCATGTTCCTGTGCGAATTGGCACTGGACCTGGCAGGACGGGTACTGCGTCCGGGTGGTGACTTCCTGGTCAAGGTCTTCCAGGGTGAAGGCTTCGACGAGTATCACAAGAACATCCGCAAACTGTTCGACAAGGTACAGACACGCAAGCCTGACTCTTCCCGGGACAGGTCTCGCGAGCAGTATTTGCTGGGTCGCGGCTTCCGTGGCATTGAAGGCGCTGCCAGTGAAGAGCGTTTTTGAGAAATTTGACGGAGGCGATAGGTTTTTTTATATCGCTTTCGTCACGAAGCTTTACGAATATTGTGTAGTCAAAGTTTCACAAAGGGTTACAGACGGCGCCTGCCAGAGTTGTAGGTAATGTAGTAAGTTAGGCCGGTGAATATCATGCGAAGCACGCGCCAGTAGCGGAGCTTGCTTCAGAGGGTAGTTAATTGAACGATATGGCAAAGAATCTGATCCTGTGGTTGATCATCGCGGCTGTCCTCGTGACGGTGATGAACAACTTCTCCAGCCCTAACGAGCCGCAGACCCTCAACTATTCCGACTTCATCCAGCAAGTTAAGGATGGCAAGGTCGAGCGCGTAGCGGTTGATGGCTACGTGATTACCGGCAAGCGCAACGATGGCGACAGCTTCAAGACCATCCGTCCGGCAATCCAGGACAATGGCCTGATCGGCGACCTGGTGGATAACCACGTGGTTGTCGAAGGCAAGCAGCCTGAGCAGCAGAGCATCTGGACCCAACTCCTGGTGGCCAGCTTCCCGATACTGGTGATTATCGCCGTGTTCATGTTCTTCATGCGCCAGATGCAAGGTGGTGCGGGAGGCAAGGGCGGGCCGATGAGCTTCGGCAAGAGCAAGGCGCGCCTGCTTTCCGAAGATCAGGTGAAAACCACCCTGGCTGACGTTGCTGGTTGCGACGAAGCCAAGGAAGAAGTGGGCGAACTGGTTGAGTTCCTGCGCGATCCGGGCAAGTTCCAGCGCCTGGGTGGCCGTATTCCTCGCGGTGTGCTGATGGTTGGCCCGCCAGGTACCGGTAAAACCCTGTTGGCCAAGGCCATTGCCGGCGAAGCCAAAGTACCTTTCTTCACCATTTCCGGTTCCGACTTCGTCGAAATGTTCGTCGGCGTAGGTGCCAGCCGTGTTCGCGATATGTTCGAACAGGCCAAGAAGCACGCTCCGTGCATCATCTTCATCGATGAAATCGACGCCGTTGGTCGCCATCGTGGCGCCGGCATGGGCGGCGGTCATGATGAGCGTGAGCAGACGCTTAACCAGTTGCTGGTTGAGATGGACGGCTTTGAAATGAACGACGGCATCATCGTGATCGCCGCAACCAACCGTCCAGACGTACTCGACCCCGCGTTGCTGCGTCCGGGCCGTTTTGACCGTCAGGTCGTTGTCGGGTTGCCAGACATCCGTGGTCGTGAGCAGATCCTGAAAGTGCACATGCGCAAAGTGCCAATGGGCGACGACGTGGCTCCGGCCGTGATTGCCCGTGGTACTCCAGGCTTCTCCGGTGCCGACCTTGCCAACCTGGTGAACGAGGCGTCGCTGTTTGCCGCCCGTACCGGCAAGCGCATCGTTGAAATGAAGGAGTTCGAGCTGGCGAAAGACAAGATCATGATGGGCGCCGAGCGCAAATCCATGGTCATGTCCGAGAAAGAGAAGCAGAACACCGCTTATCATGAAGCCGGTCACGCCATTGTTGGTCGCGTTGTGCCTGAGCATGACCCGGTCTACAAGGTATCGATCATTCCTCGTGGCCGGGCGCTGGGCGTCACCATGTTCCTGCCGGAAGAGGATCGCTACAGCCTCTCCAAACGTGCCTTGATCAGCCAGATCTGCTCGCTGTATGGCGGCCGGATCGCCGAAGAGATGACCCTGGGCTTCGACGGTGTTACCACCGGTGCCTCCAACGACATCATGCGTGCCAGCCAGATTGCACGGAACATGGTGACCAAGTGGGGTCTGTCGGAGAAACTCGGTCCTTTGATGTATGCCGAGGAAGAAGGCGAAGTATTCCTGGGTCGCGGTGGTGGTGGTCAAGCTGCCAGCTTCTCCGGCGAGACAGCCAAGCTGATCGACTCCGAGGTGCGCAGCATCATTGACCAGTGCTACGGCACGGCCAAGCAGATCCTCACCGACAACCGCGACAAGCTCGACGCCATGGCTGATGCCCTGATGAAGTACGAGACCATTGATGCCGAGCAGATTGACGACATCATGGCTGGTCGTACGCCTCGCGAGCCTCGCGATTGGGAAGGTGGTTCGGGTACTTCGGGCACGCCGCCAGTGGTACAGAACGAACGCCCTGAAGCCCCGATCGGCGGCCCGGCTGCTGACCATTAAGGTTTGAAATGACTTCTGCGTTGTCCTCGACCCGGTTGCCTTGCGGCAGCCGGGTTCTTGATTTGGCCCATACACACGTTATGGGCATTCTTAATGTAACCCCTGATTCCTTTTCCGATGGTGGTCGCTTCAGTCAGCTTGATGCTGCGTTGCGCCATGCGGAAGCGATGGTGGCTGCCGGTGCGACTCTGATTGACGTCGGTGGCGAATCAACCCGGCCCGGCGCGCGCGCAGTTTCTCCCCTGGAGGAGCTGGAACGGGTTGCTCCGATTGTCGAGCGCATCCATCAAGAGCTGGACGTCATCATCTCTGTCGACACCTCGACCCCTGCCGTTATGCGCGAAACTGCGCGGCTGGGTGCAGGGTTGATCAACGATGTGCGCTCTTTGCAGCGCGATGGCGCTCTGGATGCGGCCGCCGCGACGGGGCTGCCGGTTTGCCTGATGCATATGCTTGGCGAGCCGGGCACGATGCAGGACGACCCGCATTACGACAATCTGGTCGGTGAAGTGAAAGGTTTTCTTGCCGAGCGCATGGCTCAATGCGCGGCGGTGGGGATTGCTCCCGAGCGGATAATCCTCGACCCGGGATTTGGCTTTGCCAAGACCTTGCAGCACAATTTAAGCCTGTTCAAGCATATGGAATCCCTGCATGCCCTTGGTCGCCCCTTGTTGGTCGGGGTTTCGCGCAAGAGCATGATAGGTCTGGCGTTGAATCGTCCGGTGGGTGAGCGGCTGCATGGCGGCCTGGCACTTGCGGCACTTGCCGTGGTCAAGGGTGCGCGCATCTTGCGCGTGCATGACGTGGCCGAGACGATAGATGTAGTGCGGATGATCGCAGCGGTTGAATCAGCCGAATAAGAATGATGGAGCACTTATGACTAAAAAGTATTTTGGCACCGATGGCATTCGCGGTCGGGTCGGCGAATTCCCGATTACTCCCGATTTCATGCTCAAGCTGGGCTGGGCCGCCGGCATGGCGTTCCGCAGCATGGGGGCCTGCCGTATCCTGGTGGGCAAGGACACGCGTATCTCGGGTTATATGTTTGAGTCTGCGCTGGAGGCAGGTCTGTCTGCTGCCGGCGCTGATGTGATGCTGTTGGGGCCGATGCCTACGCCGGCGATCGCTTACCTGACGCGTACCTTTCATGCTGAAGCCGGTATCGTGATCAGCGCTTCGCACAATCCCCACGATGACAACGGCATCAAGTTCTTCTCAGGCCAGGGCACCAAGCTGCCGGATGAGATCGAGCACATGATCGAAGAGTTGCTGGATGCGCCGATGACCGTCGTCGAATCGAGCAAGCTGGGCAAGGTTTCGCGGATTAACGACGCTTCCGGCCGTTACATCGAGTTCTGCAAAAGCAGCGTGCCAAGCAGCACCAATTTTGCCGGGTTGAAGGTCGTCATCGACTGCGCCCACGGCGCGACGTACAAAGTCGCACCGAGTGTGTTCAAGGAGCTTGGCGCAGACGTTACTGTACTGTCGGCGCAGCCGAACGGCCTGAACATCAACGACAACTGCGGCTCAACCCACATGGGTCAGTTGCAGGCGGCTGTCCTGGCTGAGCATGCCGACTTGGGCATCGCGTTCGATGGTGATGGCGACCGCGTATTGATGGTCGACCACACTGGCGCGATCGTCGATGGCGACGACCTGTTGTTCATCATCGCCCGTGACCTGCATGAGCGTAACAAGCTGCAAGGCGGCGTCGTCGGTACCTTGATGAGCAATCTTGGCCTGGAGCTGGCCCTGGCAGATCTGGGGATCCCGTTTGTGCGCGCCAATGTCGGTGACCGCTACGTGATTGCCGACCTGCTGGAGCGTAATTGGCAGGTGGGTGGCGAAAATTCCGGTCATATCGTCTGCTTCCAGCACACGACTACCGGGGATGCGATCATTGCGGCGCTGCAGGTGCTGCTGGCGCTGCGTCGCCGTGAAGAAAGCCTGGCCCAGGCGCGGCAGGCGTTGCGCAAGTGCCCGCAAGTGCTGCTCAACGTGCGCTTTGCAGGCGGTGACAACCCTATCGAGCATCCGGCTGTCAAAGAGGCCAGTGAGCGCGTGACTGCCGCCATGGCGGGGCGTGGCCGGGTCTTGCTGCGCAAGTCGGGTACCGAGCCTTTGGTGCGTGTAATGGTCGAGGGCGAGGACGAAACACAGGTTCGCGGCTATGCCGAAGAGCTGGCAAAACTGGTAACTGAAGTTTGCGCCTGAATTCGGCTTGCCAGTGATGATGTGGTTGGGTAACATCTGCGCCCACTTTGACCGACGAGGTACAGCATGCGTCGCACTATGGTAGCTGGTAACTGGAAGATGCACGGTACCCGCGCCAGTGTCGCTGAGCTGATCAATGGCCTTCGTCATTTGGCCTTGCCTGGCGGTGTTGATGTCGCGGTATTCCCGCCTTGCTTGTATATCAATCAAGTGATTGATGGCTTGAAAGGCAAGTCGATCCAGGTCGGCGCGCAGAACTCTGCGGTGGAATCCATGCAAGGTGCGTTGACCGGTGAGATTGCACCGAGTCAGCTGGTTGATGCGGGTTGCTCCCTGGTGCTTGTTGGGCACTCCGAGCGCCGCCAGATCATGGGCGAGCGTGATGGGACACTCAATCGCAAATTCGCGGCGGCACAGGCTTGCGGCTTGGTTCCGGTGTTGTGCATAGGGGAGACCCTTGAGCAGCGTGAGTCCGGTAAAACTCTTGAGGTTGTCGGGCGTCAGCTGGGCAGCATCATCGAGGAGCTGGGAGTCGGTGCCTTTGCAAATGCAGTAATTGCTTACGAGCCGGTCTGGGCCATTGGCACCGGGCTGACTGCTTCGCCGCAACAGGCGCAGGATGTGCACGCAGCCATCCGCGCGCAGTTGGCGGCAGAGAATTCTGAGGTCGCACGAGGTGTGCGGCTTCTATACGGCGGCAGCGTGAAGGCGGCCAATGCGGTCGAACTGTTCGGCATGCCGGATATCGATGGGGGGCTCATTGGTGGAGCTTCCCTGAATGCAGATGAGTTCGGTGCGATCTGTCGCGCCGCGGGAAACTGAAAAAATGCTGGAAACAGTCATCGTTGTTTTTCATCTGCTGGGTGCACTGGGCGTAGTTGCTCTGGTTTTGCTGCAGCAGGGTAAAGGTGCGGACGCTGGTGCGTCTTTCGGGGCAGGTGCTTCAAATACTGTGTTCGGAAGCCAAGGTTCCTCTACCTTTCTTAGTAAGTTTACTGCTATACTTGCCGCCGGTTTCTTCATAACCAGCTTGGGGTTAGGTTACTTTGCTAAAGAGAAAGCTCATGTGCTGACTCAAGTAGGTCTCCCAAACCCAGCAGTGTTGGAAGTACCAAAAGCAAAACCGGCTTCTGATGATGTCCCGGTGCTTCAAGAGCAAAAGTCGGCTACCCCAGCGACTGACGTACCTCCAGCTCAAGAGCAGAAGTAAGAAGGTTGTAAACGCTGTATTGCCGAGGTGGTGGAATTGGTAGACACGCAACCTTGAGGTGGTTGTGCCCATAGGGTGTAGGGGTTCGAGTCCCCTTCTCGGTACCAATTATCAGGAGAGCCCGCTGTTGCGGGCTTTCTTGTAGGTGGAAGGTTACATTGACCCTGTAAGGGATCGGTCGTATACTTCCGCCCCAGCTTTGTCGCGGGGTGGAGCAGTCTGGTAGCTCGTCGGGCTCATAACCCGAAGGTCGTCGGTTCAAATCCGGCCCCCGCAACCAGTTTTAGCGGAGCCCCTTTTAAGGGGCTTTTTGTTAGCTGGACACTTTCAACGCCGCTGTTCGACGGCGTTTCAAGGATGGGCGTTTCGCCCATTTTTTTATTTTGCACAGCATGCACATACATGCACGAGGGGGTTCAGGTGTCGAGCAAGCTAGAAGAGTTGCAGGCCTTGTTGGCCCCGGTGGTCGTGGCCCTAGGCTATGAATGCTGGGGTATTGAGTTTTCGGCTCAAGGTCGCCACTCAATGTTGCGCGTTTATATCGATAAAGAGGGCGGCGTGCTGGTGGACGATTGTGCCATTGTCAGCCGTCAGATCAGCGGTGTCCTGGATGTTGAAGATCCGATCTCCGTTGAATACACCCTCGAAGTTTCCTCGCCTGGCATGGAACGCCCACTGTTCACTATTGATCAGTTTGCAAAATTTGCCGGTGAACAAGTGAAGATCAAGCTGCGCTCTCCCTTTGAAGGGCGACGCAACTTTCAGGGCCTTCTGCGCGGTGTAGAAGAGCAGGACGTCGTGGTGCAGGTAGAAGACCATGAGTTCCTGTTGCCGATCGATATGATCGACAAGGCCAACATTATTCCCAGTTTTGACTGAGACGCGGATCCCGCGGATCCAATGGCTTGCGAAAGGCGAGGCGTACGATGAGCAAAGAAGTACTGCTGGTTGTTGAGTCGGTATCCAATGAAAAGGGCGTACCGGCAAACGTGATTTTTGAAGCGCTGGAGCTGGCCCTGGCCACTGCTACCAAAAAGCGTTTTGAAGACGAAGTTGATCTGCGTGTGGAAATCAACCGCCACACCGGTGCCTACGAGACTTTCCGTCGCTGGACGGTCGTCGAAGAAGCCGATCTTGATGATCCGGCCATCGAAACCTGGCCGAGCAAGGTTGCTGAAACGCATCCGGGCGCCCAGGTCGGTGATGTCGTCGAAGAAAAGATCGAATCCATCGAGTTCGGCCGCATCGCTGCACAGACTGCCAAGCAAGTCATCGTGCAGAAGGTCCGCGAAGCCGAGCGCGCTCAAGTCGTTGACGCTTATCGCGAGCGCCTGGGGGAAATCATCTCCGGCACCGTGAAAAAAGTCACCCGCGACAACGTGATCGTCGACCTGGGTAACAACGCTGAAGCGTTGCTGGCCCGCGAAGACATCATTTCCCGCGAAACTTTCCGGGTTGGCGTGCGCTTGCGTGCGCTGCTCAAGGAAATCCGCACCGAGAACCGCGGCCCTCAGTTGATCCTGTCGCGTACCGCGCCGGAAATGCTGATCGAGCTGTTCCGCATCGAAGTGCCGGAAATTGCCGAAGGCCTGATCGAAGTCATGGCTGCGTCCCGCGATCCGGGTTCACGCGCCAAGATCGCGGTCCGCTCCAAGGACAAACGCATCGACCCGCAAGGCGCTTGCATTGGTATGCGCGGTTCGCGCGTCCAGGCAGTGTCGGGCGAATTGGGCGGTGAGCGTGTGGACATCGTCCTGTGGGACGATAACCCTGCGCAGTTCGTGATCAACGCAATGTCGCCTGCTGAAGTGGCGGCAATTATCGTTGACGAGGATGCCCATGCAATGGACATCGCCGTTGGCGCAGACAATCTGGCTCAGGCCATCGGTCGCGGTGGTCAGAACGTACGTTTGGCCAGCCAGTTGACCGGCTGGACCCTGAACGTGATGACCGAATCGGACATCCAGGCTAAGCAGCAAGCAGAAACCGGTGACATCCTGCGCAACTTCATCGACGAGCTGGAAGTCGACGAAGACCTGGCACAGGTGCTGGTAGATGAAGGCTTCACCAGCCTGGAAGAGATTGCCTACGTACCGTTGGAAGAAATGCTCAACATCGACGGCTTTGACGAAGACACCGTCAACGAGCTTCGCGCTCGGGCCAAGGATCGTTTGTTGACTAAAGCCATCGCTACTGAGGAAAAGCTGGCAGACGCCCATCCGGCCGAAGACCTGCTCTCGCTTGAGGGTATGGACAAGGATTTGGCGATGGAACTGGCGGT
Organism: Pseudomonas sp. C8002; assembly: GCF_013385765.1. NCBI lineage: Bacteria > Pseudomonadati > Pseudomonadota > Gammaproteobacteria > Pseudomonadales > Pseudomonadaceae > Pseudomonas > Pseudomonas sp. C8002. Next base: position 123,409 of record NZ_JACAPJ010000011.1, read on the forward strand.
GCGCGGCGTAATTACCCGCGAAGACCTGGCCGAGCAGTCTATTGACGACCTGCTCGACATCGACGGCATTGACGATGATCGTGCCGGCAAGTTGATCATGGCCGCCCGAGCCCATTGGTTCGAGTAATTAGGCGCGGCCTGAGGAGAGAAGTGCATGACGCAAGTCACGGTGAAACAACTGGCCGATGAGGTCAAAACACCGGTAGAGCGCCTGTTGCAGCAGATGCGTGAGGCAGGTCTGCCGCACACCGCCGCCGATGAAGGTGTGAGCGATAGTGAGAAGCAGTCTTTGCTGACTCACTTGAAGAGCAGCCACAAGGCGAAAGTGGAAGAACCGCGCAAGATTACATTGCAGCGCAAAACCACCAGCACCCTGCGTGTTGCTGGCAGCAAGAGCATCAGCGTTGAAGTACGCAAGAAGAAAGTCTTCGTACAGCGCAGCCCGGAAGAAATCGAAGCCGAGCGCAAACGCGAACTGGAAGAACGTCGCGCAGTAGAAAATGCTGCTCGTCAGAAGGCTGAAGAAGAAGCCAAGCGTCGCGCCGAAGAAGAAGCGCGTCGCCAGCCTGCTGCTGCGCAACCTGCTAACACTGAGGCCGTTGCTGCGCCTAGCGCGCCTGTTGAAGCTGTTCGTGAGGCCGCTCCGGTTGCCGCCGCGCCAGCTCCTGCAGCCGACGCTCGCAAACGCGAAGAACCTCGCCGCCCGGACAAACCACGTGCCGACGATAACAATCGTCGTGGCAGTGGCGATGGTGAGCGCAAAAACGCTCCACATCGTGCTTCGGTCAAAGAGAAGGCGCCAGCGCCACGCGTTGCCCCACGTACTACCGACGAAGAAAGCGACAGCTTCCGTCGCGGTGGTCGCGGCAAGGCCAAGCTGAAGAAGCGCAACGCCCACGGTTTCCAGAGCCCAACCGGCCCTGTCGTGCGTGATGTGCAGATCGGCGAGACCATCACTGTTGGCGACCTCGCCAATCAGATGTCGGTCAAGGCTGCTGAAATCATCAAGTTCATGTTCAAACTGGGTACCCCAGCGACCATCAACCAGGTACTGGACCAGGAAACTGCCCAACTGGTTGCTGAAGAGCTGGGCCACAAAGTGACCCTGGTCAGCGACACCGCCCTGGAAGATTCCCTGGCCGAGTCCCTGAAGTTTGAAGGCGAGACGTTCTCCCGTGCGCCAGTCGTGACCGTAATGGGCCACGTTGACCATGGTAAGACCTCGCTGCTCGACTATATCCGTCGTGCCAAGGTAGCTGCAGGCGAAGCCGGCGGCATCACCCAGCACATCGGTGCATACCACGTTGAAACCGAACGCGGCATGGTCACCTTCCTCGACACCCCTGGTCACGCCGCGTTTACCGCCATGCGTGCCCGTGGTGCCAAGGCGACTGACATCGTGATCCTGGTAGTTGCAGCGGACGACGGCGTAATGCCGCAGACCATTGAAGCTGTCCAGCACGCTAAAGCCGCTGGTGTTCCTCTGGTTGTTGCAGTGAACAAAATCGACAAGCCGGGCGCCGATCTCGATCGCATCCGTAGCGAACTGTCGGTTCACGGCGTGACTTCCGAAGAGTGGGGCGGTGATACGCCATTCGTTTCGGTTTCGGCGAAAGTCGGTACCGGTGTAGACGAACTGCTCGAAGCTGTCCTGCTGCAAGCCGAAGTTCTCGAACTGAAAGCAACTCCATCGGCCCCGGGTCGTGGTGTTGTGGTTGAATCGCGTCTCGACAAGGGTCGTGGCCCGGTTGCAACCGTTCTGGTTCAAGACGGTACCCTGCGCCAAGGCGACATGGTCCTGGTCGGTTCGAACTATGGCCGTGTACGTGCCATGCTCGACGAGAACGGCAAGCCAATCAAGGAAGCCGGTCCTTCCATCCCTGTCGAGATCCTCGGCCTGGACGGTACCCCGGACGCTGGCGACGAGATGAGCGTGCTGTCGGACGAGAAGAAAGCCCGTGAAGTGGCTCTGTTCCGTCAAGGCAAGTTCCGCGAAGTCAAGCTGGCCCGTGCTCACGCCGGCAAGCTGGAAAACATCTTCGAGAACATGGGCCAGGCAGAGAAGAAGACGCTTAACATCGTCCTCAAATCTGACGTTCGTGGTTCCCTCGAAGCGTTGAACGGCGCCTTGAATGGCCTGGGTAACGACGAAGTGCAAGTGCGTGTGGTCGGCGGCGGTGTCGGTGGTATCACCGAATCCGATGCCAACCTGGCGCTGGCCTCCAACGCTGTACTGTTCGGCTTCAACGTGCGTGCCGATGCTGGCGCACGGAAGATCGTCGAGCAGGAAGGCCTGGACATGCGTTACTACAACGTCATCTACGACATCATCGAAGACGTCAAGAAAGCCCTCACCGGCATGCTTGGCAGCGACGTCCGGGAGAACATCCTGGGTGTGGCCGAGGTGCGTGACGTGTTCCGCTCGCCGAAATTCGGCGCGATCGCCGGTTGCATGGTTATCGAAGGTGTTGTGCACCGTAACCGTCCAATCCGTGTACTGCGTGAAGACATCGTTATCTTCGAAGGCGAGCTGGAATCCCTGCGCCGCTTCAAGGATGACGCTTCCGAAGTACGTGCCGGCATGGAATGCGGTATTGGCGTCAAGAGCTACAACGACGTCAAGGCGGGTGACAAGATCGAAGTCTACGAGAAGGTCCAGGTTGCTCGCAGCCTCTAACTCGCGTACTTCAAGGGCCACGCAGCGCCCGGGCATGCAAATGCCTGGCGCTGTGTCCGGACTCTAAACGCAACGCCCGGTCTGGCTTTTGTCAGGCCGGGCGTTTGCCGCTTTCAGACCCCACGGGTTTCACCGTGTGGCAGCAACAGGTAACAAGACATGGCAAAAGAATACAGCCGTACCCAACGTATCGGCGATCAGATGCAGCGTGAGCTGGCACAGCTGATCCGTCGTGAAGTAAAAGACCCACGTGTTGGCCTGGTCACCATCACCGCCGTTGAAGTCAGCCGTGACGTTGGTCACGCCAAGATCTTCATCACCGTGATGGGCCAGGACAACAGCGAAGAAATCGCGCAAAGCATCAAGGTGCTCAACTCCGCCGCAGGTTTCCTGCGTATGCAGTTGGCCCGTGAAATGAAGCTGCGCAGCGTTCCTCAGTTGCACTTCCACTACGACGAAAGTGTCGTGCGTGGCGCGCACCTGTCGGCACTGATCGAGCGGGCCGTGGCTGAAGACAATCAGCACCCGGAATCCGCCACGCCTGAAGACGCCAAGGAGTAATCGGTGGCTCAGGTCAAACGTATCCGTCGTAATGTCAGCGGCATCATTCTGCTCGACAAGCCCATTGGTTTTACCTCCAATGCGGCGTTGCAGAAGGTTCGCTGGCTGCTCAATGCCGAGAAGGCAGGGCACACCGGCAGCCTCGACCCCTTGGCCACCGGCGTGTTGCCGTTGTGCTTCGGCGAGGCCACCAAGTTTTCGCAATACCTGCTCGATTCCGACAAGGGCTACGAGACCCTGATGCAACTGGGCAAGACCACCACCACGGCAGACGCCGAAGGTGATGTTTTGCAGGTTCGCGAGGTGACCGTTGGTCGTGCTGATATCGAAGCTGCCTTACCTGCTTTTCGTGGGCAAATCAGTCAGATACCGCCGATGTACTCGGCTCTCAAGCGTGATGGCCAGCCTCTATACAAGCTGGCACGTGCAGGGGAAGTGGTGGAGCGCGAACCGCGTTCTGTTACTATTGCGCGCTTGGAATTGCTCGCCGCTGAAGGCGACACTGCCCGGTTGGCGGTGGACTGCAGCAAAGGCACCTATATCCGCACCCTCGTGGAAGATATCGGTGAGCAACTAGGCTGTGGCGCATACGTTGCAGAACTGCGACGCACCCAGGCAGGCCCTTTCACCCTGGCCCAGACGGTCACGCTGGAAGAGCTGGAAGCAGTGCATGCCGAAGGCGGCAACGAAGCGGTTGATCGCTTCCTGATGCCATCGGACAGCGGTTTACTGGATTGGCCATTGCTGCACTTCTCGGAGCACAGCGCGTTCTACTGGCTTAACGGCCAGCCGGTACGTGCACCGGATGCCCCGAAGTTCGGCATGGTGCGGGTACAAGATCACAACGGTCGCTTTATCGGTATCGGTGAAGTGAGCGAAGACGGGCGCATCGCGCCGCGTCGACTGATTCGGTCAGAATGACCGAAACCAGTTTGTGGTAAAAGCGCAGTAGCTTTTACTCAAACTGGAACGAGGGTGGCTGTTAGCAGGCATGGTCACTACTCATTTTTAGATACAGGGATTTGTCCCTGGCCTGTTGAAACTGCCCTTTGGGTGGTTTCCTGAAAAAAGGATTGCCTCATGGCTCTCGACGTTCAAGAAAAAGCACAAATCGTTGCTGACTATCAGCAAGCTGTTGGTGACACTGGTTCGCCAGAAGTGCAAGTTGCACTGCTGACCCACAACATCAACAAGCTGCAAGGTCACTTCAAGGCCAACGGTAAAGATCACCACTCCCGTCGTGGTCTGATCCGCATGGTAAACCAGCGCCGTAAGCTGCTGGACTACCTGAAAGGCAAGGATCTGGGTCGTTATCAGACTCTGATCGGTCGCCTGGGTCTGCGTCGCTAATAAGCGATTGCGCTAGAGGTTGGTTGGCTGTCGTGTGTCAGTGGGTTTCCCGCTGGCCCATGGCAGGCTTCCAGCCTCAAGTTTTATCTGGATACACGTTTTACCCTGGACAGGCGTTGGGCCGATTCCCGACATTGCCCAAGAATTTCGCAAGAAGACAAGTTCCCCAAGAGCCACAAAGAAGGTAGGACACCGTGAACCCGGTTATCAAAAAATTCCAGTTCGGTCAGTCGACCGTTACCCTCGAGACAGGCCGTATCGCCCGTCAAGCCTCCGGCGCAGTGCTGGTTACCGTTGACGACGACGTCACCGTATTGGTGACCGTTGTAGGCGCCAAGACCGCTGACCCAAGCAAAGGCTTCTTCCCTCTTTCCGTTCACTACCAGGAAAAGACTTACGCTGCCGGTAAGATCCCTGGTGGTTTCTTCAAGCGTGAAGGCCGTCCTTCCGAGAAAGAAACCCTGACTTCCCGACTGATCGACCGTCCGATCCGTCCGCTGTTCCCAGAAGGCTTCATGAACGAAGTGCAGGTTGTCTGCACCGTCGTTTCCACCAGCAAGAAGACCGATCCGGACATCGCTGCGATGATCGGTACCTCGGCGGCCCTGGCCATCTCCGGTATTCCTTTCGATGGCCCGATCGGCGCTGCCCGTGTTGCATTCCACGAAAGCACCGGCTACCTGCTGAACCCGACTTACGAACAGCAGAAAGCTTCGAGCCTGGACATGGTCGTTGCCGGTACTTCGGAAGCCGTGTTGATGGTTGAATCGGAAGCCAAAGAGCTGACCGAAGACCAGATGCTGGGCGCTGTACTGTTTGCTCACGACGAGTTCCAGGTTGTGATCAACGCTGTCAAGGAACTGGCCGCTGAAGCTGCCAAGCCAACCTGGACCTGGGCTCCTCAGCCAGAAGCTACCGCACTGCTGGGCGCTATCCGCTCCGAGTTCGGCACCGCTATCTCCGACGCCTACACCATCACCATCAAGGCCGACCGTTACGCTCGCCTGGGTGAGTTGAAGGACCAGGTTGTTGCCAAGCTGTCCGGTGAAGAAGGCCAGCCTTCTTCCAGCGAAGTCAAAGCAGCCTTCGGCGAAATCGAATACCGCACCGTTCGCGAAAACATCGTTAACGGCAAGCCACGTATCGACGGCCGCGACACCCGCACCGTACGTCCGCTGAACATCGAAGTCGGCGTTCTGCCAAAAACCCACGGTTCGGCCCTGTTCACCCGTGGTGAAACCCAGGCCCTGGTTGTTGCAACACTGGGTACTGCCCGTGACGCACAGCTGCTGGACACCCTGGAAGGCGAGAAAAAAGACCCGTTCATGCTGCACTACAACTTCCCTCCATTCTCGGTAGGTGAGTGTGGTCGCATGGGTGGTGCTGGTCGTCGCGAAATCGGTCACGGCCGTCTGGCCCGTCGTTCGATTGCAGCCATGTTGCCTGCCGCCGACGTGTTCCCGTACACCATTCGTGTTGTGTCGGAAATCACCGAGTCCAACGGTTCCAGCTCCATGGCTTCGGTCTGCGGCGCTTCCCTGGCTCTGATGGATGCCGGCGTTCCGATGAAGGCACCGGTTGCCGGTATCGCCATGGGCCTGGTTAAAGAAGGCGAGAAGTTCGCCATCCTGACCGACATCCTGGGCGACGAAGACCACCTGGGCGACATGGACTTCAAAGTAGCCGGTACCGCCAAAGGTGTTACCGCGCTGCAGATGGACATCAAGATCAAGGGCATCACCGAAGAAATCATGGAAATCGCTCTGGGCCAAGCCCTGGAAGCGCGCCTGAACATCCTCGGTCAGATGAACCAGATCATTGGCCAGTCCCGTACCGAACTGTCGGAAAATGCTCCGACCATGATCGCGATGAAAATCGACACCGACAAAATCCGTGATGTTATCGGTAAAGGCGGCGCGACCATTCGTGCGATCTGTGAAGAGACCAAGGCTTCGATCGACATCGAAGACGACGGCTCGATCAAGATCTTCGGCGAAACCAAGGAAGCGGCTGAAGCGGCACGTCAGCGCGTCCTGGGTATCACTGCTGAAGCCGAAATCGGCAAGATCTACGTCGGTAAGGTTGAGCGCATCGTCGACTTCGGCGCATTCGTCAACATCCTGCCGGGCAAGGACGGTCTGGTTCACATCTCCATGCTGAGCGACGCTCGCGTTGAGAAAGTGACCGACATCCTGAAAGAAGGCCAGGAAGTGGAAGTGCTGGTACTGGACGTGGACAACCGCGGCCGTATCAAGCTGTCCATCAAGGACGTAGCAGCAGCCAAGGCTTCGGGCGTTTAATCACCCCGTCGCTGCAAGCTGAAAAAGGACTCTTCGGAGTCCTTTTTTTATGCCTGCGGGAAACTGTCGCGAAATCAGGCGTTTAGCCATACCCCAAAAGCCGCAACTTGCATGCAGGCACGTTCGTCTTCATGCAAGTTGCACGATTCCGAAAATCACCTGTTTTCATAACGTATTGTTTTATAAGGATTTAATTGGCCGCGTCGAGTTGGCACACTGTCTGCAATATCCCTGTTAACGCTGCAGCATCAAGGTTTACGTACTGCAGACTTTTAATAAAACAGGAGTTACTCGTATGAAGAAGTTCGCTCTCGCTACTGCTACCGCTCTGACCCTGGCCATGGGTGCTAACGTAGCCTTTGCTCAGACTTCCCAAGCCCCTATGACGCTGGCGGCCGGTGAAGTCACCAAGGCTAAAGAGTCCACTTCGGATACCTGGATCACCACCAAAGTCAAAGCTGACCTGCTGACCGAGAAAGGTATTCCTGGTTCGGACATTAAGGTTGAGACCAACAAAGGTGTGGTTTCCCTGTCCTCGACAGTTGCTATCTCTGACGCTCAGAAAGCTACTGCTGTAGCGATCACCAAGAAAATCAAAGGCGTAACCGCAGTTTCGGCTGACGGCCTGATGGCTGGCGGCGCTACCAAGGCTGATAACGTCGACAAAACCAAAAGCGCAGCTGCTGGTGCCAAAGAGTCCACCTCGGACACTTGGATCACCACCAAAGTGAAAGCTGACCTGGTAACCGAGAAAGGTATTCCTGGCACCGACATCAAAGTCGAAACCAACAAAGGTGTAGTTTCCCTGTCGTCGACCGTCGCAGTGACTGAAGCGCAGAAAACCACCGCGGTGAACATCACTAAGAAAATCAAAGGCGTTAAAGCTGTATCGGCCGACGGCCTGAAAGCAGAGTAACGCTTAACGAATCGCCTGAGCTAGGCGGAGGCGGCCACGAGCGAGTTAGATATCCGCTCAATGCACCTCACAGGTTCATGCGACCGACCACACGGATGTGGTCATTACAGGCCCCGGCACTTGTGTCGGGGCCTGTTCTATTGTGGGTAGAAAAGTGGGGAGGTCAGCGAGGCTCTTGTGGCGAGGGGGCTTGCCCCCGTTGGGCTGCGTAGCGGCCCCTTGGTATGACGACGGTGATCCGCCTGAATGACCGCGACGCCCTCATTGGGGCCGCTACGCAGCCCAACGGGGGACAAGCCCCCTCGCCACAGGTACTCAGCGGGTGCCGGTTTATTCGGCATCCAGATGCATCGGTGTTACCACCCGACCATCTTTCTCCGCTTCCCCAAGGTTTGCATCGATAAAGTAAACCCGCTCATCTTCCAGCTGCGCCTTGTCTACCAGGTAGTCCTTGATCGCGCTGGCGCGGTCCTGGCCCAGTTGGCGCAGCAACACGTCACTGCCACTCCAGAACTTGATCACACCGTCCCGCAGCTTGGCGGTGCGCTCGTCATTGCTCAGGTCTTTCCATTCGGCCGGAGGCTGTTGTTTCAGGCGGGTGCGGTAGATGCCTTCCAGCAGCGGCGCCTTTTCCTTTTCCGGTACTTCAAGCAGCGACGCCTGGGCCGGCACCTTGTCGCCACGGCGCTGGAGGATCTTGTAGTAGTTGTACTGGTATTCGCGTTCCAGCCGTTGTGCGGCCAAAAGCGGGCCGTCACTGCTGGCAGCGGCGGTGCCTTCGATCTCCAGGCGCAGCGCAGGGCGCTCCTTGAGGGCTTTGGCCAGGCTGTCGAGGGCCGACTGGGAATCCTTGCTCAGCTCGCTGGAGCCTGCGGCAAACGACACGTTGCCAAGGTCTTGAGCACCACCACCGCTGATCAGGCCGCCAATGAACTTGAATGGCGCCGTGGCCGCACGCACTACCAGGTTGCGCAGGGTCTGCCAGACAATCGGCATGACGCTGAACTGCGGGTTGTTCAAGTCGCCGGTCACCGGCAGTTCGATCGAGATCTTGCCGTCGGAGTCCTTGAGCAGGGCTATCGCCAGGCGAATCGGCAGGTCCACGGCGTCGGCGCTGTCGACCTTCTCACCCAGTTGCAGTTGCTCGACCACCACCTTGTTTTCGGCCTTCAACTGGCCCTTGGTGATGACGTAATGCAGGTCAAGGTTGAGCCGACCCTTGCGGATGCGGAACCCGGCAAACTTGCCCGAGTATGGCGTCAGGGTGGTCAGTTCGACGCGTTTGAAGCTGGTGGCGATATCCAGTGCGGCCATCGGGTCAAACGGATTCACGCTGCCCTTGATGGTGACCGGTGCATAACGGTCAACCTTGCCCTTGACGTCGACGCTCGCCGGTTTGGCCTGGCGACTGTCAATGGTGCCGATCTGGCCGTTGAGCTGCTGGATGGCCGTGGCGAAGTTCGGGGTCAGGCTGAAGTCGGCGAAGTTGGCCGAGCCGTCGTTGATCGCAATTTGACCAATATGAATGCCCAGGGGCTTCTCTTTGCTGGCCGCAGGTTTCGCCGCGGACTTGCCGGGGCTGTTGGCCGGCTGCGGGATCAGCAGGTCATCGATGTTGGTGGTGCGGTCATCGTTGATCATGAAGCGCGCATAGGGCTGCAACAGGTTGACCTTGTCGATCGACAGGCTGTCGCCATGTTGATAATTCACGCCTTCCAGCACCAGGCGCTGCCACTTGAGGAAGTCGCGGGTCTTCATGGTGTCCAGGGTGTGCAACTGGTCGACCTGGGCCCGGCCGGTCACCTGGAATGCCAGGGGGTCGGTGCTTTTCAGGTTCACGTCGAGGTTGCTGCCGAGCATGCCGCTACGCAGTTCCAGGCGGATAAATGGGCTGATATAGGACTGGGCGACGCGCAGGTCGATGTCTTTGGTGTCCACTTTCAGCTTGGCGCTGACCGGGCTCAGGTTGACCTGGCCGGTCGCCTCGAGCTTGCCTTGTTTGCCTACGCCGGTATCGAGCTTGAGGGTAAAAGGGCTTTGGTTAAGGCTGTCGAAACCCTGCAGGTCAAGGTTCAGCGGCCCGACTTCCAGGGCGACTGCCGGTTTGGCCGAGCGGTCAGCCAGATGCACTTGATAGTCGCGCAGTTGCACGTCCTTGAGCAGCACTTGCCAAGGCTTGCTCGGCGCTGCCGGTGCAGGTTTTGGCGAGTCGGCGGTAGCGGGTGCGGTGGCTGGCTCGGCTGCGGGTGCAGTTGCAGGTTTGCTCGGATGGCTGGCAAACAGCTTCTGCCAGTCCAACTGGCCGTCGGCTTCAAGGGCGGCCCAGGTTTCGAGTTTATTACTGCGGATCTTGCCGACGATCACTTGCTGTTTGGCCAGGTCCACGGTGGTTTCGCTGACGTCCAGCTTCTGCAGGCGCGCGAGCGGCCGGCCATCCGGTGCCTTGATCGCAAACGGCGCGACACTCAGGGCGACGTTGGTCAGGTTCAGCTCGGTTTCCTTGGCCAGGCTCAGCTTGTAGTCGGTGCTGAAGTTGAGGATGCCGTCTTCCAGAACCAGCGGCACCGCGTCACGCACATACGGCCACCAGACTTTCATCTTGCCGTCGGTAACCTTGAGTTTGCCCTCGGAGGCGATCGGGATCAGGCTGAAGTTACCGGTCCAGTCGATCTGGCCGCCTTCAGGGCCGGCTGCCACCAGGGTCATGTCGGCGTTGTCATCGGGCAGCGTGCTGAGGTTTTTCAGCTCGAAATCGAGTTTGTCGTAGAGAAACTCGATCGGCTCGCTCGGGCGCAAATCCTGGAAGTGCACATAGCCGCCTGCCAGCTTGATGTTATCGATGCGCAGCGGGAATGGCTTGGCGTTTGGATCGGTTGGTGTCGGTTCGCTGGCCGGGAGTTTGAACAGCTGCGCCAGGTTGAGCTGGCCGGATTTGTCGAACAGCAGCTCGGTCTTGGGCTTGTCGAGTTGTACGTCGGCCAGGTGCAGGGCGCGGGTCCACAGGCTGTCGATCTGCAGGTTGGCATAGAGGCGTTCAAAGGCCACTTGCTCCTTGCCCGGCTCACCGATATTCAGGCCCCACACGGTCAGTTCGAGGCTGAACGGGTTGAGCTCGATACGCTCGACACGCGCCGGCACCGTGGCGTAGTTGGCCAACTGTTGGTTGGCCACGCGAAGGGCAATGCCGGGGAGAATCAGGAAGCCCAGCAAGCTGTACAGGGCAAGGGCGGTCAGCAAGGCGCCAGCGGCGCGAATCAATCCTTTGGGCATATGTGACGCCATCTATGTCAATCAAGAGTGCCTTGGAGTATGGCACGGGTTTACGGTTCCGAAGAGCCGGGCCTTTATTACTGCGCCCTGACCCTTTTGGGACAAGTCCTACAGTTGCAGGATCAGGGTCTTCAGCGGTGGTTGCTGGTCGTGGGACGGGAAGTCTGCGCCGGGTGTCATGACCTGCCAGTCGCGCACCGGGCGCCCGGCCTTTTCCGCGCAGCGCAGGACCTGGTCACGCCAGTCGTCCATGCCGACTTTCGCCAGGTTGTTGCAGCAGATCAGCACGCCGTTGTCGGCCGTGGCCAGCAGCGCCGGCTTGAGCAGGCTCTGGTAGTCGCGCAGCAGGTCGACCGTGCCGAAGGCGCTCTTGGCCCAGGCGGGGGGGTCGAGCAGTACCAGATCGTATTGACGCTGCTCCAGGCGCGGGTAACTCGGCAGCTTCTGCCCCCGACGCTGGCTGATGGGCAGGCCGGCCAGCTGGCGGATTGCCGGGAAGTAGTCGGACTGGATGAATTCCATCGTCGGCAATTGCGGGTTGAGCTGGCCGTTTTCGCGACCGACCGCCAGGTTGCCCTCGGCAAAGTCCAGGTTGCACACCTCACGAGCGCCACCGGCAGCGGCGCTCAGGCCTACGCCGCAGGTGTAGGCAAACAGGTTCAGCACGCTTTTGCCGGCGCTGTGTGCCTTGACCCAGCCACGGGTGTTGCGCAGGTCCAGGAACAACAGCGGGTCTTGCCCGGCATGGCGGCCGCGCACGCGGTAATTGAGGCCCCATTCGTGGCCGACCAGGTCTTCCAGGGCTGCGGGCTCGGCGCGGTACACCGTGTCTTCACGGTCGATGCGCGAGTTGCCCCGGGAGCGGTCGTTGTAGACCAGCAGCAGTTCAAGCCCCAGGTGCTGGTTGATTGCTTGATGCAGGTGCAACAGGTCGTCGCTTTCCAGCGACTGGTGAAAACTCTGCACCAGCAGTTGCGGGCCGTAGCGGTCGATCGTCAGGCCGCCGGCGCCTTCCTGGCTGCCGTGGAACAGGCGATAGCAATCGGTACCTTGTGCATGCAACTCGGCGAGCAGGTCCTGGCGATGATCGAGGGCGGCGCGCAGCGCCTGATTCAAGGAAGACATAGTGCGCGCCTTGCAGAGTAATTGGGGCGCGGGAGTTTAACAGTTATGGCTCTAGCAGGCCCATTCGCCTGTGGGCCCGCTGCACCGAACCATTGCGCATGGCCCAGCGCAACAACGGCGCGCTGCGCCTGACCCCGGCACGAATCATCTGGCGCTGGATCGGGCTTTGCTTCTGCCCGAGCATGTCGCTGGCCCAGTCCGGCAGCAGGTCGATACCGGCCTGCATCATCAGCGAGCCAAACGGCTTGGCCAGGGTGCTCGGAGACGGCGCATTGAGCAGCAGGCGCAGGACTTCGTCGCTGCGCTGGTCACACAGCAGTTGCGGGCGGATACGCTCAAGGTAATCGGAAATTTCCTGGCGCGAACGCGGCACATGGCGCGCGCCCAATTGCTCGGCCACCAGGGCGATTTCGCTGTAGTACCGGTCTTGATCCCTCGCAGATAAATCCGGGTTGCGATAACGCAGGTGGGCCGCGAGAAAGTTGCTGACCTCCGCCACATGCACCCAGGTCAGCAACTCGGGATCACTGGCGGCATACGGTCGGCCGTCCGGTGCATGGCCGACCACTTGCAGGTGAATGGTGCGCACTTTCTCGATCAGCCATTCGGCGTCACGCCGCGAACCAAACGTGGTGCCGGAAATGAACTGCGAGGTGCGTCGTAACCGCCCCAGCATGTCCTGCCGAAAGTTCGAGTGGTCCCACACGCCGGCCAACGCCAGCGGGTGCAATGCCTGCAACATCAACGCGCTGATGCCGCCGATCAACATGCTGCTGAAGTCGCCATGGACCTTCCAGCTCACCGAGTTCGGCCCAAAGAGACCCGGATCGCCCTTGGGGTTCTCCAGGTCGAGTTGGCCCAGCGACAAGCCGGTCAGGCTCATCAGCTGGTTTTCGATGCGGCTGCGAATGAATTCCATGGGTTCCTAGCGGTTGAGGCGCTTGTCGATCAGGCCATCCACCACGCTCGGGTCGGCGAGGGTGGAAGTATCCCCCAGGCTGTCCAGCTCGTTGCAGGCAATCTTGCGCAGGATCCGCCGCATGATCTTGCCTGAGCGGGTTTTCGGCAAGGCCGGCGCCCATTGAATCAGCTCGGGCTTGGCGAAGCTGCCGATTTCCTTGCTGACCAGGTCCAGCAGGTGTTTTTTCAGCGCGTCGTCGGGCTCGACGCCATTCATGGGCGTGACGAAGGCATAGATGCCCTGGCCTTTTACGTCGTGTGGATAACCGACCACCGCGGCTTCTGCGACCTGATCATGCAGCACCAGGGCGCTTTCGACTTCGGCGGTGCCGATGCGGTGCCCGGAAACGTTGATCACGTCGTCGATGCGGCCGGTGATCCAGTAGTCACCGTCCTCGTCGCGCCGCGCGCCGTCGCCGGTAAAGTAGTAGCCGGGGTAGGGTTTGAAATAGGTGTCGATCATCCGCTGAGGGTCGCCGTACACGCTGCGGATCTGCCCTGGCCAGCTGGATTTGATCGCCAGCACGCCGCTGCCGGCGCCACTGATTTCCTTGCCTTGCTCATCAAGCAGCACCGGCACTACGCCAAACATCGGCTGGGTGGCGCAGCCGGGCTTGATGCGCTGGGCGCTGACCAGCGGGCTGAGCATGATGCCGCCGGTTTCGGTCTGCCACCAGGTGTCGACAATCGGGCAGCGTTGTTCGCCCACGGCATTGAAGTACCAGTCCCAGGCTTCCGGGTTGATTGGCTCGCCGACACTGCCCAGCAGGCGCAGGCTGGCGCGGGAAGTGTTTTCCAGTGGCCCGTGGCCTTCCCGCATCAGCGCGCGTAACGCGGTCGGCGCGGTGTAGAAGATGTTGACCTTGTGTTTGTCGATCACCTGCCAGAACCGCGAGCTGTCCGGGTAGCTCGGCACGCCTTCGAACATCAGCGAGGTCGCACCATTGGCCAGTGGCCCGTACACGATATAGCTGTGGCCGGTGACCCAACCGACATCGGCGGTGCACCAGAACACTTCGCCGTCGCGGTAATCGAGCACGTACTTGAAGGTCATCGCCGCTTGCAGCAGGTAACCGCCGGTGGTGTGCAACACACCTTTGGGTTTGCCGGTGCTGCCGGAGGTGTAGAGGATAAACAGCGGGTCTTCCGCATCCATCGGCTCGGGCGGGCAGTCGTCGCTGGCTGCATTCAGGGCCTGTTGATACTTGAGGTCGCGCCCTTCAGTCCAATTGACTGCCGCGCCAGTGCGCTGCACCACCAGTACCGTGCTGACACCCGGGCAACTGGCCAGGGCCTTGTCGACATTCTGTTTCAGCGCCACCGGCTTGCCGCCGCGCACGCCTTCATCGGCGGTGATCACCGTGCGGCAATCGGCGTCGAGAATGCGGTCGCGCAGGGCGTCCGGCGAGAATCCGCCAAACACCACCGAATGTACCGCACCGATCCGCGTACAGGCCAGCATCGCGTAGGCCGCCTCGGGAATCATCGGCATGTAGATACACACGCGGTCGCCTTTCTTTACGCCACGGCTTTTCAGCACGTTGGCCAGGCGGCTGACGTTTTGGTGGAGCTGGCGGTAGGTAATTTTGGAAGACGTCGCAGGATCATCGCCCTCCCAGATGAAGGCGGGCTGATCAGCGCGTTGCGCGAGGTGACGGTCGATGCAGTTGTAACTGACATTCAGTTGGCCTCCGGCAAACCATTGCGCGGAGCCGGTCTTGATGTCGGATTTCTGGACGGTCTGCCAGGGCGTGCTCCAGTCGAGAAAACGCTTGGCCTGTTCGGCCCAGAACGTATCGGGTTGCTCGACGGATTGGCGGTAGAGGCGCTGGTAGTCCTCTTGACTGAGTTGCGCAGCCCGGCGGACGGCATCGGCGGTGGGGAACGTGGTGATATCGAACATGAGGGATCCTTATTCTTGTTTTTTGCGACAAGAGGGGAGCTTTGCGACCCTCGTAGGAGCTGGCTTGCCAGCGATTGCATCACCTCGGTATTGAGTTTCACCGAGGTGTTTGCACGCTGGCAAGCCAGCTCCTACAAGGGTCCGCTCCCGCAGGTTCAGACCCTCATTGTAGTGCTGATACCATCAACCGCGGTGACGGCCGCGGAAGTAGTTGATCAACCCTTGGGTGGACGCGTCGTCCGCAGGCTGTTCTTCGGTGCCGGTCAGGCGGTTGTAGACGCCTTTGCCCAGCTCCTTGCCCAACTCCACGCCCCACTGGTCGAACGCGTTGATGCCCCAGATGACGCTTTGCACGAACACTTTATGCTCATACATCGCGACCAGTGCGCCAAGACGGCGAGGGCTGATGCGTTCAACCACAATGGTGTTGCTCGGACGGTTGCCCGGGATCACCTTGTGCGGTGCCAGCTTCTGCACTTCGGCTTCGTCCATGCCCTTGTCGCGCAGCTCGGCTTCAGCCTCGGCGCGGGTCTTGCCGAGCATCAGGGCCTGGCTCTGGGACAGGCAGTTGGCGTACAGCCACTGATGGTGGTCGGAAACCGGGTTGAAGCTGACGATCGGCACGATGAAGTCGGCCGGGATCAGTTGGGTGCCCTGGTGCAGCAGCTGGTGGTAAGCATGCTGGCCGTTGCAGCCTACGCCGCCCCAGATAACCGGGCCGGTGTCGGTGGAAACCGGCGTACCGTCCTGGCGCACGCTCTTGCCGTTGGATTCCATGTCCAGCTGTTGCAGGTGCTTGGTGATGTTACGCAGGTAGTGATCGTACGGCAGGATTGCGTGGCTCTGCGCGCCCCAGAAGTTGCCGTACCACACGCCCAGCAGGCCGAGCAGCACCGGCATGTTCGCCTCGAATGGAGCGGTCTGGAAATGCTGGTCCATGGTGTAGGCGCCGGACAGCAGTTCCTTGAAGTTGGACATGCCGATGGCCAGCGCGATGGGCAGGCCGATGGCCGACCACAGCGAGTAACGACCGCCCACCCAGTCCCACATCGGGAAAATGTTCTCTTCGCGGATACCGAAGGCCACGGCCGCCGCATTGTTGCTCGATACGGCGATGAAGTGGCGATACAGCTCGGCTTCCGAGCCACCCTGGGCCAGGTACCAGGCGCGGGCGGCCTGGGCGTTTTTCAGGGTTTCGAGGGTGTTGAAGGATTTTGACGAGACGATGAACAGCGTGGTCTCGGCGCGCAGCTTCATGGTCAGCTCGTGGAACTCGCTGCCGTCGATGTTTGCCAGGTAATGGCAGCGCACGCCTTTGTGGGCGTAGGACAACAGCGCTTCAGACACCAGCTCCGGGCCGAGGAACGAGCCACCGATACCGATGTTCACCACGTCGGTGATCGGCTTCTCGGTGTAGCCACGCCACAGGCCGTCGTGGATGCGGCCGACCAGGTCAGTGATCTGGTTCAGCACCTTGTGCACGTCCGGCATGATGTTCACGCCGTTGACCGACAGTTTGTCACCCACTGGGCGGCGCAGCGCGGTGTGCAGCGCCGGGCGACCTTCGGAAGAGTTGACCGGCTCGCCGTTGAACAGCGACTTGATCGCGCCCTGAAGGTCGACTTCCTTGGCCAGGCCTACCAGCAGGTCGCGGGTTTCGCTGGTGATCAGGTTTTTCGAGTAATCGAGGAAAAGTCCGCAGCTGCTCAAGGTGAACTGGGTAAAGCGCTGGGGATCGGCATTAAAGGCTTCGCGCATGCTGAAATCCTGCATGGCTTGGCGATGTTGATTGAGCGCTTGCCAGGCGGGCAGAGCGGTAACGTCATGAGGAGTGCGGTAGTACGCCATCGCTGCGGGTTTCCTTTTTATTGCTGGGACTGCTTTTAGGACACTTGAAAGCCGGGAATGTCCTGTCTTTGTGAAGATGACAGGCTCCGGTCAACGCCAACGAAGAGCGTAGGGCGAATACATTAAACCTAGCGTGTCGATCTGTCTTGGCTTTGTCTGCGCTGTGGCCGGTACTTTTTTATACCGGCCGATCAGGCAGTGCAACAGGCGGGGTGTGCGGCGGGGTCAGTTCAGGTGCAGATGCAGGTTGTCGATCAGCCGGGTGGCGCCCAGGTAGGCGGCGACCAGGATCACCAGGTCTTTGTCTTCGGCGGTGGCCGGACGCAGGTGCAGGCCCTGGCGAACCTCCAGGTAGTCCATGCGAAAACCTGCCGCTTCGATCTGCTGGACCTGTGCGGCGCGCAGTTTGGCGAAGTCGCGGTCGCCCGCTTCAATGGCTGCGGCGATCTGGCTGAGGCTGCGGTACAGCACCGGTGCGATCGCGCGCTGCTCGTCGGTGAGGTAACCATTGCGCGACGACAGCGCGAGGCCGTCGTCGGCGCGCACGGTCGGCTCGCCGATAATCTGGATCGGCATGTTCAGGTCATGGACCATGGCGCGAATCACCGCCAGTTGCTGGTAGTCCTTCTGGCCAAAGATCGCCAGGTCCGGCTGGACCATGTTGAACAGCTTGCTGACCACCGTGGCCACGCCTTCAAAATGCCCGGGCCGGCTGGCGCCGCACAGGCCTTCGGACAGTTGCGGCACGCTGACGCGAGTCTGGCCGGCCATGCCGTCGGGGTACATCTCCTCGACGGTCGGGGCGAACAACAGGTTGCAACCGGCTTGAAGCAGCTTTTCCTGGTCAGCCGCCAGGGTGCGCGGGTATTTGTCCAGGTCTTCGCCGGCGCCAAATTGCAGCGGGTTGACGAAAATGCTCGCCACCACGAAGTCCGCTTGTTGCGCAGCCTTGGTGACCAGCGTGGCATGGCCGCTGTGCAGGTTGCCCATGGTGGGCACGAAGCCGATGCGCTTGCCCGCACTGCGGGCATGGGTGACGGCGGCGCGCAGTTCGCGCACGGTCTTGACGGTGTTCATGCGGAGAATCCGTGTTCGGCGCCCGGGAAGGTGATGGCTTTGACTTCGCTGACATAGGCGGCGAGGGCTGATTGGATGCTGTCCTGGCCCGCCATGAAGTTCTTCACGAACTTGGGTACGCGGCCGGTAAGGGACAGGCCCAGCATGTCATGCAGTACCAATACCTGGCCGTCTGTGGCAGAACCGGCGCCGATACCGATCACCGGTACTTTAACGGCCTGGGTGATTTCCGCTGCCAGCTCGCTTGGCACGCATTCGAGCAGAATCATGCACGCACCGGCCTGTTCAAGGGCGATGGCATCGGCCCGCATCTGGCGCGCCTGGGCTTCGCCGCGGCCTTGTACCTTGTAGCCGCCGAGGATATTCACCGACTGTGGCGTCAGGCCCATGTGCGCGCAAACCGGTACGCCGCGTTCAGCCAGCAAACGAATCGACTCGGCGAGCCAGGCGGCACCTTCAACCTTGATCATGTGTGCACCGGCACGCATCAGTTGAGCACTGTTGGTCAGTGTCTGTTCGATGGTGGCATCGGCCATGAAGGGCAGGTCGGCAATGATGAAGGCGCCTTCGTTGCCGCGCTTGACGCAGGCCGTGTGGTAAGCGATTTCATCGTTGGTGACGGGCAGGGTGCTGTCATTCCCTTGTAGAACCATGCCCAGGGAGTCCCCCACCAGCAACACTTCAACTCCTGCCTGGCTGCTGGCCTGGGCAAAAGTGGCGTCGTAGCAGGTCAGCATGGTGATCTTTTCACCTTTGAGCTTGAGGCTCTGCAAGGTGCTCAGGGTAACGTTTGGCATGAAAAGGGTCCTCATTCAGGCGCTTGGAAACAGCGAGTAACGCGCGTGAGTCTTCGTTTATACAGGCGCACTTTCTTAAGGATCAGTGCTTATAAGGCCTGGATTGCGCCCTTTAGCGCCGGGTAGGCGGCAGCGGGACGCCTATAGTCGTGAGGAGGACTCTGGAAGTCAATTGGATGTGTTACCGCATTGTTACGGCGATGGTGTTACCGCTGTTACTGATGCGATTCAGCAGTAAATGATGCGTAGTAAATGCAGGAGCGAGCTTGCTCGCGAAGGTCGTCAATGATGACGCGGGAAGCCTGGCGCCCAGCGGTGTTCTCAGGTTTTTCGCGAGCAAGCTCGCTCCTACAGGTTTGAAGGCAGGCGTTCCAGGCCGACAAACGGGCAGGCATCCAGCAGGTCGCCGAGCAGGCGGCCATCGGCCAGTTGCAGGCTGGCCGGGGCCAGTTCTGCCAGCGGGTAAAGCACGAATGCACGCAGGTGCATTTGATAGTGCGGCACCTTCAGGCGCGGCTCATCGATCAGCCGGTCGCCAAACACCAGGACATCCAGGTCCAGGGTGCGCGGGCCCCAACGCTCAAGACGCTCGCGGCCCTGGTCATTCTCGATGGCTTGCAGCGCATCGAGCAGTTCCAGTGGTGCCAGGGCGCTGTCCAGGGCCGCGACCGCATTGGTATAGCGCGGCTGGCCCGGGAGCAGGGAATCACTTTGATAGAAGGCGGAGACGCCCGCCAGCGTGGTGTCCGGCAATTGCGCGAGGGCCTCGATGGCGTCGCGCAATTGTTGTTCAGGGGCAGCCAGGTTGCTGCCCATGCCGACGTAGATACGTTCCACGTGCTTACTCGCCCGACGCGCTCGATGAATCGCCAGCGCTGCGTTTGCGCTTGCTGCCACTGCTGCGGCGACGTTTTTTCGGGCCATCGCCGGTGGCTTCGCCTTTGCTGCTGAGCTCTTTGATCATCTCGCGGCGCTGGCTGTCGTTGGCGTCCTGGTAGTCGGTCCACCATTCGCCCAGGCCGTCGGTCTGCTCGCCGGCGCTTTCGCGCAGCAGCAGGAAGTCATAGCCGGCACGGAAGCGCGGGTTGTCCAGCAGCAGGTCGGCGCGTTTGCCGCTGCGGCGTGGCAGGCGCTCCTGCATGTCCCAGATCTCGCGGATCGGCATGGTGAAGCGTTTCGGGATGGCGATGCGCTGGCATTGCTCGGCGATCAGCTCGTGAGCGGCTTCCTGCATGGCCGGAATTGCCGGCATGCCACGGTCTTGCAAGCGCATGACGCGTTTTGGAAGCGCTGGCCACAACAGGGCGGCAAACAGGAACGCCGGGGTTACCGGTTTGTTCTGCTTGATGCGCAGGTCGGTGTTGATCAAGGCTTCGCTGATCAGCGTGTGGGTGTAGGTCGGGTTGTACTCCAGTGCTTCGGCGCTGGCCGGGAACAGGGGGTCGAACAACTGCAGGTCTACCAGCATTTCGAAGGTGTCGGCAGCATAGCCGGAGAGGAACAGCTTGAGCACCTCTTCGAACAACCGGGCCGAGGGAATTTCCCGCAGCATCGGCGCCAGGTCGCGAATCGGCGCGGCCGTGTGCTTCTCGATGCCGAAGTTCAGCTTGGCGGCGAAACGCACGGCCCGCAGCATGCGCACCGGGTCTTCCTGGTAGCGTTGCGTCGGGTCGCCGATCAGGCGCAGCAGGTTGTTGCGGATGTCGTGTACGCCATTGGCGTAATCGAGAATGCGCTCGCTGACCGGGTCGTAATACAGGGCATTGATGGTGAAGTCGCGGCGTTGCGCGTCTTCTTCCAGGGTGCCGTAGACGTTGTCCCGCAGGATGCGCCCGCTTTCGTTGCGGGAAGACTGGTTAGTGTCTTCTTCTTCATCGTTTTGCGGATGGTTGGCGCGGAAGGTCGCGACCTCGATGATCTCGCGACCAAAGTGGATGTGCACCAACTTGAAGCGCCGGCCGATGATCCGCGCATTGCGGAATTCGGCACGCACTTGTTCCGGCGTGGCGCTGGTGGCGACGTCGAAATCCTTGGGAGTGATATTGAGCAACATGTCGCGCACGCAACCGCCAACCAGGTAGGCCTGGTAGCCGGCGTTCTGCAAACGTTCGACGATGTTCACCGCATAACGGCTGAACTGGGCGCGTTGCAGCGAATGCTGGCTGCTATTGAGCACTTCAGGCGTGCTGCGTTTGTGTTGCGTACGACGCAAGGGAGAACGGAATGACTGGAACAACTTCTTCAGCATGGGATGCACTGTTTGAAGGAATGTTCGGCCATAACGAAGAATGACCGCATGATGGGCCGGGATTCTAGCATTTAGTCAGGGGATGGTGTAGGAACTAGCTGCAAGGCTTGAGCCAGAAGCTTAAAAGAAGGGTGGCAAGTGCCAAATCGCAGAAACTACAAGGGGAGCCGAAGCTCCCCCAGAAGTAGTTGCGTGCTCTATTTTTATTATTGGTTTCGGGCTTCTTGTTTTTGTTGATCGCCCTCGCCATGAAGCTTCACCTTCATGACACTCCCAATCGGGAGCCAAGAGCAAACGGATTGCTTTGGTCGCTGTGTTGCTGATCTACGATCCAACCAGTTCAGGCTCTGCCTTAGGGCAGTTTTTGTTGTTCTCGGCCTGGTTGCGGGGCAAGCCCCAAATGCAACGCCTCTCCAAAAGAATCAGTTAGCTGCGCCTCCGCCGTGTTGTTTTTGTTATGCGTGAGTCGATTCGTCTTATTTTTATTGTCTTGTACATTTGCTTGTTATTGTTTTTGTACTAAGCATATAGCAGGGTGCGTGCCAACTTTTGCGAGGCCCAGCAAAATAAGGGGTTTGGGGCGTTTTCGGGTTTTTTGTAGGCGAAAAAAAGCCGGGGCTTCGTTACCGTAAGCCCCGGCTTTTGTTACGTGAAAAATCAGCGGTAACAGTTTTTTCACATCTGCGGGTGTTACCCGTGGGGGCAACCCACTCAGCTTTCGCTGGCAACCCCGGTCTTGCGCCGCGGGATACCCAAGCGCTGGCGCCGTTCCCACAGGCATTTACGGCTGACGCCCAGTTTGCGCGCCAGTTCGGTCTCGGTCATGTGGTCCTGGTGCTCCAGCACGAAATGCTGGAAGTAATCTTCCAGTGACAAATCTTCCGTCGGCTCGTGGCTGTTGTTACTGCCGCCACCTTGCTGCGGTGGCAAACCGATGAAGTCATCATCATCCAGGTCGCTGAGCTCGATATCGATCCCCAGCAGCTCGGCGGAAATTTCCGGGCTCTCCGACAGAATCACCGCACGCTCTACCGCGTTTTCCAGCTCCCGCACGTTACCCGGCCAGGAGTAGTGACGAATCGCCTGCTCGGCATCGGCAGCAAACTTCAGGTCGGTACGGTTGATGCGCGCACTCTGGCGCGCCAGGAAGGCCGTGGCGATTTCGTTGACGTCGGCGCCGCGCTCACGCAGGGCCGGCAGTTTGAGAGCGATCACGTGCAGGCGGTAATAAAGGTCTTCACGGAACTGGCCAATCTTGGCCAGGCTCTTCAGGTCACGGTGAGTGGCCGCAATCAGTCGCACGTCGACCTTCTGCGACTGTACCGAACCGACGCGGCGTATTTCGCCTTCCTGGAGTACCCGCAGCAAGCGTGCCTGGGCTTCCAGCGGCAGTTCGCCAATCTCGTCGAGGAACAGCGTGCCGCCGTCGGCGGCTTCAACCAAACCCGCACGGCCAGCACTGGCGCCGGTAAAGGCGCCTTTTTCATGGCCGAACAATTCGGATTCGATCAGGGATTCGGGGATCGCCGCGCAGTTCACCGAGATCATCGGTGCCTTGGCGCGCTTGGACAGGTTGTGCAGGGCACGGGCCACCAGTTCTTTACCGGTACCGGACTCGCCCTGGATCAGTACATTGGAGTCGGTTGGCGCCACTTTGCGGATCTTGCTGTACAGGTCCTGCATGGGTGGGCAGGAGCCGATGATGCCGATTTCGCCGTTACTGTTGTCAATACCGGGTTTTTCAGAACCATTGGCGGCCTTGCCCGCTGCCGGGCGTTCAGCCGGTGCGCTGCTGGCCGATTGACGGTCACGCAGGATGCGCGCTACGGCCTGGAGCATTTCGTCGTGGTCGAAGGGCTTGGCGATGTAGTCCACCGCGCCCATCTTCATGGAGTCCACGGCCGAGCGCAGGCTGGCGTAGCTGGTCATGATCAGCACCGGAGTGCCTTGGCCGAGCTTGATCAGCTCGGTGCCGGGGGCGCCTGGCAAACGCAGGTCACTGACGATCAGGTCGAACGTGGGAATGCTGAAACGCTCTTGGGCTTCCTGCACCGAGCCGGCTTCGCTGACCTGGTACTGATTACGTTCAAGCAGGCGACGCAAGGCAGAGCGGATAATGGTTTCGTCTTCGACGATCAAAATGTGCGGCATTGATTCAACTCTCTCGACGGTCTCAGTTCACAGCGGACGTCGCTTCGACATGACGCGGCAAGGTCACCCGAATACGGGTGCCGCGTTGGCTTTCGGTGTCAGCCGGGCTGTCGATGGTGATTTGTCCATAATGCTCTTCAACGATGGAATAGACCAGTGCAAGGCCCAGACCGGTACCTTCACCCGGATCCTTGGTGGTGAAGAAGGGTTCGAACAATCGATCCATGATGTTCTGTGGAATGCCGCTGCCTTCGTCCTCGACGATCAGATCGACCGTGTGCTCGAAAGCCTCGCTCTTGACCCGTACTGCGCTGCCGGCCGGCGATGCGTCGCGGGCGTTGGACAGCAGGTTGATCAGCACTTGGGCCAAGCGTTGTGAATCACCGTCGACCCAGTGTTCCGGGTCGCACAGGTTGAAGAACTGTACTTCGAAATTGCGCCGGTTCAAGGCCAGCAGCCCAATGGCATCCTGGGCCACTTCGGCCAGGCACACCGCTTCGTCGTGATTCTGATGGGCGCCCGCGTGGGCAAAGCTCATCAGCGACTGCACGATGCGCGAAACACGCTTGGTCTGCTCGAGAATCTGCCCGCTGATTTCGATGATTTCGCCGTCTTCTTCGCGCTCTTCCCGCAGGTTTTGCGCGAGGCAGGCGATACCGGTGATCGGATTGCCGATTTCATGGGCCACACCCGCGGCCAGGCGCCCGATGCTGGCCAGGCGCTCGGAGTGCACCAGCTTGTCTTCGAGCATCTGGGTTTCGGTCAGGTCTTCCACCAGCAGCACCAGGCCGCTGTTGCCGGGCGCCAGTGGCTCGTCGATGGCGGCCTTGTGCAGGTTGAGCCAGCGGGTCTGGCCATCCAGCGCCAGGTGCTGTTTGTGCAAGTGTTCGTCGGGCAGGTTGATGAAGCCCTGAAGCAATTCTTTCCACGGGTCGCCAATGGTGTTCAGGCGCGAGCCCACCACACGTTGGGCGGCGATGCCGGTAAGCTCTTCCATGGCCTTGTTCCACATCAGGATCTCTTGATCCTTGGCCAGGGAGCAGACGCCCATCGGCAGTTCCTGCAACGTCTGGCGGTGATAGCGGCGCAGGGCGTCGAGTTCGGCGGCAAGGCCGGTGAGGCGGGAGTGGTAATCCTCCAGCCGGCTCTCGATGAAGTGGATGTCTTCGGTCACGTAGTTTTCGCCGCCGGCCTTGTAGGGCAGGAAGGTCTCGACCATGTCCTGGGACACGCTCGGGCCCATCAGGCCGGAAAGGTTGGCTTCGATACGGTCCCGCAGGCGGCGCAGGGCATAAGGCCGGCGCTCGTCGAACGGCAGGTAGAGATCGCGCAGGGCCTGCTCGACCTCCTTTTGTGCGGCCTTGGCGCCCAGCGGCTTGGCCAATTGCGTCGCGAATTCCTGGGGTGAGGCGGCGTGCAGTTCGCGGCGTTGCGGGCGACGGACGTTGTCCACTGCGCAGGCTTCGGCGGCGCTGGTTTCTTCGGGGCTGGCGTTGGTGAACAGCGAGATCAGGGTGAACATCAGCACGTTGGCCGCCAGCGAGGCAATTGCCGCCATGTGCCAACTGGTGTCATCCAGCACGTAGATCATGTTCAGCAGCGGGATGTAGAAGCCCTGCAGGTTGCCCACCAGCGGCAGCAGCATGGTCACGGTCCATACCAGGATCCCGGCGAGCAAACCGGCGATAAAGCCTCGGCGGTTGGCGGTCGGCCAGTACAGCACCGACAGCACGCCCGGCAGGAACTGCAAGGTGGCGACGAAGGCGACAATCCCCAGGTTGGCCAGGTCCTGTTCTGCACCCAGCAACAGGTAGAAGCCATAGCCGGCCATGATGATCGCGACGATCAGGGCCCGGCGGGTCCATTTCAGCCAGCGGTAGATATTGCCTTCGGCCGGCGGCTGGTAGAGCGGCAGCACCAGGTGATTCAGCGCCATCCCCGACAGCGCCAGGGTACTGACGATGATCAGCCCGCTGGAGGCCGATAATCCGCCGACATAGGCCAGCAATGCGAGGGATTTGCTGTTGGCTGCAATGCCCACGCCCAGCGTGAAGTATTCGGGATTGGTGGTGGCGCCAAGTTTCAGGCCGGCCCACAGGATCAGCGGCACCGCCAGGCTCATCAACAGCAGGAACAGCGGCAAGCCCCAGCTGGCGCTGACCAGCGAGCGCGGGTTGAGGTTTTCGGTGAAGGTCATGTGGTACATGTGCGGCATCACAATCGCCGAAGCGAAGAACACCAAAAGCAGCGTGCGCCATGGGCCTTCCTGCAACGGCGTGTGCAGTGCGGCCAGGGCGGTCTGGTTTTGCAGCAGCCACAGTTCCAGCTGTTGCGGGCCGTCGAATACGCCATACAACGCGTACAGACCGACGCCGCCGATGGCGATCAGCTTGATCACCGATTCAAACGCGATCGCAAACACCAGTCCTTCATGTTTTTCACGGGTGGCGATATGCCGTGAGCCGAAGAAAATCGTGAACAGAGTGATCAGTGCGCAGAAGCTCAATGCCACGCGGTGTTGCACCGGTTCGCGGGTGAGGATGCTGATGGAGTCGGCCACGGCCTGGATCTGCAATGCCAGCAACGGCAGCACGCCGATCAGCATGAAAATCGTGGTCAGTGCACCGGCCCAGGTACTGCGAAAACGGAACGCAAACAGGTCGGCCAGGGACGACAACTGATAGGTGCGGGTGATTTTCAGGATCGGATACAACAGCACCGGCGCCAGCAAAAACGCGCCGGACACCCCGAGATAACTCGAAAGAAAGCCGTATCCATACTGATAGGCCAGGCCCACGGTGCCATAAAACGCCCAGGCACTCGCGTACACGCCCAACGACAAGGTGTAGGTCAACGGATGGCGAATGATCGCCCGCGGAATCATCCCGCGTTCACTGATCCAGGCTACCCCGAACAACGCGGCCAGGTAGGCGGCGCTGATCAGCAGCATCTCGGTCAGGCTAAAGCTCATCGGCATCTTTTTGGCTCTGCAGGATGAAAGTCACGACGATCAGAATCAGCCAAAGCAGATAGGGCCGGTACCAGGCGCCTGTGGCGTCGATCCACCAATCCATGATGGCGGGAGAAAACAGGTAGATCCCGACGACCAGCAGCAGGACCAATCGATAGATGTACATGTTGGCCTCTGATTGAAAAACTGCGGCGATGGTAACGGATGGCTCGCAAGCTGCAAGCGCCTTCAGCGCAATTGCGCTTCGGCCAGCGTGAGTGTGCGCGGGATCTGTGTGGCATCCCAGTGTTGAATGCCCCAATCCAGCAGTTCCCGTGGGCTGGCGTGGTGCAGTTCGTCGCCCGCCGGCTGGCCCAGGGCGCGCAGTGCTCTTAACAGCAAAGGCGTGGCCTGGTCAGTGGTCAAGGGCGGTGAGCGGTAGGATTTGCCCAGCTTGTTACCGTCCGGCTGGATGATCAGCGGCACATGCAGGTAACGCGGTTGGCGCAGGCCCAGCAATTCTTGCAGATACAGTTGGCGTGGCGTGGAGTCGAGCAGGTCGGCGCCACGCACGATGTCGGTCACACCTTGCCAGGCATCATCGAGGACTACCGCCAATTGGTAGGCATACAGGCCGTCGCGACGGCGGATGATGAAGTCGCCTACGTCGCGACCCAGATGCTGTCGGAATTCGCCTTGTACGCGGTCGGTAAAGTGGTACTCCAACTCCGGCACCCGCAGACGAATGGCAGCATCTTGCTGGTCATGCCCGGCATTGCGGCACAGGCCGGGATAAATCCCGTTGTAGGGTTCCAGTTGTTTGCGCGAACAGGTGCAGGCGTAGGCCAGGCCGTGATTGAACAGGCGGTTGAGCACTTCGGCGTAGGCATCGTGCCGCTCGCTTTGTCGGACCAGTTCTCCGTCCCATTCGAAGCCGTAGCGTTCAAGGGCATTGAGGATTGCGGCCTGGGCGCCGGGCTCTTCCCGTGGCGGGTCGAGGTCTTCCATGCGCATCAGCCAGCGGCCTTGGTTGGCACGGGCGTCGAGGTAGGAGGCGAGGGCGGCAACCAGGGAACCGAAGTGCAGGTGTCCGCTGGGCGTGGGGGCGAAACGCCCGATATAGGAGGAGGCTGTCATGGGCCGGATATTACTGGAAAACCAGCAAACGCCAGAAACAAAAATGGGGCGTTCGCACGCCCCATTTGTTCAGCCCGGCAATGATTACTTGCCGACCTGTTTTTCCTTGATTTCAGCCAAGGTCTTGCAGTCCACGCACAGGTCGGCGGTAGGACGCGCTTCCAGGCGGCGAATACCGATCTCGACGCCGCAGGACTCGCACCAGCCGTACTCTTCGTCTTCGATGAGTTGCAGGGTCTTGTCGATCTTCTTGATCAGCTTGCGCTCGCGATCACGGGCGCGCAGTTCAAGGGCGAACTCTTCTTCCTGGCTGGCACGGTCTGCCGGGTCCGGGAAGTTGGCCGCTTCGTCCTTCATATGGTCAACGGTACGGTCAACCTCTTGCATCAAGTCCTGTTTCCACTGCTTCAGGATCTTGGAGAAGTGTTCGCGCATGGGCTTGCCCATGTATTCCTCACCCTTCGCCTCGACGTAGGGTTGGAAGCCGCTGATGCTCTGTTGCTTTGCTTGGGTGGGCATGAATGGACCGCCTCTCACTCTTCTAATCCATTGCGCAGGATTGCAACATCACCGACACCTGCCGGCCCTGCGGCTGCAAGCGGGCGAACTTACCAGATAGATTCGGGGTGCGCCACTCCCGGTTGTCGAGGCACCGTCTCCTGAGGCTTGCAAACCGCCGCAGGCCCCAGCAGGGCGGGCTTGTACGGTCTCGAATGTTGATTTTAGCTGTTTTGCAGGTAGTTGCTTGCCGTGCTTGCTACATGTCTTGGGGCAATAGAGCAGGTTTTGCGCGGCGGGTTGGGTAGAATCGGGGTTTGTCCTCAGAGTTAAGGAAGGCTAATGGCTCAGCCCTACAGTGCGCGCAGCCGCGCTATCGAACCTTTCCATGTCATGGCGTTGCTGGCGCGGGCCAATGAATTGCAGGCCGCCGGTCACGACGTGATTCACCTGGAAATCGGCGAGCCGGACTTCACCACCGCCGAGCCCATCATCAAGGCCGGGCAGGCGGCGTTGGCCAATGGCAAGACCCGCTATACCGCGGCCCGCGGGCTACCGGAGTTGCGGCAAGCCATCAGCGGTTTCTACCAGCAGCGCTACGGGTTGAGCATCGATCCCGAGCGAATTCTGATTACACCCGGCGGCTCGGGAGCCTTGTTGCTGGCGAGCAGCCTGCTGGTGGATCCTGGCAAGCACTGGCTGCTGGCAGACCCAGGCTACCCCTGCAACCGCCACTTCCTGCGACTGGTGGAGGGCGCGGCCCAATTGGTCCCGGTGGGCCCCGAGGTGCGTTATCAACTGACCGCCGACCTTGTGGCGCGCCATTGGGATCAGGACAGCGTGGGCGCGTTGGTCGCTTCGCCTGCCAACCCTACCGGCACCATCCTGACGCGGGACGAGTTGGCGGGGTTGTCGAGCGCCATAAAGGCGCACAATGGGCATTTGGTGGTGGATGAGATCTACCACGGCCTGACCTACGGCACCGATGCCGCCAGCGTGCTGGAAGTCGACGATGAAGCCTTCGTTCTAAATAGTTTTTCGAAGTATTTCGGAATGACCGGCTGGCGCCTGGGCTGGCTGGTGGCGCCGCCTGCTGCGGTGGGTGAGCTGGAGAAACTGGCGCAGAATCTCTACATCAGCGCGCCGAGCATGGCCCAGCATGCGGCCCTGGCCTGCTTCACCCCGCAAACATTGAACATTCTTGAAGATCGCCGGGCCGAGTTTGGCCGGCGTCGCGACTTCCTGCTGCCAGCGTTGCGCGAGTTGGGTTTCGGTATTGCCGTGGAGCCGGAAGGCGCGTTCTACCTGTATGCCGATATCAGCGCATTCGGCGGCGATGCCTTCGCGTTCTGCCGGCACTTCCTCGAAACCGAGCACGTTGCGTTCACGCCGGGCCTGGATTTCGGCCGTTATCAAGCCGGTCACCATGTGCGTTTTGCCTACACGCAAAACCTTGATCGCCTACAGCAAGCCGTTGAACGGATTGCCCGCGGCCTGCGGAGTTGGCAAGGCTGATGCGCTTTAATCCTCCCCTTGAAGAAGGCCGGCTGATCCGCCGCTACAAGCGTTTTCTCGCCGATATCGAAACCGTTACCGGCGAGTTGTTGACCATTCACTGCCCGAACACCGGCTCGATGTTCAACTGCATGGTGGAAGGTGGCCAGGTCTGGTTCAGCCGCTCCAATGACCCCAAGCGCAAGCTGCCAGGCACCTGGGAAATCAGCGAAACCCCACAAGGGCGCCTGGCGTGTGTGAACACGGCGCGGGCCAATCAGTTGGTTGAAGAAGCGCTGCGCGCGGGGGTTATCACCGAGCTCAATGGCTTTACTGCCTTGAAACGCGAAGTCGCCTACGGCCAGGAAAACAGCCGGATCGATTTCCGCCTGGACTACCCGGCGGGCGCGGCGTATGTCGAAGTCAAAAGCGTCACCCTCGGGTTTGACGGGACCTCGACGGCGGCGTTTCCCGATGCCGTGACCCAGCGCGGTGCCAAGCATCTGCGTGAGCTGGCGCATCTGGCGCGTGAGGGTGTACGGGCAGTGCAGTTGTACTGCGTCAACCTCTCGGGGATCGATGCGGTGCGTCCTGCCGAAGAAATTGATGCCGGTTACGCGGCAGCGTTGCGTGAGGCCAAGGCGGCGGGCGTCGAGGTGCTGGCCTATGGCGTGCGAGTAACGTCAGAGGAAATCTGCGTCGATCGCCGGCTGGAAGTATTGCTCGGCGACTAGAGTTGTACCCACAGGCCTTGTTCGTCCTCGCGGCCGGGCAGGGCTGTCAGGCTCTGGCCGGCGCAAGGGCCGGCGACGCACTCACCGCTTTCGATCAGGAACAGCGCGCCATGGGTGGCGCACTGGATCAGGCTGGCGCTGGGGTCGAGAAACTGGTGCGGCTGCCATTCCAGCGGCACCCCGCGATGTGGGCAGCGGTTGATATAGAAGTAGGCAATGCCTTCGCGGCGCACGGCAAACAGCTTGCGGCCGTCGATATCGAAACCGAGGCTGGCGTTGGGTGCGAGTTCGCTGGAGGCGCAGAGAAACTTCATATCGATCCTTAAGTGCCGCCGTTTGCGGGCTGCAAGGCTATCCTGGTTTTTGCCGCAGAGCCCGGTGCTTGACGTGCAAATGCAAACAATTATCAAATGCCGGCTTCGCCCGTAAGCTGACTGGGCGCTCTGTACGATGTCCGGCAGCCTTGATCTGTCACATTGCGAGTGTTTCAGCGGGCTCACCCCTTGGAAGGAAACCCTTTTATGCGCCTGAGTGCCAGTGCTATCGCGCTCGTTGTCGGACTGCTGGTCAACGCTGGGGCCCAGGCCTCTGAACTGCCACAACGCTGGGTCAGCGCCGGTGGTGCGTTGTCGGAATGGGTGACGGCCCTGGGCGGTGAGTCAAAGCTGGTGGGCGTGGATACCACCAGCCAGCATCCGGAATCCCTCAAGGCGTTGCCGAGCATTGGTTACCAGCGTCAGTTGTCGGCGGAAGGCATTCTGAGCCTGCGCCCGCAAATCCTGGTGGGCACCGAGGAAATGGGGCCGCCACCGGTGTTGGCGCAAATCCGCAATGCCGGTGTGAAAGTGGAGCTGTTTTCAGCCGAGCCGGATCTGCCGACGCTGCAGGGCAACCTTCAGCATTTGGGCAAGCTGCTGGGTAACGAAGCGAAGGCTGCAGAACTGTTCAGTGACTATCAGCAACAACTTGACCACCAAAAGAACTGGGTGGCCAAGGCCCAGGCCACTCAAAAGGCGCCTGGAGTGCTGTTGCTGCTGGGACATGCCGGCGGCAAACCGCTGATTGCGGGCAAAGACACGGCGGCTGACTGGATGTTGCAGCAGGCCGGCGGCCACAACCTGGCGACCCACGATGGTTACAAGCCGTTTTCCGTAGAGTCGCTGGCGGGGCTCAATCCTGAGGTGCTGGTGTTTGCCGATCGCGCTTTGACCGGGGATGCGGCCCGCGCCGCGTTGTTCAAAGAAAACCCGATCCTGGCTTCGACGCCAGCGGCCAAGAATGGACGCGTCTATGAACTGGACCCGACGCTGCTGGTGGGTGGGCTTGGGCCACGCTTGCCGCAAAGCCTGGTGAAGCTGTCTGCCGGGTTCTATCCGTCTCAGGCTAATACCGCCCCATGACCACTCTGGTTAAACCGCGAACCCTGTTTATCGGCTTGAGTCTGCTGTGTGTACTGGCGATCTGGTTGTCATTGGCCCTGGGGCCGGTGAGTCTGCCGTTAATGGACACACTGCGGGCAGCCTTACGCTTGATGGGTGTGCCAATCGAGGCCCAAGGCCTGGAGCAGGCGGAGCTGATCCTCGGGCAGATTCGCCTGCCGCGTACGTTGCTGGGATTGGCCGTCGGTGGGGTTCTGGCACTTTCAGGCGTTGCAATGCAGGGGCTGTTTCGCAACCCCTTGGCTGATCCCGGGTTGGTCGGGGTTTCCAGCGGTGCAGCGTTGGGCGCGGCGATTGCGATTGTCGGTGGTTCGTTTTTTGGCGGTTTGCCGGATGCCCTCGGGCCTTATCTGCTGTCGTTGTGTGCCTTCCTCGGCGGTTTGGGGGTAACAGCGCTGGTCTATCGCCTGGGGCGGCGCAACGGCCAAACCAACGTCGCGACCATGTTGCTGGCGGGTATCGCCCTGACGGCGCTCGCCAGTTCTGCGGTGGGCCTGTTCACCTACCTGGCAGATGACGCTACCTTGCGCACCCTGACGTTCTGGAACTTGGGCAGCCTGAATGGCGCCAGCTACTCGCGCTTATGGCCGCTGCTGCTGGTCAGCGCCGGCGTAGCACTGTGGCTGCCGCGCCGGGCCAAGGCGCTGAATGCACTCCTGCTGGGTGAGTCGGAAGCGAGTCACTTGGGCATTGATGTTGAAGGCCTCAAGCGCGAACTGGTGTTCTGCACCGCGCTGGGCGTGGGCGCGGCCGTGGCGGCTGCGGGGATGATTGGCTTTGTCGGGCTGGTGGTGCCGCATCTGGTACGCCTGCTGGCGGGGCCGGATCATCGGGTGCTGCTGCCAGCCTCGGTGCTGGCGGGGGCGAGTTTGCTGTTGTTTGCCGATCTGGTGGCGCGCCTGGCCTTGGCGCCGGCGGAATTACCGATCGGCATTGTTACCGCGTTTATCGGTGCGCCGTTTTTCCTCTACCTGTTGTTACGAGGGCGCGCTTGATGCTGCGAGTAGAAGACCTGCAGATCCGCCGTGGGCGCAAAACTGTGCTGGCGGACATCACCCTGGACCTGCTGCCAGGAGAAGTGCTCGGCGTATTGGGCCCCAACGGCGCGGGAAAAAGTACATTGCTCGGTGCGTTATGCGGCGAGTTGCAGCCCGACCAAGGCCGTGTGTGGCTGGATCAGCGTGAGTTGAAGGGCTGGGGCGGAGCGCAGCGTGCCCAGCGGCTGGCGGTGTTGCCGCAGACCTCGACCCTGGACTTTGCCTTTCGCGTCGAAGAGGTGGTGGGCATGGGGCGCTTGCCTCATCAGACGGGCCGGGTGCGTGACGATGAGATCATCAATGCTGCCTTGCAGGCTGCCGACGTTAGCCATTTGAGCGGGCGCAGCTATCTGGCGTTGTCGGGCGGCGAGCGGCAGCGTGTGCACCTCGCACGGGTGCTGGCGCAGCTATGGCCGGGTGAAGCGGGGCAGACCTTGTTGCTGGATGAGCCGACGTCAATGCTTGACCCGCTGCACCAGCACACCACCTTGCAGGCGATCCGCCGCTTTGCCGACCGTGGCGCGGCGGTGCTGGTGATCCTTCACGACCTGAACCTGGCGGCGCGCTACTGTGATCGCATCCTGTTGCTGGAGGATGGCCGGCCCCATGCGTTGGACACACCGGCACAGGTGTTGCGGCCTGAGCCGCTGAAGGCGGTATTCGGGCTGGATGTGTTGGTGCAGCCGCATCCGGAGCGCGGCCATCCATTGATCATTGCCCGCTGAAAATCGCCGCAGTTTTTTATGGGCAAAAAAAGACCCGGCAAGAGCCGGGTCAAATAACCGTGATTAGCCTGATGAGGAGATAATCTGAGAGTCCGAACCAATGGTCTTTCAGTTATCGGCTGATCTCGCGACCAGTTGTGATAATCATAACGATTCTCATTTGAGAGTCAACATTTGTTTTTGCGGTCTCTTCGAATTTCCTCAAACTTCTGTTTGGAATCCCCGTAAACGCGGGTGCAAGTTGGCATCTCAATTCTTTTGGCGTGCCGTCAGAGCGTCCAGCTGACGATTTAAAGCTTCCTTGCGTTCAACGGGAATGTCATTCCAGTGCACATCCATCAGCGCGCCTTCAATGGCATACAACAACACTTTGGATGCCCTGAAACCGCGGGTGCGTACGGCACGGTACGCGTCGACTGCCCCCAGGCGGCGTAGGTCGGACGCACTGTGGATGCCCACCGCATGCAGCCATTGCGCCGACGTCTTGCCAAGGTTTTTCAGGTGTTGCAGCTCATCATTCATCAAGCCTCCTTGCGACGGCCGAATGGTTCGGTGGGTATCGTGACCAGGCAAGCCTGAAAGGAGTGTAGCGCTCAGTAGGAAAAGCGTAGTTCTTTGGTCGGCAACGACCTAAAAGCTTCTAAGGCAGGCGGGGGGGTTAGCGTAGGAAAGGGTGAAGCCCCCGGTACGCCTTGTGCGTAGCCGGGAGGCGATGCAGCGGTTTAGCGTGTGCGGTAGCGCAGGCGTGTGCCGAAATTGACGGACATCAGGATCTCGTCAGCGCTTAACTCAGGGGGGAAATAAGTGCCGGAGATCTGGGCATGCGCCAGGCTCGCGCCTTCCAGGGGGCAGTCGCGCAAATCCAGGCCGCGCAAGTCGGCGGAGCGGAAATAAGCGTCGGTGAAATCCACGCCCTCGGCATTCAGGTCGCGCAGGTCCAGGCCGCGAAAGTCGCCACCGCGCATATCGATGGTGCCGTCTTTCGGACGCTCCTGGTTGAAGCCGCGGATATCATCTTTATGCAGAAGCGCGTACAGCGGGGTATCAAGTAGCTTCGGCTGGCTCACAATGGCGACTCCCGTGTTGGAATTATGGCGCCATTATAGTGCCACTATTTCTCGGCCGTGAGCCCCGGAAGGCTGCACGACCAAGAAATATTTCTTACAGCCCCGGCAGACGCTGGCGAATATGTGCCACCAATGCGTCCAGGGTCCCGCTTTCATTGGTCTCCACGCGCTTGCTGAGCAGCAACTCCTCGGCGCTGAGCGGGTCACGGGTGGCCTGCTGTTCTTCGATGATGGCCAGGGTGGCGTCGGAGGGGTCGTTCTTGTCTGCCTGACGTTGTGCCAGCCAAGCGGCGATTACCGCCTGTGGCGCATTGCAGTCAAGGATCAGGAATGGCGCGCCGGTGGCCTCGGCGATCTTGGCCGCCGCGTCGCGTTGTTCTAGCTTGAGGAAGGTCGCGTCCAATACCACCGGGAAACCGGCGCGCAGTACGGTGTCGGCGATTTCGTTCAGGCGCGCGTAGGTGGCGGCGCTGGCGTCTGCGGCGTAGATCCCGGCCTGCGGCGTGTTCTCGACCTTCTGCTCGCCGAACAGGCGCTTGCGCTCTACGTCCGAACGCAGGCGAATCGCCCCCAATGCTTCTACGAGGCGCATGGATACATGGCTTTTGCCAACGGCCGATACCCCATGGGTGATGGCCAGGAAGCGCGACGGGATGGTGCTGTAGCTTTCTGCCAGGTTGGCGTAGTTGCGGTACTGGCGCAGGGTGGTAGCGCGCTGCACCGCGTCCGCCTCGGAAGGCATGCTGAACAGCGCGATCTTCGCGCGTACCAGAGCGCGGTAGGCTTTATAGAAGTTCAGTACTTCCAGGCCTTGATAGTCGCCGGTCAGCTCCAGGTATTGGCTGATGAAGCGTCGTGCCAGGCTCTTGAGGCCGCGGTCTTCCAGGTCCATCGCCAGGAAGCCGGTGTCGGCATACACGTCGGTGAAGCGGAACGGCTCGTTAAACTCGATGCAGTCGAAGATCACCACGTGGCCATCAATCATCGTGGCGTTGCCCAGGTGGATATCACCGTGGCATTCACGGGTGAAGCCATTGAGCTTGCGTTGTTCGAACAGTGGCTTGAGGCGCTCGAAACTGCTTTCGGCCCAGGCCTGCAAGGCGTCCAGTTGTGCCAGGTCGGCCATGTCGCTGAGGAACGGACGGATCTGCTCGAAGTTCTGCAGCACCGGTGCCATGACATCGTGCGGCGTGCCAGCAGAGTTAGTGGCCGGCACTATCGGGGCATTCAGGTGAAAATGCGCGATCTGCCTGGCCATTTCGTCGATGTGCGCGCTGGTCAGTTCGCCGTTGGCCTGCAGAGTGCTGAGCAGTTGGCTTTGCGGGAACTGGCGCATTTTCAGCATGTAGTCGACCACCGGACCGTCGCCGCCCAACTGCGGTGCCTCGGCGCTGCCGGTGATCGGCAACACTTCAAGATACAAATCATCGGTCAGGCGCTGGTTGAGGCGCAGCTCTTCATTGCAGAAGTGGCCGCGGGCTTGCAGGGTGGTGAAATCGAGGAAACCGAAATTCACCGGCTTCTTCATCTTGTAAGCATAGGGCCCAGTGAGCAGGACCCAGGAAATATGGGTCTCGATGACTTGGAACTGATCCACCGGATGGGGAAACAGGGCCGGGTTTTGCAGGGCAGCAATCAGGGACTGGCTCACGGGCGATCCTTCAGAGTCTGGGAAAATTCATGGCGGGCATTATGGCTCCTACAGGCGGTCGTGCAAACCGCTGTCCGGCTCATGTTGGTCATCAATAAAGTGCGTATAATCCGCCGCCATGACTCGTACCCGATCTCCCCGTTCCCGTAAAAAACCTCCTTCCCGCGGCCTGCGCCCTTGGCTGGGCTGGGCGCTTAAGCTCAGCCTGGTAGGGCTTGTCGTGATCGCCGGCTTCGCGGTTTACCTCGATGCCGTGGTCCAGGAGAAGTTCTCCGGCAAGCGCTGGACCATTCCGGCCAAGGTCTACGCGCGCCCGCTGGAACTGTTCAGCGGCCAGAAGCTGAGCAAGGATGACTTCCTCACCGAGCTCGATGCCCTGGGCTATCGCCGCGAACCCGTGAGCAATGGCCCCGGCGCCGCTGCCGTCAGCGGCAACACGGTTGACCTGAACACCCGCGGCTTCCAGTTCTATGAAGGCCTGGAAAAACCCCAGCCGGTGCGCGTGCGTTTCTCTGGCGACTACGTAGCCGAACTGTCCTCGCTCAACGGCTCGAAGTTGCCGGTGGTGCGCCTGGAACCCTTAATGATCGGTGGGATTTATCCGAAAAACCTGGAAGACCGCATCCTGATCAAGATCGATCAGGTGCCGCCTTACCTGCTGGATACCCTGATCGCCGTCGAAGACCGGGATTTCTACAGCCACTGGGGCGTATCACCGAAGTCCATCGCGCGCGCCCTCTGGGTCAACACCTCCGGCGGCAAGATGACCCAGGGCGGCAGTACGCTGACGCAGCAATTGGTCAAGAACTTCTACCTGACCAACGAGCGCAGCCTGACCCGCAAGCTGACCGAAGCCATGATGGCGATGCTGCTGGAGCTGCACTACAGCAAGCAGGAAATTCTTGAGGCGTACCTCAATGAAGTATTCGTTGGCCAGGACGGTCAGCGTGCCGTCCACGGTTTTGGTCTGGCCAGCCAGTTCTTCTTCGGCCAGCCGTTGTCCGAGCTGAAGTTGCACCAGGTGGCGCTGCTGGTGGGCATGGTCAAGGGGCCGTCCTACTACAACCCGCGTCGCAACCCGGAGCGGGCGCTGGAGCGCCGTAACCTGGTGCTGGATGTACTTGAGCAGCAAGGTGTCGCCACCCCTGAACAAGTGGCCGCCGCAAAGAAAATGCCACTGGGTGTAACCACCCGCGGCAAGCTCGCCGACAGCTCCTTCCCGGGCTTTATCGACCTGGTCAAACGCCAACTGCGTGAAGACTACCGCGACGAAGACTTGACCGAAGAAGGCCTGCGGATCTTCACCAGTTTCGACCCGATCCTGCAGATGAAGGCCGAAGCGTCGGTCAATGACACCTTCAAACGCCTGACAGGTCGTAAAGGCTCTGACGACGTCGAGGCTGCGATGGTGGTGACCAACCCGGAAACCGGCGAAGTCCAGGCCATGATCGGCAGTCGCCAGGCCAGCTTTGCCGGGTTCAACCGGGCGCTGGACGCGGTGCGGCCGATTGGCTCGCTGGTCAAGCCGGCGGTGTACCTGACCGCGCTGGAAAAACCGAGCAAGTACACGCTGACCAGTTGGCTGTCCGATGACCCGCTGTCGGTCAAAGGGGCTGATGGCCAGATGTGGACGCCGCATAACTTTGATCGTCGCTCCCACGGTACGATTTTCCTGTACCAGGGCTTGGCGCATTCCTACAACATCTCGACTTCCCGCCTCGGCCTTGAACTGGGCGTGCCGAACGTGCTCAAGACGCTCGGCCGGTTGGGCATCACTCGTGAGTTCCCGGCGTTCCCATCGATGCTGTTGGGTGCGGGTGCGATGAGCCCGATGGAAGTGGCGACCATGTACCAGACCCTGGCCAACGGTGGCTTCAATACGCCGATGCGTGGGATCCGGAGCGTGTTGACGGCCGAAGGCGAACCGCTCAAGCGCTATCCGTTCCAGATTCAGCAACGCTTTGACCCGGCCTCGATCTACCTGATCCAGAACGCCATGCAGCGCGTGATGCGCGAAGGTACCGGGCGCTCGGCCTACAACGTGCTGCCGGCCAACCTGACACTGGCTGGCAAGAGCGGTACCAGTAACGATTCGCGGGACAGCTGGTTCGCAGGGTTCAGCCAGGACCTGCTGGCAGTGGTTTGGCTGGGGCGTGATGACAACGGCAAGACGCCGTTTACCGGTGCCACCGGCGCGTTGCAGGTATGGACCAGTTTCATGAAAAAGGCCGATCCACTGCCGCTGAACATGCCGCAGCCGGACAATATCGTCCAGGCCTGGATCGATCCGCACACCGGCCAGGGTTCCGATGCCAACTGTCCGGGCGCGGTGCAGATGCCGTATATTCGCGGCAGCGAGCCACCACCCGGTGCAGCGTGCGGAGCCAGTGCGCCCGCCAGTGCTGAATCGGTGATGGATTGGGTCAAGGGCTGGATGAATTAAGCAAAGAGGGTTTCACGTGAACAAGTTGTTGATTCCAGCTATTACAGTTTTGGCATTGCTCGGTGGTTGCGCCAGCGTGGAGCGGGGCTCTATTCCGGTGGTGGACTCCAGTACAACGGTGTCCAACAACGACCGGATCTCGGCCAACGGCGGCTTCCGTCAAACCGTTACCAACCGTCCTGCCCAGGCCCGGCCCCAGGCGCAAGCCGTGCCTCAGGACTCTGGTGTAGTGGTGATGATCCCGGGTGGCGGCGCTGCCACCTCGGCTCCGATCAGTACTCAGCCGTGGACCCCAGGTCCAAGTACATCGGGCCCGATCGACGCCACGCCGATTCAAACGGCACCGATCAACCAGGGCACCTACAACATGCCGTCGACGCCGAGTGGAATTCCTTCCGCAAGCAGTGCCGGCGGCCTGTCAGCCGATGAGCAGTTGGATGGCCCGGTGCTGGCGTTGCTCACCACTGCCCAACAGCAGCAGTCGGGCGGCGATCTGAACGGCGCATCGTCGAGCCTTGAGCGCGCCCAGCGCGTGGCACCGCGTGAACCGCAAGTGCTATACCGCCTGGCTCAGGTTCGCATGGCCCAGGGCGATGCCCCACAAGCTGAACAATTTGCCCGCCGCGGCCTGACCCTGGCCAATGGCCGTCCAGACCTGCAGGCCAGCCTGTGGAGCTTGATCGGTGATGCCCGCGAGAAGCAAGGCGATGCTGCCGGCGCCGCCCAGGCTCGGCAAAAAGCCAAGGTAAGCCTCTGATGGATGCACGCTTTCCGGCGATTGCCGAACAGTTGTTGTTGATCGAGCGCGAACTGCGCTTGCAGGGCTGGTGGGACGAAGTGTCCCCCAGTGCTGAAGCCTTGAGCAGTGTTGAGCCGTTTTCCGTCGACACGCTGGACTTTCACCAGTGGCTGCAATGGATTTTCCTGACACGGATGAAGCAAATCCTCGAACAGGACCTGCCATTGCCCAATGCGTCGGGGATTCTGGAGATGGCCGAGATGGTTTACGCCGATCGGCCACTTGAGAGCCTTGGCCTGCGGACTGCGCTGAAAAAGTTCGATCAACTGATCGTCGACGCTCGTTAATTGCCTGGCTGCCGGTTTTTCCGGCAGTCTTGCGCATATTTCTACCGCTTTGCGCCATTCAGGCGAGTTTTATCCCTCCTCAAGCCCCTTTCTTCTACGTTCTCATGCGCTTAGTTGGAAAAAAGCGCAATTATTGCTTGACTTGGAGGGGCTGAAACAGAAGAATCCAAAGTCCGCTGTAGAGGGACTGCCAGAAGCAGACCCACTCAGCAGATCATGAGGCGCATACCCGCGCCGACCTGTTACACCCGCAACGCGTTACCTCGCGCTGGGTGGGAAAATCCCGCAACACTTGGGACGCTCCCAATACTTGCTCAGTCAGTGCTGACGTAGTCGGCGACCACCGTCGCTCATGCTCTGCTGAGAAGTAAACCTATTAAGACCCGTCGGTTTTTAACGGACGGTATTCTGGCGTTTTAGAGGTGAACAACGTGGAGCTTTTATCTGGCGGTGAGATGCTCGTCCGCTTTTTGCGTGACGAAGGCGTCGACTATATCTACGGGTACCCAGGTGGTGCTCTGCTGCATGTCTACGACGCACTGTTCAAGGAACCGGCTGTTACCCACATCCTGGTTCGCCACGAACAAGCTGCTAC
This sequence comes from Pseudomonas sp. C8002, assembly GCF_013385765.1. Lineage (NCBI taxonomy): Bacteria > Pseudomonadati > Pseudomonadota > Gammaproteobacteria > Pseudomonadales > Pseudomonadaceae > Pseudomonas > Pseudomonas sp. C8002. Next base: position 163,448 of record NZ_JACAPJ010000011.1, read on the forward strand.
CCATATGGCTGACGGTTACGCCCGTGCCACCGGTAAAGCCGGTGTGGTACTGGTGACTTCCGGCCCTGGCGCGACCAATGCCATTACCGGCATCGCGACGGCCTATATGGACTCCATCCCGATGGTGATCATTTCTGGCCAGGTGGCGAGCACCATGGTCGGTACCGATGCATTCCAGGAAACCGACATGATCGGTATTTCCCGGCCGATCGTGAAACACAGCTTCATGATCAAGCATGCCTCGGAAATCCCGGAAGTCATGAAGAAGGCGTTCTACCTCGCACAGTCCGGTCGCCCGGGTCCTGTAGTGGTCGATATCCCGAAAGACATGACCAACCCGGCGGAAAAATTCGAATACATCTTCCCGAAGAAAGCCAAGCTGCGTTCCTACAGCCCGGCCGTTCGCGGGCACTCGGGGCAAATCCGCAAGGCGGCAGAAATGCTGTTGGCGGCCAAGCGTCCAGTGCTCTACTCGGGTGGTGGGGTGATTCTGGGCGGCGGTTCTGCACCGCTGACCGAACTGGCCAAGCTGCTCAACCTGCCAGTCACCAACACCTTGATGGGCCTTGGCGCGTTCCCGGGTTCGGACCGTCAGTTCGTCGGCATGCTCGGCATGCACGGCAGCTACACCGCCAACCTGGCCATGCACCATGCTGACGTGATCCTCGCCGTCGGTGCGCGGTTCGATGACCGGGTGATCAATGGCGCGAGCAAGTTCTGCCCGAATGCCAAGATCATCCACATCGATATCGACCCGGCATCCATCTCCAAGACCATCAAGGCCGACGTGCCTATCGTAGGTCCTGTGGAAAGCGTGCTGACCGAAATGGTCGCTGCGCTGAAGGAAATCGGCGAAGCCCCGAACAAGGATTCCGTTGCCAGCTGGTGGAAGCAGATCGACGAGTGGCGCGGTGATCGCGGCCTGTTCCCTTACGACAAGGGTGATGGCAGCGTCATCAAGCCACAGACCGTGATCGAAACCCTGTGCGAAGTGACCAAGGGCGATGCCTTTGTGACCTCCGATGTGGGCCAGCACCAGATGTTCGCGGCGCAGTACTACAAGTTCGACAAGCCTAACCGCTGGATCAACTCCGGTGGCCTGGGCACGATGGGCTTTGGTTTCCCTGCGGCCATGGGTGTGAAGCTGAGCTTCCCGGACACCGACGTTGCTTGCGTCACCGGCGAAGGCAGTATCCAGATGAACATCCAGGAACTGTCGACCTGCCTGCAATATGGCTTGCCGGTGAAGATCGTCTGCCTGAACAACGGTGTACTGGGCATGGTTCGCCAGTGGCAGGACATGAGCTACGGCAGCCGTCACTCCCATTCCTACATGGAGTCTCTGCCTGACTTCGTCAAATTGGTTGAAGCCTATGGCCATGTCGGCATGCGCATCACCGATCTGAAGGATTTGAAGCCGATGATGGAAGAGGCGTTCGCCATGAAGGACCGCCTGGTGTTCCTCGATATTCAGGTCGACACCAGCGAGCACGTCTACCCGATGCAGATCAAAGACGGCTCCATGCGCGATATGTGGCTGAACAAGACGGAGCGTACCTAATCATGCGGCACATTATCTCCCTGCTTCTGGAGAACGAACCGGGCGCTCTGTCACGTGTGGTCGGACTGTTTTCGCAACGCAACTACAACATCGAAAGCCTGACGGTGGCGCCGACCGAAGACCCGACCTTGTCGCGTCTGACGTTGACCACCGTTGGCCATGATGAGGTGATCGAGCAGATCACCAAGAACCTCAACAAGCTGATCGAAGTGGTCAAGCTGGTCGACTTGTCGGAAAGTGCCCACATCGAGCGTGAGCTGATGCTGGTCAAGGTCAAGGCTACGGGTGCACAACGGGCCGAGATCAAGCGCACTACCGACATTTATCGCGGGCAGATCGTCGATGTGAGCGCCAGCGTTTATACCGTTCAACTGACCGGTACAAGCGACAAGCTGGACAGCTTCATCCAGTCGATCGGGACGGCCTCGATTCTGGAAACTGTACGCAGTGGCGTCACCGGGATTGCTCGTGGCGACAAAGTACTCAGCATCTAACTCAAATTTAGCGAATGGCCTTAAACGGCCTGGATATATAGAGGAACCTCATGAAAGTTTATTACGATAAAGATTGTGACCTGTCGATCATCCAGGGCAAAAAAGTCGCCATCATCGGCTACGGTTCCCAGGGCCACGCCCAAGCGTGCAACCTGAAAGATTCCGGCGTTGACGTGACCGTTGGCCTGCGCAAAGGCTCGGCCACTGTTGCCAAGGCTGAAGCCCACGGCCTGAAAGTGACTGACGTTGCTTCTGCTGTTGCTGCTGCCGACCTGGTCATGATCCTGACCCCGGACGAGTTCCAGTCCGCGCTGTACAAGAACGAGATCGAGCCGAACATCAAGAAGGGCGCCACCCTGGCCTTCTCCCACGGCTTCGCGATCCACTACAACCAGGTTGTGCCGCGCGCCGACCTCGACGTGATCATGATCGCGCCGAAAGCACCGGGCCACACCGTGCGCTCCGAGTTCGTCAAAGGCGGCGGTATCCCTGACCTGATCGCGATCTACCAGGACGCCTCGGGCAACGCCAAGAACGTCGCACTGTCCTACGCTGCTGGCGTGGGTGGCGGTCGTACCGGCATCATCGAAACCACCTTCAAGGACGAGACTGAAACCGACCTGTTCGGCGAACAAGCCGTTCTGTGCGGCGGTACCGTTGAGCTGGTCAAAGCCGGTTTCGAAACCCTGGTTGAAGCTGGCTACGCGCCAGAAATGGCCTACTTCGAATGCCTGCACGAACTGAAGCTGATCGTTGACCTCATGTACGAAGGCGGTATCGCCAACATGAACTACTCGATCTCCAACAACGCCGAATACGGCGAGTACGTGACTGGCCCGGAAGTGATCAACGCCGAGTCCCGTCAGGCCATGCGCAACGCCCTGAAACGTATTCAGGACGGCGAATACGCCAAAATGTTCATCAGCGAAGGTGCAACCGGCTACCCTTCGATGACCGCCAAGCGTCGTAACAACGCCGCTCACGGTATCGAGATCATCGGCGAGCAACTGCGCTCCATGATGCCGTGGATCGGTGCCAACAAGATCGTCGACAAAGCCAAAAACTAAGTCGTACGGATCAAGGGAAAACGCGGCTTAGGCCGCGTTTTTTCGTTTGCGGGGCAGGTTCTGGTATAAAGCTGCATCGTTTGCGGGCGAACACTCGCCGCAAGTTTCTGTCGAAATTTTTCACACCGTTGCAAGGTAAAGTCCATGAGCGAACGTCCCGAAGAGCCAAACCAGGCCTCTGACGCCGAAAGCCTGCTACCGATCGATGAACATGTCGAAGAAGGGCACGATGCTGAAGGCCGTAAAGTCCGGCATCGTGGCATCTATCTTCTGCCCAATCTGTTCACCACTGCGAACCTGTTCGCGGGGTTCTACTCCATCATCAATTCCATGAGTGCCCAGAGTGCGTTGGCGGCCGGCGATGCGGCCGGGGCCAGCAAGTACTTTGGTTTTGCCGCGATAGCGATCTTCGTCGCCATGGTCCTTGATGGCCTGGATGGCCGGGTTGCGCGGATGACCAACACCCAGAGTGCCTTTGGCGCCGAGTATGACTCGCTGTCGGACATGGTTGCCTTCGGTGTGGCGCCGGCGTTGCTCGCATTTGCCTGGGCGCTGGGTGATATGGGCAAGGTTGGCTGGATGGTTGCCTTCATCTATGTGGCGGGCGCGGCATTGCGTCTGGCGCGCTTTAATACCCAGGTGGGGACTGCCGACAAGCGCTACTTCATTGGCCTGGCCAGTCCGGCTGCGGCGGGTGTGGTAGCCGGTATTGTCTGGGCATTCAGCGACTACGGTATCCAGGGTTCCAAGATGTCGTTCCTGGTGGCCTTGATGGTTGCGGCGGCCGGCATGCTGATGGTCAGCAATATCAAGTACAACAGCTTCAAGGAGCTGGATCTCAAAGGGCGTGTGCCGTTTGTGGCTATCCTTGCAGTGGTGCTGGTGTTTGCCGTGGTCTTCAGTGATCCGCCGCGAATCCTGCTGCTGGCTTTCCTTGTGTATGCCGCGTCCGGCCCGGTGCAGTACCTTCTGCATCTTCGTCAGCGCAAAACGTTGCCTTAATGTAATTTCCCCCATACTCCGCAGTCTATTGGTGCATCTGTCCTCCAAAGCTGCGGAGTTGCCATGTTAATCAAGTTTCCCAAAGCGTCTGATTGCCAAGAATCGGATGTCACGCCTGAATCCCTCTATTTCTCTCGCCGCAGCTTGCTCGGTGGTGCGCTTGCCGGCCTGGCTGCCAGCAGCCTGCCGCGTTGGGCCAGTGCGGATGATGCGGCACGTTATGCCGATGTCGAGCCGGGCAATGCACCTGGCTGGTTTGCCGAAAAGCTCCCGGGTACCAAATGGCAGGCGATTACCGTCAAGGACGAGGCCATCACCCCTTTCAAGGACGCAACCCACTACAACAACTTCTATGAGTTCGGTACGGATAAGGGCGACCCTGCAGCCAATGCCGGGTCTCTGAAGACTGAGCCGTGGAGTGTGGTGATAGATGGTGAGGTCGCCAAACCTGGGCGCTATGCGCTTGAAGACTTCATGAAGCCCTATCAGTTGGAAGAGCGAATCTATCGACTGCGCTGTGTAGAGGCCTGGTCGATGGTCATTCCGTGGATAGGGTTCCCTATATCGGAACTGCTCAAGCACGTCGAGCCGACCTCGAACGCCAAGTACATTCGTTTTGAAACCCTGCAGGACCCCAAGAGCATGCCGGGGCAGCGGTCCAACTTCGCCTTGATCGACTGGCCTTATGTAGAAGGGCTGCGATTGGATGAGGCGATGAATCCCCTGGCGATCCTTGCGGTGGGCATGTATGGGCGGGAGCTGCCGAACCAGAACGGCGCGCCGTTGCGGTTGGTGGTGCCGTGGAAGTACGGATTCAAGAGCGTCAAGTCGATCGTACGCATCAGCCTGGTCAGCGAGCAGCCGAAAACCACCTGGCAAAGTATTGCCGCGAGTGAGTATGGGTTTTACGCAAATGTGAATCCTACCGTCGACCATCCGCGTTGGACCCAGGCGCGGGAGCGGCGGTTGCCCAGCGGGCTGTTCAGTCCCAATGTGCGTGAGACACAAATGTTCAACGGCTACGCCGATGAAGTCGCTTCTCTTTATACGGGCCTCGATCTGCGGAAGAACTATTGATGCGCTATCCGATCTGGCGCATCGGCGTCTTTATAGCAGCGGCGGTGTGGCCGCTGTTCTGGCTGTACGAGGCCTGGAGCTTTGCGCTGGGACCTGACCCGGGCAAGGTGCTGATGGATCGGCTCGGGCTTGGCACCTTGATTCTGTTGTTAATAACCCTGGGTATGACACCGTTGCAGAAGCTCAGTGGTTGGGCGGGGTGGATCGCCGTGCGACGGCAACTGGGATTGTGGTGCTTTGCCTATGTGGTTTTGCATCTCGCTGCTTACTGCGTGTTTATCCTTGGGTTGGATTGGTCGCAGTTGGGGGTTGAGCTACGGAAGCGGCCTTACATTATTGTGGGTACCTTGGGATTCCTTTCTCTATTGGTGCTGGCAGTCACCTCCAACCGATACAGCCAGCGTCGCCTTGGTGTGCGCTGGAAGAAACTGCATCGTTTGGTTTACGTGATTCTCGGGCTTGGTTTGCTGCATATGCTGTGGATCGTGCGGGCAGATCTCAAGGAGTGGGCTATCTATGCATCTATAGGGGCGCTGCTTCTGGTCCTGCGTATACCGCCGGTGATGCGCCGAATTCCCCGTCTTATTGCTAAAAAACCATCTTCTGCAACAAAAGCGTAATTAACCCTTGACGGCAGATTCTGGAAGTCTATAATTCGCCCCACTTCCGGCGCAGTCGAAACGGAAAACTCCTTGGTAAACAAAGAGTTATGTAGGTTTCGACAGCGAGTTGCTTCAGATCATCGAAGCCCAGAAGGAGTTAGTAAGGCA
>NZ_JACAPJ010000012.1:0-206875 GCF_013385765.1 Pseudomonas sp. C8002
TGCAGTCAGGGGTTTTGTTTTGGCGGTCGGAAAATTTGGGCGGTCGAATTTCAAGCATCTTCAATGCTAACGTCCTGCCTTTCTATGCAATGGCCTAATGCATGGCTATCATGCGTGCCTCATTGTGAGGCGAGACCTGCATGCTGACGTTGTTGAAACTTCTAAAAGATGGCCGATTCCACTCCGGGGAGGCGCTCGGTGCTGCCTTGGGTGTCAGTCGCAGTGCTGTATGGAAGCAGCTTCAGCATCTCGAGGCGGAATTGGGTCTACCTATCCATAAAGTGCGCGGCAGGGGGTATCAGTTGGCTGCGCCCCTGATACTGTTAAGTGCCGATGAAATAGCTCGGCATGTACCTGTTCCTGCATGGCCTGTTCATATCTCTGACTCCATTGACTCTACCAATGCCGAGGCATTGCGGCTGATTGAATCGGGTCGCACTGCGCCATTTCTTGTGCTTTCAGAACAGCAAACTGCAGGCAGGGGAAGGCGCGGACGAAAGTGGGTCAGTCCTTTCGCTCAAAACGTCTACTACAGCCTTGTGATGCGGATCGAAGGCGGCATGCGTCAGTTGGAAGGGCTAAGCCTGGTGGTCGGACTTGCAGTTATGCAGGCGCTGCGCGACGCGGGTGTTCGTGGTGCAGGGTTGAAGTGGCCAAATGACGTTTTGGTCGGGCAGAAAAAAATCGCCGGAATTCTCCTGGAACTGGTCGGGGATCCCGCTGACGTCTGTCACGTCGTTATTGGTATCGGCATCAACGTGAACATGCAGAAGGCGGATGAGGTCGATCAGCAATGGAGCTCCGTACAGTTGGAGAGCGGCAGTGCTGTTGATCGCAACTACCTGGTAGCGCGTCTTGGAGTGCAGCTGCAGGCTTATCTTGAGCGTCACCAGGCATCTGGCTTTTCGGCAATCCAGGGTGAGTGGGAGCAAAGCCATTTATGGCAGGGCCGGCCTGTATCGCTCATCGCGGGCGTGAACCAGATTGACGGCGTGGTGCTGGGGGTCGATGGGCAAGGTGCATTGCGGTTGAGCGTGGATGGTGTTGAGAAAGTATATAGCGGTGGTGAGCTAAGCCTGAGGTTGCGTGATGATTCTTGAGCTCGACTGTGGGAATAGCTTTATCAAATGGCGGGTACTTGAGTCGGATAAGGCTCGTATCTTTGCCGAAGGTGTCGTTGGGTCGGATGCCTCGCTGATCGACAGCCTGTTCGCGCTCACGGGGCTCGCGTTAAAACACTGCCGGCTGGTGAGTGTTCGCGCTTCGGATGAGACAAGTCAACTGGTCGCTACCCTGGTCGAGGCATTTGGCGTCAAGGTGCTGTGTGCTGCTTCGGCGAGGCAGATGGGTGGGGTGCGGAACGGGTACGAAGATTTCGAGCGCCTGGGACTGGATCGTTGGCTCGCGATGCTGGGTGGGTTTCAGCTGGCGTCGGGCGCGTGCCTGGTGCTCGATTTTGGCACCGCCGCAACAGCAGACTTCATTTCCGCAGACGGTGAGCATCTCGGCGGTTTCATTTGTCCGGGGATGCCGCTGATGCGTAATCAGCTTCGAACACATACCCGCAAAATACGCTATGACGATATCGCTGCTGAACGGGCTCTTGAGGCGCTGTCTCCAGGGCGCACAACTGTGGAGGCGGTAGAGCGCGGCTGTACGCTGATGCTGAGGGGCTTTGTGTTGACCCAGCTGGAGTTGGCTCGAAGCTATTGGGGGAGCGATTTTACCGTCTTCCTTACCGGTGGGGACGCTGAGCTCGTGGCTGACGCTGTGCCTCACGGTAGGCTTGTCCCTGATCTGGTTTTTGTTGGCTTGGCGATGGCGTGCCCTTTGTCCTGAGGTTTTTATGCGTTGGCTGTTTCTGCTTTTGCTGGTCCTCAATGTCTTCTATTACATCTGGCATCAGCAGGAGGCCCCTCTGCGCGCTAAAGATGTCACGCCTTTGGCTCTCTATCGTGGTTCTCAGCAAGATATCCGCCTGTTGAGCGAATCGGCTGATGCGATGGTTCGGCGAGACAGGGCAAAAGCGCCTGATGCGCAGGCGACGTGCTTGTATATCGGCGGTTTGCCTGATCAGAAAGAGGCTCAGTCCGTTGAGCAGCGCCTCACCAGCCTGGATATCAAGGTCAGGCTGCAGTCTCTGAACCTGCCTGATGCGTCGGGATACTGGCTGCGAGTGGCCCCTGAAAGCAGGCGTCTGGCCGATGATCTGCCCTTTGAAAACCTTGCTAATGAATTCAATGAGTTAAAACATAAAATAATGCCGTGCGAAGGCATTGCAACCTTCGAATAGTTTGCATAGAATGGCGCCCGCTTCGCAGTGAAGACCTTCTAGGTCGACAGGGTGAAGTGAAGGTCAACGCAGCTAACCTCATATTTTTTAATGAGAAAATGCTTGACAGAAGGCTGGCATGATGTAGAATGCCGGCTCGCTTAGGAGGGGTTCCCGAGCGGCCAAAGGGATCAGACTGTAAATCTGACGTCTACGACTTCGAAGGTTCGAATCCTTCCCCCTCCACCATTTTAGCGTGAGCTGCAAGCTCCGCGGGTATAGTTTAGTGGTAGAACCTCAGCCTTCCAAGCTGATGATGCGGGTTCGATTCCCGCTACCCGCTCCAAGTTTGCAGGTTGTGCAAGTTGTTTCGCTCTTGTAGCTCAGTTGGTAGAGCACACCCTTGGTAAGGGTGAGGTCAGCGGTTCAAATCCGCTCAAGAGCTCCATATAACAAGGCAGATATGAAAATATCTGCCTTTGTTTTAACAGCTACCTCCGGTTGAATATGCCCTCTCTCGCTGTTTTGTTTGGGTGGGTTTCAGGTCTGCAGGGGTTTGTTGTTGTAAAGTCTTTTTCAGATCGGCATAATTGTCGGCCTGATTTTGTTTTAGGTCAGTAGCTCAATTGGCAGAGCGACGGTCTCCAAAACCGTAGGTTGGGGGTTCGATTCCCTCCTGACCTGCCAGATTCACTTGGTGTGTCTGGCTTTCTTTTCACAGGATCTTCATAGATGACTCCTAAGGCTGAAGCTCAAGGCTCTCGCTTCGATCTGCTCAAGTGGCTTGTAGTAGTCGCTGTTGTGGTTGTAGGCGTTGTTGGCAACCAGTACTACTCTGGGTCGCCAATCCTGTACCGTGTCCTCGCATTGCTCGCCCTTGCTGCTGTTGCTGCCTTTGTTGGCCTGCAGACTGCAAAAGGCAAGTCGTTTGCGGTCCTGGTGAAGGAAGCTCGTACCGAGATCCGTAAAGTCGTTTGGCCGACTCGCCAAGAAACCACGCAGACCACGTTGATCGTGGTAGCTGTTGTTCTGGTTATGGCGTTGCTGTTGTGGGGGCTTGATTCCCTGCTCGGCTGGCTTGTTTCCTTGATTGTTGGCTAAGGGTGTCCCGTGGCTAAGCGTTGGTACGTTGTGCATGCTTACTCGGGTTACGAGAAGCATGTCATGCGCTCTTTGCTAGAGCGCGTAAAGCTGGCAGGCATGGAAGATGGCTTCGGCGAAATTCTGGTTCCCACTGAAGAAGTGGTTGAAATGCGTAATGGCCAGAAACGCAAAAGCGAACGTAAGTTCTTCCCTGGCTACGTGCTGGTTCAAATGGACATGAATGAGGGTACTTGGCACTTGGTCAAGGACACTCCTCGCGTCATGGGTTTCATCGGCGGTACCGCTGATAAGCCTGCTCCGATCACTGACAAAGAAGCAGAAGCAATTCTGCGTCGCGTTGCTGATGGTAGCGACAAGCCCAAGCCGAAGACGTTGTTCGAGCCGGGTGAGGTTGTTCGTGTCACAGATGGTCCGTTCGCTGATTTTAACGGCACCGTCGAAGAAGTTAACTACGAAAAGAGCCGGATCCAAGTGGCAGTGCTCATTTTCGGTCGCTCTACTCCGGTAGAGCTAGAGTTCAGCCAGGTCGAAAAAGTCTAGCTGAGCAAGCATCCCAACCCCGCAGCCTTAGGCTGTGGGGTTTTGTCGTCACTGGGATAAACGCGCAAGTAACCGGGGAGCCTTTCGAGGCGTTCGAACCCGTAATTGGAGTGCCTCATGGCCAAGAAGATTACCGCTTACATCAAGCTGCAAGTGAAGGCCGCTCAGGCCAACCCAAGCCCACCTGTTGGTCCAGCTCTGGGTCAGCACGGCGTGAACATCATGGAATTCTGCAAGGCCTTCAACGCCCGTACTCAGGGTATTGAGCCAGGTCTGCCGACTCCAGTGATCATCACTGTATACAGCGACCGTAGCTTCACCTTCGAAACCAAGTCGACCCCGGCTTCGGTTCTGTTGAAGAAAGCTGCTGGTCTGACTAGCGGTTCCGCTCGTCCTAACACCGTTAAGGTTGGCACCGTGACCCGTGCTCAGCTGGAAGAAATCGCGAAAACCAAAAACGCGGATCTGACTGCAGCTGATATGGATGCAGCCGTGCGTACCATCGCCGGTTCTGCTCGTAGCATGGGCCTTAACGTGGAGGGTGTGTAATGGCTAAGCTGACCAAGCGCCAAAAGGCTATCGCCGGCAAAATCGAAGCGGGCAAGTCCTACAACTTTGTAGACGCTGCTGCTCTGCTGACCGAGCTGTCGACTGTCAAGTTCAGCGAGTCTGTTGACGTTGCTGTAAACCTGGGCGTTGACCCACGTAAATCCGACCAGGTCGTTCGTAGCGCTACTGTGCTGCCACACGGTACTGGCAAGACCGTACGTGTAGCTGTCTTCACCCAAGGCCCAGCAGCTGAAGCTGCTCTGGCCGCCGGCGCCGATCGCGTTGGCATGGACGACCTGGCTGCCGAAATGAAAGGCGGCGACCTGAACTATGACGTCGTAATTGCTTCCCCGGATGCAATGCGCGTTGTAGGTCAGCTGGGTCAGATCCTTGGTCCACGTGGTCTGATGCCTAACCCTAAAGTCGGCACCGTGACTCCAGACGTAGCTACCGCGGTTAAAAACGCCAAGGCTGGTCAGGTTCGTTATCGCACCGACAAAAACGGCATCATTCACACCTCCGTTGGCAAAGTCGGCTTTGATGCCGTCAAGCTGAAGGAAAACGTTGAAGCCCTGATCGCTGATCTGAAGCGTATCAAGCCAGCTTCCTCGAAAGGTATCTACGTCAAGCGCGTTACCCTGAGCACCACTATGGGCCCAGGTCTGGTCATCGACCAAGGCTCGCTGGACGTATAAGACACAAATTGGCGCAAGTAATTGCGCCAATTGAAAGATTGGGGTCCCTGCCTGGCGGGGGCTATCCAAGACCGTAGGCGACGCAAGTCTTAAACCACAAGCCTACGCAGATGGTGCTCCCGGTTCCTTACCGAATCAGACACCAAAACGACATCCGGCCCAGGCCAGATGAAACGGTAACAAGCAGGAGTTAAACCCGTGGCAATTAATCTCGAAGACAAGAAGGCCATCGTCGCTGAAGTCAACGAGGCTGCCAAAGCTGCTCTGTCCGCTGTCGTGGCTGATGCCCGTGGTGTGACAGTAAGCGCTATGACCGGACTCCGTAAAGAGGCTCGTGAAGCTGGCGTATACGTACGTGTTGTACGTAACACTCTGCTCAAGCGCGCTGTTGCTGACACTGAATACAGTGTCCTCAACGACGTGTTCACTGGCCCGACCCTGATTGCGTTCTCCAAGGAACATCCTGGCGCTGCTGCCCGTTTGTTCAAGGAATTCGCCAAGGGTCAGGATAAGTTCGAGATCAAGGCAGCTGCGTTCGAGGGCAAGTTCCTCGCAGCTAACCAAATCGACGTACTGGCAACACTGCCGACCCGTAACGAAGCTATTTCTCAGCTGATGAGCGTGATTCAAGGCGCTACCAGCAAGTTGGCTCGTACTCTGGCCGCAGTTCGCGAGCAAAAAGAAGCTGCCGCAGCCTAAGGCTGAGCATCTCCTCTCGCGTATTTTTGTTTATTTCGATGGCCGCGTAGGCCGTCCCCCAATTCAGGAATTACAGCAATGTCTATCTCCCAAGACGATATCCTCAACGCCGTAGCTGAAATGTCGGTTCTGCAGGTTGTTGAGCTGATCAAAGCTTTCGAAGAAAAATTCGGTGTTTCCGCTGCCGCTGCTTCGGCTGGCCCAGCTGTTGCCGCTGTTGCTGCTGAAGAGCAAACCGAATTCAACGTCATGCTGCTGGAAGCTGGCGAGAAGAAAGTAAACGTGATCAAGGCAGTACGTGAACTGACCGGTCTGGGCCTGAAAGAAGCCAAGGCAGTAGTTGACGGCGCCCCTGCCCAGGTTCTGGAAGCAGTGTCGAAAGACGCAGCTGACAAAGCTAAAGCAGTGCTGGAAGAAGCAGGCGCTAAAGTCGAGCTGAAGTAAGCATCGACCTTGCGTCTCCAGCCCAAGCGTTAAGCTGAAGGCTGATGGCTGGTGGCTCTTGCCACCGGCCTTTTTCCGTTATTGGCAATCGACTCGGTCGTCGCCTATAACGCGCTGTAACCACCCGATGCGGTGGCGCAAACCATGGGGTTTGCAAGATTTTCTGGCTGCTCCCGTCGGGAGGGGCCAAACAAGCAGGTGACCAAGCTGGGGAACGCTGATGGCTTACTCATATACTGAGAAAAAACGTATCCGCAAGGACTTTAGCAAGTTGCCGGACGTCATGGATGTCCCGTACCTTCTGGCTATCCAGCTGGATTCGTATCGTGAATTCTTGCAGGCGGGAGCGACCAAAGATCAGTTCCGCGACGTGGGCCTGCATGCGGCCTTCAAATCCGTTTTCCCGATCATCAGCTACTCCGGCAATGCTGCGCTGGAGTACGTCGGTTATCGCCTGGGCGAACCGGCATTTGATGTCAAAGAATGCGTGTTGCGCGGTGTTACGTACGCCGTACCTTTGCGGGTAAAAGTCCGTCTGATCATCTTCGACAAAGAGTCGTCGAACAAAGCGATCAAGGACATCAAAGAGCAAGAAGTCTACATGGGTGAAATCCCCCTGATGACTGAGAACGGTACCTTCGTTATCAACGGTACCGAGCGCGTTATCGTTTCCCAGCTGCACCGTTCCCCGGGCGTGTTCTTTGACCACGACCGCGGCAAGACGCACAGCTCCGGCAAGCTCCTGTACTCCGCGCGGATCATTCCGTACCGCGGTTCGTGGTTGGACTTCGAGTTCGACCCGAAAGACTGCGTGTTCGTGCGTATCGACCGTCGTCGCAAGCTGCCGGCCTCGGTACTGCTGCGCGCGCTCGGCTATACCACTGAGCAAGTGCTGGACGCTTTCTACACCACTAACGTATTCCACCTGAGCGGCGAAACCCTCAGCCTGGAACTGGTGCCTCAGCGCCTGCGTGGTGAGATTGCCGTTCTGGACATCCAGGACGACAAAGGCAAGGTCATCGTTGAAGCCGGCCGCCGTATTACCGCGCGCCACATCAACCAGATCGAAAAAGCCGGTATCAAGACGCTGGAAGTGCCTCTGGACTACGTCCTGGGTCGCACCACCGCCAAGGTCATCGTGCACCCGGCCACCGGCGAAATCCTGGCTGAATGCAACACCGAGCTGAACACCGAGATCCTGGCGAAAATCGCCAAGTCCCAGGTTGTTCGCATCGAGACCCTGTACACCAACGACATCGACTGCGGCCCGTTCGTCTCCGACACCCTGAAGATCGACTCCACCAGCAACCAATTGGAAGCGCTGGTCGAGATCTATCGCATGATGCGTCCTGGCGAGCCACCAACCAAAGACGCTGCCGAGACCCTGTTCAACAACCTGTTCTTCAGCCCTGAGCGCTATGACCTGTCTGCGGTCGGCCGGATGAAGTTCAACCGTCGTATCGGTCGTACCGAGATCGAAGGTTCGGGCGTGCTGTGCAAGGAAGACATCGTCGCGGTACTGAAGACCCTGGTCGACATCCGTAACGGCAAAGGCATCGTCGATGACATCGACCACCTGGGTAACCGTCGTGTTCGCTGCGTAGGCGAAATGGCCGAGAACCAGTTCCGCGTTGGCCTGGTACGTGTTGAGCGTGCGGTCAAAGAGCGTCTGTCGATGGCCGAAAGCGAAGGCCTGATGCCGCAAGACCTGATCAACGCCAAGCCAGTGGCTGCGGCGGTGAAAGAGTTCTTCGGTTCCAGCCAGCTCTCGCAGTTCATGGACCAGAACAACCCGCTCTCCGAGATCACCCACAAGCGCCGTGTTTCCGCACTGGGCCCGGGCGGTCTGACTCGTGAGCGTGCAGGCTTTGAAGTCCGTGACGTACACCCGACTCACTACGGTCGTGTATGCCCGATTGAAACGCCGGAAGGTCCGAACATCGGCCTGATCAACTCCCTGGCTGCCTATGCGCGCACCAACCAGTACGGCTTCCTCGAGAGCCCGTACCGCGTGGTGAAAGACGCACTGGTCACCGACGAGATCGTGTTCCTGTCCGCCATCGAAGAAGCTGATCACGTGATCGCTCAGGCTTCGGCCACGATGAACGACAAGAAAATGCTGATCGACGAGCTGGTAGCTGTTCGTCACTTGAACGAGTTCACAGTCAAGGCGCCGGAAGACGTCACCTTGATGGACGTATCGCCGAAGCAGGTAGTTTCGGTTGCAGCGTCGCTGATCCCGTTCCTGGAACACGATGACGCCAACCGTGCGTTGATGGGTTCCAACATGCAGCGTCAAGCTGTACCGACCCTGCGCGCTGACAAGCCGCTGGTAGGTACCGGCATGGAGCGTAACGTAGCCCGTGACTCCGGCGTTTGCGTCGTGGCTCGTCGTGGCGGCGTGATCGACTCCGTTGATGCCAGCCGTATCGTGGTTCGTGTTGCCGATGACGAAGTTGAAACTGGCGAAGCCGGTGTCGACATCTACAACCTGACCAAATACACCCGCTCCAACCAGAACACCTGCATCAACCAGCGTCCGCTGGTCAGCAAGGGTGATCGGGTTCAGCGCAGCGACATCATGGCAGACGGTCCGTCCACCGATATGGGTGAGCTGGCACTGGGTCAGAACATGCGCATCGCGTTCATGGCCTGGAACGGTTACAACTTCGAAGACTCCATCTGCCTGTCCGAGCGTGTGGTTCAGGAAGATCGCTTCACCACGATCCACATTCAGGAACTGACCTGTGTGGCGCGTGACACCAAGCTTGGGCCAGAGGAAATCACTGCAGACATCCCGAACGTGGGTGAAGCTGCACTGAACAAGCTGGACGAAGCCGGTATCGTTTACGTAGGTGCTGAAGTTGGCGCAGGCGACATTCTGGTAGGTAAGGTCACTCCGAAAGGCGAGACCCAACTGACTCCGGAAGAGAAGCTGTTGCGTGCCATCTTCGGTGAAAAAGCCAGCGACGTTAAAGACACTTCCCTGCGTGTACCTACCGGTACCAAGGGCACTGTCATCGACGTACAGGTCTTCACCCGTGACGGCGTTGAGCGTGATGCTCGTGCGCTGTCCATCGAGAAGACCCAACTCGACGAGATCCGCAAGGATCTGAACGAAGAGTTCCGTATCGTTGAAGGCGCGACCTTCGAACGTCTGCGTTCCGCCCTGGTAGGCCACAAGGCTGAAGGCGGCGCAGGTCTGAAGAAAGGTCAGGACATCACCGACGAAGTACTCGACGGTCTTGAGCACGGGCAGTGGTTCAAACTGCGCATGGCTGAAGATGCTCTGAACGAGCAGCTCGAGAAGGCCCAGGCCTACATCGTCGATCGTCGCCGTCTGCTGGACGACAAGTTCGAAGACAAGAAGCGCAAACTGCAGCAGGGCGATGACCTGGCTCCAGGCGTGCTGAAAATCGTCAAGGTTTACCTGGCAATCCGTCGCCGCATCCAGCCGGGCGACAAGATGGCCGGTCGTCACGGTAACAAAGGTGTGGTCTCCGTGATCATGCCGGTTGAAGACATGCCGCACGATGCCAATGGCACCCCGGTAGACGTCGTCCTCAACCCGTTGGGCGTACCTTCGCGTATGAACGTTGGTCAGATCCTTGAAACCCACCTGGGCCTCGCGGCCAAAGGTCTGGGCGAGAAGATCAACCGTATGATCGAAGAGCAGCGCAAGGTCGCAGACCTGCGCAAGTTCCTGCACGAGATCTACAACGAGATCGGCGGTCGCAACGAAGAGCTGGACACCTTCTCCGACCAGGAAATCCTGGATCTGGCGAAGAACCTGCGCGGCGGCGTTCCAATGGCTACCCCGGTGTTCGACGGTGCCAAGGAAAGCGAAATCAAGGCCATGCTGAAACTGGCAGACCTGCCAGAAAGCGGCCAGATGCAGCTGTTCGACGGCCGTACCGGCAACAAGTTTGAGCGCCCGGTTACTGTTGGCTACATGTACATGCTGAAGCTGAACCACTTGGTA
Source organism: Pseudomonas sp. C8002 (assembly GCF_013385765.1). Classification (NCBI taxonomy): domain Bacteria; kingdom Pseudomonadati; phylum Pseudomonadota; class Gammaproteobacteria; order Pseudomonadales; family Pseudomonadaceae; genus Pseudomonas; species Pseudomonas sp. C8002. The sequence goes on from NZ_JACAPJ010000012.1 coordinate 10,286, forward strand.
GACGACAAGATGCACGCTCGTTCTACCGGTTCGTACAGCCTGGTTACCCAGCAGCCGCTGGGTGGTAAGGCTCAGTTCGGTGGTCAGCGTTTCGGGGAGATGGAGGTCTGGGCACTGGAAGCATACGGTGCTGCTTACACTCTGCAAGAAATGCTCACAGTGAAGTCGGACGATGTGAACGGTCGGACCAAGATGTACAAAAACATCGTGGACGGCGATCACCGTATGGAGCCGGGCATGCCCGAGTCTTTCAACGTGTTGATCAAAGAAATTCGTTCCCTCGGCATCGATATCGATCTGGAAACCGAATAACACGTGACGCGAATCGAGAGCGGGGCTGTTTAGCCCGCTCTCTGCTCCGCCAGGAGGAAAGGCCTTGAAAGACCTACTGAATTTGCTGAAAAACCAGGGTCAAGTCGAAGAGTTCGACGCCATCCGTATTGGGTTGGCATCGCCTGAGATGATCCGTTCGTGGTCGTTCGGTGAAGTTAAAAAGCCGGAAACCATCAACTACCGTACGTTCAAACCAGAGCGTGACGGCCTGTTCTGCGCCAAGATCTTTGGCCCGGTAAAGGATTACGAGTGCCTGTGCGGTAAGTACAAGCGCTTGAAGCACCGTGGTGTGATCTGCGAGAAGTGCGGCGTTGAAGTTGCACTGGCCAAGGTTCGTCGTGAGCGCATGGCGCACATCGAGCTGGCTTCGCCGGTTGCCCACATCTGGTTCCTGAAATCACTGCCGTCCCGTATCGGCTTGCTGATGGACATGACCCTGCGTGATATCGAGCGCGTTCTCTACTTCGAGAGCTATGTCGTTATCGATCCAGGCATGACCACCCTTGAAAAGGGTCAGCTGCTGAACGACGAGCAGTACTTCGAAGCGCTGGAAGAGTTCGGCGACGATTTCGATGCCCGCATGGGTGCCGAAGCTGTCCGCGAACTGCTGCACGCCATCGACCTGGAACACGAGATTGGCCGTCTGCGTGAAGAAATTCCGCAAACCAACTCCGAAACCAAGATCAAGAAACTGTCCAAGCGTCTGAAGTTGATGGAAGCCTTCCAGGGTTCCGGCAACTTGCCAGAGTGGATGGTGCTGACCGTTCTGCCGGTTCTGCCGCCAGACCTGCGTCCGCTGGTGCCGTTGGATGGTGGTCGCTTCGCGACTTCCGACCTCAACGACCTGTACCGTCGCGTGATCAACCGTAACAACCGCTTGAAGCGTCTGCTCGACCTGTCCGCTCCGGACATCATCGTGCGCAACGAAAAGCGTATGTTGCAGGAAGCTGTCGATGCCCTGCTCGACAACGGTCGTCGTGGCCGCGCTATCACCGGTTCGAACAAGCGTCCTCTGAAATCCCTGGCTGACATGATCAAGGGTAAGCAGGGTCGTTTCCGTCAGAACTTGCTCGGTAAGCGTGTTGACTACTCCGGTCGTTCGGTAATTACCGTAGGCCCGACCCTGCGTCTGCACCAGTGCGGTCTGCCGAAGAAGATGGCTCTCGAGCTGTTCAAGCCGTTCATTTTCGGCAAGCTGGAAATGCGTGGTCTCGCGACCACCATCAAAGCTGCCAAGAAAATGGTCGAGCGCGAGCTGCCAGAGGTTTGGGACGTTCTCGCTGAAGTGATCCGTGAACACCCGGTTCTCCTCAACCGTGCACCGACCCTTCACCGTCTGGGTATCCAGGCGTTTGAACCAGTACTGATCGAAGGTAAGGCTATCCAGCTGCACCCGCTGGTCTGTGCTGCGTACAACGCCGACTTCGACGGCGACCAAATGGCCGTGCACGTACCGCTGACGCTGGAAGCCCAGCTGGAAGCGCGTGCGTTGATGATGTCGACCAACAACATTCTGTCGCCAGCCAACGGTGAGCCAATCATCGTTCCGTCGCAGGACGTTGTATTGGGTCTGTACTACATGACTCGTGAAGCGATCAACGCCAAGGGCGAAGGTCGTGTGTTCGCGGATCTGCAGGAAGTTGACCGTGTGTTCCGTGCCGGCGAAGCCGCACTGCACGCCAAGGTTAAAGTCCGCATCCACGAAACCATCAACGATCGTGACGGTGGCAGCGTCAAGAACACCCGTATCGTCGACACCACAGTCGGCCGTGCGCTGCTGTTCCAGGTTGTTCCACCTGGCCTGTCGTACGACGTGGTCAACCAGCCAATGAAGAAAAAGGCGATCTCCAAGCTGATCAACCAGTGCTACCGCGTGGTTGGTTTGAAAGAGACCGTTATCTTCGCTGACCAGTTGATGTACACCGGTTTTGCTTATTCGACCATTTCCGGCGTTTCCATCGGTGTTAACGACTTCGTTATCCCGGACGAGAAAGCCGCCATCATCGGTGCTGCCACCGATGAAGTGAAAGAGATCGAAAGCCAGTACGCCTCCGGCCTGGTAACCCAGGGCGAGAAGTACAACAAAGTGATCGACCTTTGGTCCAAGGCCAACGACGAAGTGTCGAAGGCGATGATGTCGAACCTCTCGAAAGAGCGTGTTATCGACCGTCATGGCGTGGAAGTCGATCAAGAGTCGTTCAACTCGATGTACATGATGGCCGACTCGGGCGCACGGGGTTCTGCTGCGCAGATCCGTCAGCTCGCCGGTATGCGTGGCCTGATGGCCAAGCCGGACGGTTCCATCATCGAAACGCCGATTACTGCGAACTTCCGTGAAGGTTTGAGCGTACTTCAGTACTTCATCTCGACTCACGGTGCTCGTAAAGGTCTGGCGGATACCGCGTTGAAAACCGCTAACTCCGGTTACCTGACTCGTCGTCTGGTAGACGTTGCGCAAGACTTGGTTGTGACTGAAGTTGACTGCGGCACCGAACACGGTCTGCTGATGACTCCGCACATCGAAGGCGGCGACGTTGTAGAACCGTTGGGTGAGCGCGTACTGGGTCGAGTAATCGCCCGTGACGTATTCAAGCCAGGTACCGAGGAAGTCATCGTTCCTGCCGGCACCCTGGTAGACGAGAAGTGGGTCGAGTTCATCGAACTCAACAGCATCGACGAAGTGATTGTTCGCTCGCCGATCAGCTGCGAAACCCGCTACGGCATTTGCGCCAAGTGCTACGGCCGTGACTTGGCTCGTGGTCACCAGGTGAACATCGGTGAAGCGGTCGGCGTTATCGCTGCCCAGTCCATCGGTGAGCCAGGTACCCAGCTGACCATGCGTACGTTCCACATCGGTGGTGCGGCAAGCCGGACCTCCGCAGCCGACAGCGTTCAGGTGAAGAATGGCGGTACCGTCCGTCTGCACAACCTGAAGCACGTTGAGCGAGTGGATGGCCACCTGGTTGCTGTGTCCCGTTCCGGTGAGCTGGCAATCGCTGATGACTACGGTCGTGAGCGTGAGCGTTACAAGCTGCCGTACGGTGCTGTGATTTCGGTTAAAGAAGGTGACAAGGTCGACGCTGGCGCAATCGTGGCCAAGTGGGATCCGCACACTCACCCAATCGTTACCGAAATGAAAGGTACCGTGACCTACGTGGGCATGGAAGAAGGCATCACGATCAAGCGTCAGACTGACGAATTGACCGGTATGACCAACATTGAAGTACTCGACGCCAAAGACCGTCCAGCTGCAGGCAAAGATATCCGTCCTGCCGTGAAGATGGTTGATGACAACGGCAAGGATCTGTTGCTGCCAGGCACTGACGTTATCGCTCAGTACTTCCTGCCAGCCAACGCCCTGGTCGGTGTTGCGGATGGTGCGAAGATCGCGATCGGTGATGTTATCGCTCGTATCCCGCAAGAAACTTCGAAGACCCGTGACATCACCGGTGGTCTGCCGCGTGTTGCCGACTTGTTCGAAGCTCGTCGTCCGAAAGAAGCGTCGATTCTGGCTGAAGTCAGCGGCACCATCGCGTTCGGTAAAGAGACCAAGGGCAAGCGCCGCCTGGTTATCACCCCGAACGACGGTAGCGATCCGTACGAAGAGCTGATTCCGAAGTGGCGTCACCTGAACGTTTTCGAAGGCGAACAGGTAAACCGCGGCGAAGTTATCTCCGACGGCCCGAGCGATCCACACGACATCCTGCGTCTGCTGGGTGTGAGTGCGCTGGCCAAGTACATCGTTAACGAGATCCAGGACGTTTACCGTCTGCAAGGCGTGAAGATCAACGATAAGCACATCGAGACCATCCTGCGTCAGATGCTGCGTAAAGTTGAAATCGCTGAATCCGGCGATTCGAGTTTCATCAAGGGCGACCAGATGGAACTGACTCACGTACTGGTAGAGAACGAGCGCCTGGCGAACGACGAGAAATTCGTTTCCAAGTTCACTCGTGTGTTGCTGGGTATCACCAAGGCGTCGCTGTCCACTGAGTCGTTCATCTCGGCGGCCTCCTTCCAGGAGACCACTCGCGTACTGACCGAAGCAGCGGTAACCGGCAAGCGCGATTACCTGCGCGGCCTGAAAGAAAACGTGGTTGTGGGTCGTCTGATCCCGGCCGGTACCGGTTTGGCCTACCACAGCGAGCGTAAGCGTCGCCGTGAACTCGACAAGCCGTTGCGCGTAAGCGCCAGTGAAGTGGAAGCTGCACTGACCGAAGCGCTGAACTCAAGCGGTAACTGAGTTCTGCGGTAAATAAGACCGGGCCCTGGCAGCCCCGTTCGTCGGATCGAGACAGATTTGTCCCGGTTCGATGGAAGGGGAGGTCGGGGCCTTGCCTTGACTGGGGACAAGATCCTCTTTAGACTCTTGTACCCCTAAATTTGGCGGGAATTCGTTCCTGCCATTTTGCTTTTCTTGCAAGACAATAGCGTCGCAAGACAACAGTGGAGCTAGTAGATGGCAACTATCAACCAGCTGGTACGTCAGCCGCGTAAGCGTATCGTCGAGAAATCCGACGTGCCTGCGCTGCAGAACTGCCCGCAACGTCGTGGCGTATGCACTCGCGTGTATACCACTACGCCGAAAAAACCTAACTCGGCACTGCGTAAAGTATGCCGTGTGCGCCTGACCAACGGTTTCGAGGTTTCCTCGTACATCGGCGGTGAAGGTCACAACCTGCAAGAGCACAGCGTGGTACTGATCCGCGGCGGTCGTGTAAAAGACTTGCCAGGTGTTCGTTACCACACCGTACGCGGCTCCTTGGATACTTCCGGCGTTAAAGGTCGTAACCAGGGTCGTTCGAAGTACGGTACCAAGAAGCCTAAGTAGTAGCGGCTTTTTGTAAAACTGAATCATCTTATTTTCTGAGTCGATAAGAGTAAGGTCGGAGGCGTCCCGAAAGGGCACCGATTCCGAGCGAACCTGAAGACCGTTTGAGGGCTTATCCATGCCAAGAAGACGCGTAGCAGCCAAGCGCGAAGTGCTTGACGATCCAAAATACGGAAGCCAAATCCTGGCCAAGTTCATGAACCACGTAATGGAAAGCGGCAAGAAAGCCGTTGCCGAGCGTATCGTTTATGGCGCGCTGGAAAAGGTTAAAGAACGCAAGAACAGCGACCCCCTGGAAATCTTCGAGAAAGCTCTCGACGCCATCGCTCCGCTGGTCGAAGTGAAGTCGCGCCGTGTAGGCGGTGCTACTTACCAGGTTCCGGTTGAAGTTCGCCCGTCCCGTCGTAACGCTTTGGCAATGCGCTGGTTGGTAGACTTCGCCCGTAAGCGCGGCGAGAAGTCTATGGCCCTGCGTTTGGCTGGCGAACTGTTGGACGCTGCTGAAGGTAAAGGTGCTGCTGTTAAGAAGCGTGAAGACGTGCACCGTATGGCTGAAGCCAACAAAGCTTTCTCGCACTACCGCTTCTAATTCTAGCTTCACTAATTTTGCGAGGGCTTTATGGCTCGTACTACTCCGATTAGCCGCTACCGTAACATCGGTATCGTTGCTCACGTGGATGCTGGTAAAACCACCACCACCGAGCGCGTACTGTTTTACACCGGCAAAAGTCACAAAATGGGCGAGGTGCATGACGGCGCCGCGACCACAGACTGGATGGTTCAGGAGCAGGAGCGTGGTATTACCATTACTTCTGCTGCTATTACCGCCTTCTGGAAAGGTTCCGAGAAGCAGTACAAGGACGAGCACCGCTTCAACGTAATCGATACCCCGGGCCACGTAGACTTCACCATTGAAGTTGAGCGTTCCCTGCGCGTACTCGACGGCGCTGTCGTTGTGTTCTGCGGTACTTCGGGTGTTGAGCCTCAGTCGGAAACCGTATGGCGTCAGGCCAACAAGTACGGCGTTCCACGTCTTGTTTACGTAAACAAGATGGACCGTGCTGGTGCCAACTTCCTGCGCGTGATCGGTCAGATCAAACAGCGTCTGGGTCACACTCCGGTGCCAATCCAGTTGGCTATCGGTTCCGAAGACAACTTCCAGGGTCAGATCGATCTGATCAACATGGAAGCTGTTTACTGGAATGACGCTGACAAAGGCATGGTTCCTGTTCGTAAGCCTATCCCTGCAGAACTGCAGGAGCTGGCTGACGAGTGGCGTAACAACATGGTTGAGGCTGCTGCTGAAGCCAGCGAAGAGCTGATGAACAAGTACCTCGAAGGTGAAGAACTCACCAACGTGGAAATCAAGGCCGCTCTGCGTCAGCGTACTATCGCTGGTGAGATCGTTCTGGCTGTTTGCGGTTCTTCCTTCAAGAACAAGGGTGTTCCCCTGGTTCTCGACGCCGTTATCGACTACCTGCCTGCTCCAACCGACATTCCTGCTATCAAGGGTACCAACCCTGATAACGAGGAAGAAGAGATGGAGCGTCACGCCGATGACAGCGAGCCGTTCTCGGCTCTGGCGTTCAAGATCGCTACTGACCCATTCGTGGGTACTTTGACCTTCGTCCGCGTTTACTCGGGCGTGTTGGCCTCCGGCGACGGCGTGATCAACTCGGTTAAAGGCAAGAAAGAGCGTGTGGGTCGTATGGTGCAAATGCACGCAAACGCCCGTGAAGAGATCAAGGAAGTACGCGCTGGTGACATCGCGGCCCTGATCGGCATGAAGGACGTCACCACTGGTGAGACCTTGTGCGACGCTGCCAAGCCAATCATCCTGGTTCGCATGGACTTCCCGGAGCCGGTTATTTCGGTTGCCGTTGAGCCTAAGACCAAGGATGACCAGGAAAAAATGGGTATCGCTCTGGGCAAGCTTGCTCAGGAAGATCCATCTTTCCGCGTCAAGACTGATGAAGAGACTGGTCAAACGATCATCTCCGGCATGGGCGAGCTTCACCTGGACATCCTGGTTGACCGGATGCGCCGTGAGTTCAACGTCGAAGCCAACATCGGTAAGCCTCAGGTTTCCTATCGTGAGCGCATCACGAAGAACTGCGAAATCGAAGGCAAATTCGTTCGTCAGTCCGGCGGTCGTGGCCAGTTCGGCCATTGCTGGATCCGTTTTGCTCCTGCTGATGAAGGTCAGGAAGGTCTGCAATTCGTGAACGAAGTAGTGGGCGGTGTTGTTCCTAAGGAATACATCCCGGCTATCCAGAAGGGTATCGAAGAGCAGATGAAGAACGGTGTTGTTGCCGGCTATCCGCTCATCGGCCTGAAGGCGACCGTTTTTGACGGTTCTTACCACGACGTCGACTCCAACGAGATGGCGTTTAAGGTGGCTGCTTCCATGGCTACCAAGCAACTGGCCCAGAAGGGCGGTGGTGAGTTGCTTGAGCCAATCATGGCAGTAGAAGTCGTTACGCCTGAAGACTACATGGGTGACGTGATGGGCGACCTTAACCGTCGTCGCGGCATGATCTTGGGTATGGAAGATACGGTTTCCGGCAAAGTGATTCGTGCCGAGGTTCCGTTGGGCGAGATGTTCGGTTATGCGACCGACGTTCGTTCCATGTCTCAGGGTCGCGCAAGCTACTCTATGGAATTCAAAAAATACAACACAGCTCCGGCGCACATCGCTGAAACTGTATCCAAAAAACAAGGCTGATTCAGTCCTTTAGGCAAGGAGTTAATTGTCGTGGCTAAAGAAAAATTTGATCGTTCCCTACCGCACGTAAACGTTGGCACTATCGGCCACGTTGACCACGGTAAAACCACTCTGACCGCTGCTCTGACTCGCGTCTGCTCCGAAGTTTTCGGTTCGGCTCGTGTTGACTTCGACAAGATCGACAGCGCACCAGAAGAAAAAGCTCGTGGTATCACCATCAACACCGCGCACGTTGAGTACAACTCGCTGATCCGTCACTACGCTCACGTTGACTGCCCAGGTCACGCTGACTATGTGAAGAACATGATCACCGGTGCTGCCCAGATGGACGGCGCGATCCTGGTTTGCTCGGCCGCTGATGGTCCGATGCCACAAACCCGTGAGCACATCCTGCTGTCCCGTCAGGTAGGCGTTCCGTACATCGTGGTTTTCCTGAACAAGGCTGACCTGGTAGACGACGCTGAGCTGCTGGAACTGGTTGAGATGGAAGTGCGCGATCTGCTGAGCACTTACGACTTCCCGGGCGACGACACTCCGATCATCATCGGTTCTGCTCGTATGGCTCTGGACGGTCTTGACGACAACGAAATGGGCACCACTGCCGTTCGTAAACTGGTTGAGACTCTGGACAGCTACATCCCAGATCCAGTTCGTGTTATCGACAAGCCGTTCCTGATGCCAATCGAAGACGTATTCTCGATCTCCGGTCGTGGTACTGTTGTGACTGGTCGTATCGAGCGCGGTATCGTTAAGGTTCAAGATCCACTGGAAATCGTTGGTCTGCGTGACACTACCGTCACCACCTGCACCGGTGTTGAAATGTTCCGTAAACTGCTCGACGAAGGTCGTGCAGGCGAGAACTGCGGCGTTCTGCTGCGTGGTACCAAGCGTGACGACGTTGAGCGTGGCCAGGTTCTGGTCAAGCCAGGTTCGGTTAAGCCGCACACTACCTTCGAAGCTGAAGTGTACGTGTTGAGCAAAGAAGAAGGCGGTCGTCACACTCCGTTCTTCAAAGGCTACCGTCCACAGTTCTACTTCCGGACCACTGACGTGACCGGTAACTGCGAACTGCCGGAAGGCGTTGAAATGGTAATGCCAGGCGACAACATCAAAATGGTTGTCACCCTGATCAAAACCATCGCAATGGAAGATGGTCTGCGTTTCGCTATCCGTGAAGGCGGTCGTACCGTCGGCGCTGGCGTCGTAGCCAAAATCATCGCTTAATAAGTGATGACTTGAAAAAGCCCCCGCTCAGCGGGGGCTTTTTTATTGAGTTGACACCCATATGGGGCGTCTATAGAATTGCGCCTCCTTTTAACGGGCGTGTTGCGCTCGCTGGGAATAGCAGCCGGAGTCTGAAATCCAATGGCAAATCAGCAAATTCGTATCAGGTTGAAGGCTTTTGACCACAAACTGATCGACCAATCCACCCAGGAAATCGTGGAAACCGCGAAACGTACTGGTGCTCAAGTGCGTGGTCCAATTCCACTGCCTACCCGTAAAGAGCGGTTCACCGTTCTGGTCTCCCCGCACGTCAACAAAGACGCGCGTGACCAGTACGAGATCCGTACTCATAAGCGCGTGCTGGACATCGTCCTGCCAACGGATAAAACCGTTGATGCACTTATGAAGCTTGATCTGGCGGCCGGTGTGGAAGTACAGATCAGCCTCGGCTAAGACTTGGGTCTTAGTCGTGTAACGCTCTGAAATGGGCGGCCATAGCGGGTGAAAGCCCCGTACACTCATGAGGTTTACAACATGACTATTGGTGTAGTCGGTCGTAAATGCGGTATGACCCGTATTTTCACCGAAGAAGGTGTCTCCATTCCGGTCACGGTCATTGAGATCGAACCGAATCGCGTCACCCAGTTTAAAACTGAAGAAACCGATGGCTATCGTGCAGTGCAAGTCACTGTCGGCGAGCGTCGTGCTTCGCGTGTGACTGCTGCTCAAGCAGGTCACTTCGCTAAAGCAAACGTTGCAGCTGGTCGTACTGTCATGGAGTTCCGTCTTGAAGACGGCGACTACCAGGCTGGCGATCTGATCAACGCTGAAATCTTCGCCGCTGGTCAACTGGTTGATGTAACCGGTCAGTCCAAGGGTAAAGGCTTCCAGGGTACGATCAAGCGTTGGAATTTCCGTGGCCAAGACAACACTCACGGTAACTCCGTTTCCCACCGCGTCCCGGGCTCTATTGGCCAGTGCCAGACTCCTGGTCGTGTATTCAAGGGCAAAAAAATGTCCGGTCATATGGGCGCTGAGCGCGTGACCGTGCAGTCCCTCGAAGTAGTGCGCGTCGACGCTGAACGCAATCTGTTGTTGGTCAAGGGTGCTGTTCCTGGCGCTACTGGCGGCAACCTGGTTGTACGTCCAGCGGCCAAGGCTCGCGGTTAAGGGGAAGCTGACATGCAATTAAACGTAAATGACGCTCAAGCGATCGAAGTTTCCGAACTGACATTTGGCGGCGAATTCAACGAGACGCTGGTTCACCAAGCAGTCGTGGCCTACATGGCCGGCGGCCGTCAAGGTAGCAAGCAGCAAAAGACCCGTTCCGACGTTCGTGGTGGCGGTAAGCGCCCTTGGCGTCAGAAAGGTACTGGCCGCGCTCGTGCCGGTACTATCCGTAGCCCAATCTGGCGTGGCGGCGGTACCACTTTCGCAGCACGTCCACAGGATCACACCCAGAAGCTCAACAAGAAGATGTATCGCGCAGCACTGCGCTCCATCCTTGCTGAACTCGTGCGTACTGATCGTCTGGTCGTGGTTCAGGACTTCGCTGTTGAAGCGCCGAAAACCAAAGATCTGCTGAACAAGCTGAACGGCATGGGCCTGACTGACGTCCTGATCGTGTCTGAAGCTGTTGATCAGAACCTGTACCTGGCTGCTCGCAACCTGCCACACGTTGATGTACGTGACGTGCAAGGTTCCGATCCAGTTAGTCTGATCGCATACGACAAGGTGTTGATCACCGTGTCGGCCGTGAAGAAATTCGAGGAGCTGCTGGGATGAACCAGGAACGCGTATTTAAAGTTCTGCTTGGCCCGCACGTTTCCGAAAAGGCTACGGTTCTGGCTGACAAGAAAGGCCAGTTCGTTTTCAAGGTTGCAACTGACGCAACCAAGCTGGAAATCAAGAAGGCCGTCGAAAGCCTGTTCAGCGTGAAAGTAGAGCGTGTTACTACCCTGAATGTTCTGGGTAAGAGCAAGCGCACTGCTCGCGGTCTGGGCAAGCGTAATGACTGGAAGAAGGCAGTTATCTCCCTTCAGCCAGGCCAAGATCTCGATTTCAGCAGCAGTGCTGAGTAAGGAAGGGGTGCATCATGGCAATCGTTAAATGCAAACCGACTTCCCCTGGCCGCCGTTTTGTGGTCAAGGTGGTCAACCAGGAGCTGCATAAAGGCGCTCCTCACGCACCGCTGCTCGAGAAGAAATCGAAGACTGGTGGTCGTAACAACAATGGTCGTATTACCACTCGTCACATCGGTGGTGGCCATAAGCAGCATTATCGTCTGGTCGACTTCCGTCGCAACGACAAAGATGGCATCGCTGCCACTGTCGAGCGTATCGAATACGATCCAAACCGTACTGCTCACATCGCTCTGCTGCTGTACGCAGATGGCGAGCGTCGCTACATCATCGCCCCTAAAGGCGTGAGTGCTGGTGACCAGCTGATCGCAGGTGCTTTGGCACCGATCAAGCCGGGCAACGCTCTGCAACTGCGCAACATTCCAGTTGGTAGCACCGTACACGGCATCGAATTGAAGCCGGGTAAAGGCGCGCAAATCGCTCGTTCCGCTGGTGCTTCGGCTCAGCTGATCGCTCGTGAAGGTGTCTACGTGACCCTGCGTCTGCGCTCTGGTGAAATGCGTAAAGTATTGGCTGAATGCCGTGCGACCCTGGGCGAAGTCTCGAACTCCGAGCACAGCCTGCGTTCGCTGGGTAAAGCTGGTGCCAAACGCTGGCGTGGCGTTCGCCCAACCGTTCGTGGTGTTGCCATGAACCCGGTTGACCACCCACACGGTGGTGGTGAAGGTCGTACCTCTGGTGGTCGTCATCCGGTATCGCCATGGGGCTTCCCGACTAAGGGCGCGAAGACTCGTGGTAATAAGCGTACCGACAAAATGATCGTCCGTCGTCGCAAGTAAATAGAGGGATACGACAGTGCCACGTTCTCTGAAAAAAGGTCCTTTTATTGATCTTCACCTACTGAAGAAGATCGAAGTGGCGGCGGAAAAGAACGATCGCAAACCGGTGAAAACTTGGTCGCGTCGTTCGATGATCCTGCCACAAATGGTCGGTCTGACCATCGCAGTGCATAACGGTCGTCAACATGTTCCAGTTCTCGTGAACGAAGACATGGTCGGCCACAAACTAGGCGAGTTTGCCGGTACCCGCACATATCGTGGGCACGTGGCAGACAAGAAAGCCAAGCGTTAAGGGGTAAGGAACGATGGAAGTAGCCGCTAAGTTGTCGGGCGCTCGAATCTCCGCCCAGAAAGCCCGCTTGGTCGCCGACCAGATCCGCGGGAAGAAGGTGGGCGAAGCGCTCAACCTGTTGGCTTTCAGCAGTAAGAAAGCCGCCGAGATCATCAAGAAAGTGCTGGAGTCGGCCGTAGCCAACGCCGAGCACAACGAAGGCGCAGACGTTGATGACCTGAAGGTCAGCACCGTTTTCGTCAACGAAGGGCGTTCGCTGAAGCGCATCATGCCTCGTGCCAAAGGCCGAGCTGATCGCATCGTCAAGCGGTCTTGCCATATCACTGTCAAGGTTGCTGACAAGTAACGGAGTCGAAGAGATGGGTCAGAAAGTACATCCCATTGGCATTCGCCTGGGAATCGTCAAGGAGCACACCTCCGTCTGGTACGCAGACGGTCGGACTTATGCGGACTACTTGTTCGCTGATCTGAAGGTGCGTGAGTATCTCCAAGACAAACTAAAAAGCGCGTCCGTGAGCCGTATCGATATCCATCGTCCTGCTCAAACTGCACGTATCACCATCCACACCGCTCGTCCAGGTATCGTTATCGGGAAGAAAGGTGAAGATGTTGAGAAACTGCGTCAGGACCTGACCAAGCAAATGGGTGTGCCTGTGCACATCAATATCGAAGAGATCCGCAAGCCGGAGCTCGACGGTATGCTGGTTGCGCAGAGCGTAGCTCAGCAGCTGGAGCGTCGCGTAATGTTCCGTCGCGCTATGAAGCGCGCAGTACAGAACGCCATGCGCATTGGTGCCAAAGGCATCAAAATCCAAGTGAGCGGTCGTCTCGGCGGTGCTGAAATCGCACGTACTGAATGGTATCGCGAAGGTCGTGTGCCACTGCACACCCTGCGTGCCGACATCGACTATGCCAACTACGAAGCTCACACCACCTACGGTGTGATCGGTGTAAAGGTTTGGATCTTCAAAGGCGAAGTAATTGGTGGTCGCCAAGAAGAACTGAAACCACAAGCACCAGCGCCTCGTAAAAAAGCTGCTAAGTAAGGGGTACGCCAAATGTTGCAACCAAAGCGTACGAAGTTCCGCAAGCAGATGACAGGCCACAATCGTGGTCTGGCTCAGCGCGGTAGCAAAGTCAGCTTCGGCGAATATGCGCTGAAGTCTGTAGCTCGTGGTCGTCTCACCGCTCGTCAGATCGAGTCAGCGCGTCGTGCACTGACCCGTCACGTTAAACGTGGCGGCAAGATCTGGATCCGTGTATTCCCGGACAAGCCTATCTCCAAAAAGCCCCTCGAAGTTCGGATGGGTAAAGGTAAGGGTAACGTGGAATATTGGGTTGCCCAGATTCAGCCAGGCAAAGTCCTGTATGAAATCGAGGGTGTTACTGAAGAGCTGGCGCGTGAGGCTTTCGCCCTGGCTGCTGCAAAGCTGCCGCTCGCCACCTCCTTTGTTAAACGGACGGTGATGTGATGAAAGCGAATGAACTTCGTGAAAAATCCGCACAGCAGCTGAACGAGCAACTGCTCGGCCTGCTGCGCGACCAGTTCAATCTGCGTATGCAGAAAGCAACTGGCCAGTTGGGGCAGTCTCATCTGCTCTCGCAAGTTAAGCGTGACATTGCTCGCGTGAAGACTGTGCTCAACCAGCAGGCAGGTAAGTGATCATGGCTGAAGCCGAAAAGACTGTCCGTACGCTGACTGGCCGTGTTGTCAGCGACAAGATGGACAAAACCATCACCGTTTTGATCGAGCGTCGCGTTAAGCACCCGATCTACGGTAAATACGTTAAGCGTTCGACTAAGCTGCACGCGCACGACGAAACCAACCAGTGCCACATCGGCGACAAAGTCACTATTCGTGAAACTCGTCCGTTGGCCAAGACCAAGTCTTGGGCCCTGGTTGATGTTCTCGAACGCGCTGTGGAAGTCTAAGGACTAGGGGTCGGAGAAATTATATGATTCAGACTCAATCCATGCTCGATGTGGCCGATAACAGCGGCGCACGCCGTGTTATGTGCATCAAGGTGCTGGGTGGCTCCCATCGTCGTTACGCTGGTATCGGTGACATCATCAAAGTTACCGTGAAGGAAGCAATTCCTCGCGGTAAAGTGAAAAAAGGCCAAGTGATGACTGCTGTTGTAGTCCGCACTCGTCACGGCGTACGCCGTGCAGATGGCTCCATTATCCGCTTTGATGGCAACGCTGCTGTTCTTCTGAACAACAAGCAAGAGCCGATCGGCACCCGTATCTTTGGGCCAGTGACCCGTGAACTTCGTACTGAGAAGTTCATGAAGATCGTCTCGCTCGCCCCAGAAGTGCTGTAAGGAGATCCGACATGCAAAAGATTCGTCGTGACGACGAGATCATCGTGATCGCCGGCAAAGACAAAGGTAAGCGCGGTAAGGTGCTGAAGGTTCTTGCTGATGACCGTCTGGTCGTTAGTGGTCTGAACCTGGTCAAGCGTCATACCAAGCCTAACCCGATGTCGGGCGTACAAGGCGGTATCGTCGAGAAAGAAGCGCCACTGCACGCTTCTAACGTCGCCATCTTCAACGGCGAAACCAACAAGGCTGACCGCGTTGGTTTCAAAGTAGAAGAAGGTAAGAAAATTCGTGTCTTCAAGTCGACCCAAAAAGCGGTTGATGCTTGAACACTGCTAGGTAGAAGACCATGGCACGACTAAAAGAGATTTACCGGAAGGAAATCGCACCGAAACTTAAGGAAGAACTTAAGCTTTCGAACGTGATGGAAGTTCCGCGCGTTACCAAAATCACCCTGAACATGGGTCTGGGCGAAGCGATCGGCGACAAAAAAGTCATCGAGCACGCTGTTGCTGACCTGGAAAAGATCACCGGCCAAAAAGTCGTTGTGACCTACGCTCGTAAATCCATCGCTGGCTTTAAAGTCCGTGAAGGATGGCCGATCGGCGTCAAAGTGACTCTGCGCCGTGAGCGTATGTACGAATTCCTGGATCGTCTGCTGTCGATCTCCCTGCCTCGGGTCCGCGACTTCCGCGGCCTGAATGCCAAGTCCTTCGATGGTCGTGGTAACTACAGCATGGGCGTTAAAGAGCAGATCATCTTCCCGGAAATCGACTACGACAAGATCGATGCTCTCCGCGGTCTGGACATCACCCTGACCACCACTGCCAAGAACGATGATGAAGGCCGCGCTCTGCTGCGTGCGTTCAAATTCCCGTTCCGCAACTGATTGGAGTAGGACCATGGCCAAGATGAGCATGAAAAACCGCGAGCTGAAACGTCAGCTCACGGTTGCCAAGTACGCCAAGAAGCGTGCAGCACTGAAAGCAATCATCGTTGATCTGAACGCAAGTCCAGAAGCACGTTGGGAAGCTACAGTTGCTCTGCAGAAGCAGCCACGTGACGCAAGCGCTTCGCGCATGCGTAACCGCTGCCGCCTGACCGGTCGTCCACACGGCGTTTACCGCAAGTTCGGCCTCGGCCGTAACAAACTGCGTGAAGCGGCAATGCGTGGTGACGTACCAGGTCTGGTTAAAGCCAGCTGGTAAGTACTTTCGAAGTCTCGGTGGTCAGGATCGCAAGATACTGACCGCCGGTGGCCTAGAATCTGGAACAAGCCCCTTTTGGGGCTTGTTTCATTTCCGGAGTGTGTCTAAAATACGCGGCTCGCCTGAGCCCGTGTGTTTTGTGCTCGGAGATTCTCGGCGACACGTAATGGCCGCAAGGCTAATTTTTTTGTATTAGGAGCGTCTAGCCATGAGTATGCAGGACCCGTTAGCGGACATGCTAACTCGTATCCGTAATGCCCAGATGGCTGAAAAGTCCGTCGTAAGCATGCCATCTTCCACGTTGAAGGTTGCTGTTGCCAAAGTCCTGAAAGACGAAGGCTACATTGCGGGTTATCAGATCAGCAGCGAAATCAAACCACTGCTGTCCATCGAGCTGAAGTACTTCGAAGGCCGTCCGGTCATCGAAGAAGTGAAGCGCGTTAGCCGTCCAGGCCTGCGTCAGTACAAGTCCGTTGATGATCTGCCAAAAGTTCGTGGCGGTCTCGGTGTGTCTATCGTCTCCACCAACAAAGGTGTGATGACGGATCGTGCTGCGCGCGCTGCCGGTGTCGGCGGCGAAGTTCTTTGCACTGTGTTCTAAGGGGGGATAAGCATGTCACGCGTCGCTAAGAACCCCGTTAAGCTGCCAGCCGGTGTCGAAGTAAAATTCGCAGGCCAACAGCTTTCGGTGAAGGGTGCCAAGGGCACTCTGGAACTGAACATCCATTCGTCCGTTGAGATCGTTGAAGAAGCTGGTGAGCTGCGTTTCGCTGCTCGCAATGGCGATCAACAAACTCGCGCAATGGCCGGTACCACTCGTGCGTTGGTAAACAACATGGTCCAAGGCGTAAGCCAAGGCTTCGAGCGCAAGCTCCAGCTGGTCGGTGTTGGTTACAAAGCGCAAGCAAAAGGCACGGTTCTGAACCTGGCCCTTGGCTTCTCGCACCCAGTGGATTACGAACTGCCGGAAGGCATCACCGCTGAGACCCCTAGCCAAACCGATATCCTGATCAAGGGTATTGATAAGCAGCTGGTAGGTCAGGTGGCCGCTGAGATCCGCGACTTCCGTCCACCAGAGCCGTACAAAGGCAAAGGTGTGCGCTACGCGGACGAAGTCGTCCGTCGTAAAGAAGCCAAGAAGAAGTAGGGCATAGCAAATGACCGACAAAAAAGTTACTCGACTGCGTCGCGCTCGCAAAGCACGCCTGAAAATGCACGAACTCGAAGTCGTGCGTCTCTGCGTGTTCCGCTCGTCGCAGCACATCTACGCCCAGGTCATCTCGGCCGACGGCAACAAAGTCCTGGCAAGCGCCTCGACTTTGGATAAAGAACTGCGTGATGGTGCCACTGGCAACATCGACGCGGCCACTAAGGTTGGCCAGCTGGTCGCTACGCGTGCTAAGGCCGCCGGCGTCTCGCAAGTGGCTTTCGACCGCTCTGGCTTCAAGTACCACGGCCGCGTGAAAGCGCTGGCTGATGCTGCTCGTGAAGCTGGGCTGGAGTTCTAAGTTATGTCAAATAACGACCAAAAGCGCGACGAAGGCTACATTGAGAAGCTGGTTCAAGTTAACCGCGTAGCCAAAACCGTTAAAGGCGGCCGTATCTTCACTTTCACCGCGTTGACCGTGGTAGGTGATGGTAAAGGGCGCGTTGGCTTCGGCCGTGGCAAGTCACGTGAAGTGCCTGCTGCGATCCAGAAGGCAATGGAAGCTGCTCGTCGCAACATGATCCAAGTTGATCTGAACGGCACTACTCTGCAGTACGCAATGAAGTCCGCTCACGGCGCTTCGAAGGTGTACATGCAGCCTGCCTCTGAAGGTACCGGTATCATCGCTGGCGGCGCTATGCGTGCTGTCCTCGAAGTTGCTGGCGTTCAGAACGTTCTGGCCAAGTGCTACGGCTCGACTAACCCGGTGAACGTGGTTCACGCCACTTTCAAGGGTTTGAAAGCAATGCAGTCTCCTGAATCCATTGCCGCCAAGCGTGGCAAAAGCGTCAAGGAGATCTTCTGATCATGGCTACCGTTAAAGTAACGCTGATCAAAAGCATGACCGGCCGCATCCCTAACCACAAATTGTGCGTTAAGGGTTTGGGTCTGCGTCGCATCGGTCACACTGTAGAAGTACTTGATACTCCCGAGAATCGCGGGATGATCAACAAGGCTTACTACATGCTGCGTGTCGAGGGTTAATTCGATGAAACTCAATGATCTGAGTCCAGCGCCGGGTTCCCGTCGCGAAAAGCATCGTCCGGGCCGTGGTATCGGTAGTGGTTTGGGCAAGACCGGTGGCCGTGGCCACAAAGGTCAGTCCTCCCGCTCCGGTGGCACCATCGCTCCAGGCTTTGAAGGCGGTCAACAGCCGCTGCATCGTCGCCTGCCGAAGTTCGGTTTCGTTTCCCTGAAAGCCATGGACCGCGCAGAAGTGCGTCTGTCCGAGCTGGCCAAAGTGGAAGGCGACATCGTTACCGTGCAGACCCTGAAAGATGCCAACGTGATCAACGTCAACGTACAGCGTGTGAAAATCATGCTGTCCGGTGAAGTGACTCGCGCTGTCACTATCGGCAAGGGAATCGGCGCCACCAAAGGTGCGCGTTCGGCTATCGAAGCAGCTGGCGGCAAGTTCGAGGAATAAATGGCTAAGCAAGGTGCTCTCTCAGCGCTCGGCAAAGGCGGTATGTCTGAACTTTGGGCTCGTCTGCGTTTTCTGTTCCTGGCGATTATCGTCTACCGAATAGGCGCACACATCCCGGTTCCAGGTATCAACCCGGACCGACTCGCAGACCTGTTTCGACAGAATGAGGGGACCATTCTTAGCTTGTTCAACATGTTTTCCGGCGGCGCGCTGGAACGGATGAGCATCTTTGCACTGGGGATCATGCCGTACATCTCGGCATCGATCATCATGCAACTGATGACCGCCGTCAGTCCGCAGTTGGAGCAGTTGAAGAAGGAAGGTGAAGCTGGCCGTCGCAAGATAAGCCAGTACACCCGCTACGGCACTGTCATCCTCGCCCTGGTCCAGGCTATCGGCATGTCCGTTGGCCTGGCCGGGCAGGGTGTTGCGTTCACTGGTGACTTTGGCTTCCATTTCGTCGCGGTATCCACATTTGTGGCTGGTGCGATGTTCATGATGTGGCTGGGTGAGCAGATTACTGAGCGTGGTGTTGGTAACGGTATCTCGATGTTGATTTTCGCAGGTATCGTTGCCGGTCTTCCGAGAGCGATTGGGCAGTCTTTCGAGTCTGCACGTCAGGGTGATATCAATATCTTCGCCCTGGTTGCCATCGGTTTGTTGGCAGTAGCGATTATCGGTTTTGTGGTGTTCATTGAGCGTGGCCAGCGTCGTATTGCTGTTCACTACGCCAAGCGTCAGCAGGGCCGCAAGGTCTTTGCCGCGCAGACCAGCCACCTGCCGCTGAAAGTGAACATGGCCGGGGTTATTCCTGCCATTTTCGCGAGCAGCATTTTGCTGTTTCCGGCTTCGTTGGGTGCCTGGTTCGGTCAGTCTGAAGGTATGGGCTGGTTGCAGGACATCTCGCAGTCGATCGCTCCTGGTCAGCCGTTGAATATTCTGCTGTTTAGTGCAGGGATTATTTTCTTCTGCTTCTTCTATACGGCGTTGATGTTCAATCCGAAAGACGTAGCGGAAAACCTGAAGAAGTCCGGTGCCTTTATTCCGGGTATTCGTCCAGGTGAGCAGTCTGCGCGCTACATTGATGGCGTTCTGACTCGCTTGACCATGTTCGGTGCTCTATATATGACGGCCGTCTGCCTGTTGCCCCAGTTCCTGGTGGTTGCAGCAAACGTTCCGTTCTACCTTGGCGGGACCTCGTTGCTGATCGTCGTCGTGGTTGTGATGGACTTCATGTCCCAAGTACAATCGCACCTCGTTTCGCACCAGTACGAATCCCTGATGAAGAAAGCCAACCTGAAGGGTTACGGCAGCGGCATGTTGCGCTGAGTACCCATAAGGTTCGAGGAGTTGGTGATGAAAGTTCGTGCATCGGTGAAAAAGCTGTGCCGTAACTGCAAGATTATTCGCCGCGAAGGTGTTGTTCGAGTAATTTGCAGCGCGGAACCGCGTCACAAACAGCGCCAAGGCTGAGTGTGATCCGCTTGAAGCCCGGCAGCTAGTGCGCTGCCGGGTTGATTATTTGTTATTACAGCGATATTATCTCGCGCCCTATTTCTTGGCTTCCGGGGCGTAGGTAGCTGTCAATTGGAGTCCCACTGAATGGCCCGTATTGCAGGCGTTAACATTCCAGATAACAAGCACACTGTTATCTCGCTGACCTACATCTATGGTGTTGGTCGCACTACTGCGCAGAAAATTTGCGCAGACACTGGGGTAAACCCAGCCGCAAAGATCAAGGATCTGAGCGACGAGCAGATTGAGCTGTTGCGTGGCGAAGTGGCGAAGTTCACCACTGAAGGTGACCTGCGTCGCGAAATCAACATGAAAATCAAGCGTTTGATGGACCTCGGTTGCTACCGTGGTCTGCGTCATCGTCGTGGTCTTCCAGTACGCGGTCAGCGTACCAAGACTAACGCGCGTACCCGTAAAGGTCCGCGTAAGCCGATCCGCAAGTAATCGCCCACGCGAATCGACAGGAAATTAATCATGGCAAAACCTGCTGCTCGTCCTCGTAAAAAAGTTAAAAAGACAGTGGTTGATGGCATCGCCCACATCCATGCATCTTTTAACAACACAATCGTGACCATCACCGACCGTCAAGGTAACGCGCTTTCTTGGGCTACCTCCGGTGGTTCGGGTTTCCGCGGTTCCCGCAAGTCCACCCCGTTTGCTGCTCAAGTAGCTGCTGAACGTGCTGGTCAAGCTGCGCTGGAATATGGCCTGAAAAACCTCGACGTCAACGTCAAAGGTCCAGGTCCAGGTCGTGAGTCTGCTGTCCGTGCATTGAACGGCTGTGGCTATAAGATCGCCAGCATCACCGACGTGACGCCAATCCCGCACAACGGGTGCCGTCCGCCGAAGAAGCGCCGCGTGTAATCCAGGAGATTGTAAAGAATGGCTCGTTACATTGGTCCAAAATGCAAACTCGCTCGTCGTGAAGGCACCGATCTCTTTCTGAAGAGCGGCGTGCGCGCGATCGAATCGAAGTGCAACATTGAAGCAGCACCTGGTATCCACGGCCAACGCCGCGGTCGCCAGTCCGACTACGGCACCCAACTGCGTGAAAAGCAGAAGGTCCGTCGTATCTACGGCGTTCTCGAGCGTCAGTTCAGCGGCTACTACAAAGAAGCTGCTGGCAAGAAAGGTGCAACCGGTGAAAACCTGCTGCAACTGCTCGAATGCCGTCTGGACAACGTTGTATACCGTATGGGCTTTGGTTCGACTCGTGCCGAATCCCGTCAGCTGGTATCGCACAAATCCGTCAGCGTAAACGGCCAAACCGTTAACGTCCCGTCGTACCAGGTTCGTGCTGGTGACGTGGTCGCGATTCGCGAGAAAGCAAAAAATCAACTTCGCATTGTCCAAGCTCTCGATCTGTGTGCCCAACGTGGCCGCGTAGAATGGGTAGAAGTAGACACTGAGAAGAAGTCGGGCGTTTTCAAGAACGTTCCTGCTCGCAGTGATCTGTCCGCCGACATCAACGAAAGCCTGATTGTCGAGCTCTACTCCAAGTAAGGGCTAGAAAATAGGTGCATCCATGCAGATTTCGGTAAATGAGTTCCTGACACCCCGTCACATTGATGTGCAGGTTGTCAGTCCAACCCGCGCCAAGATCACTCTCGAGCCTCTCGAGCGTGGTTTTGGCCACACCCTGGGCAACGCGCTGCGCCGCATCCTGTTGTCCTCAATGCCCGGCTGTGCAGTAGTCGAGGCCGAGATTGACGGTGTGCTCCACGAGTACAGCGCCATCGAAGGTGTACAGGAAGACGTAATTGAAATCCTGTTGAACCTTAAAGGTCTGGCTATCAAGCTGCACGGCCGTGACGAAGTTACGCTGACCTTGTCGAAGAAGGGTTCGGGGGTGGTTACCGCTGCCGATATTCAGCTGGATCATGATGTCGAGATCGTTAATCCCGATCACGTAATCGCTAACCTGGCGTCTAACGGCGCCCTGAACATGAAGCTCACCGTAGCTCGTGGTCGTGGTTATGAACCGGCCGACTCGCGTCAGAGCGATGAAGACGAAAGCCGCAGCATTGGTCGCTTGCAGCTCGACTCTTCGTTCAGCCCGGTTCGCCGTATCGCATACGTGGTGGAAAACGCCCGTGTCGAACAGCGTACTAACCTGGACAAGCTGGTTATTGATCTGGAAACCAACGGTACTCTGGATCCTGAAGAGGCTATCCGCCGCGCTGCAACCATTCTGCAACAGCAGTTGGCTGCGTTCGTCGACCTCAAGGGTGACAGCGAACCAGTGGTAATCGAGCAGGAAGACGAGATCGATCCGATCCTGCTTCGCCCGGTTGACGATCTGGAACTGACTGTACGTTCGGCTAACTGCCTTAAGGCGGAAAACATTTACTACATCGGTGATCTGATTCAGCGCACCGAAGTAGAACTGTTGAAGACTCCGAACCTGGGCAAGAAATCCTTGACTGAAATCAAGGACGTTCTGGCCTCCCGCGGTCTGTCCCTCGGCATGCGCCTCGACAACTGGCCGCCTGCAAGTCTTAAGAAGGACGACAAGGCGACTGCCTGATCGTCGTAATCACCGAACGTGAGTTTGGTAAGGAATGAACCATGCGTCATCGTAAAAGTGGTCGTCACCTGAGCCGTACCAGCTCGCACCGTAAGGCTATGTTCCAGAACATGGCGGTGTCGCTGTTCGAGCACGAGCTGATCAAAACTACACTGCCGAAAGCTAAAGAACTGCGTCGCGTTGCTGAGCCGCTGATTACTTTGGCCAAGACAGACAGCCTGGCTAACCGCCGTCTGGCTTTCGACCGTACTCGTTCGAAAGCTATCGTTGGTAAGCTCTTCAACGACCTGGGCAAGCGTTACGCTACCCGTGAGGGTGGCTACCTGCGCATCCTCAAGTGCGGTTTCCGCGCTGGTGACAACGCGCCTATGGCGTACGTTGAGCTGATCGATCGTCCAGTTGGCGGTGAAGCTGTATCCGCTGAGTAAGACGTCAGTCTGTAACGAAGAACCGGGCCTAGTGCCCGGTTTTTTGTGCGCGTTCAAAACTGGAATTACCTCGAGCGAATACACGTTCAGCCCGTGCAGCTACTTCTGATATCCGTTCGGATGGATCGTTAGTTAATTTCTATCGGTGGGTATGATTTAATAAATTTGATGGTGTCATCTTCCTGATCAATAATCGCTCCAAGCCGATTAGCCGGCAGTTCCAAGACTGACCTGAGGAAGATTGAGCATGAGCCAGAATAAAACCCTTACTACCGCCAGCGGCGCACCTGTCGCGGATAACCAGAATTCCCGTTCCGCCGGCCCACGCGGCCCGCTGCTGCTCGACGACTTTCACCTGATCGAGAAGCTCGCTCACTTCAACCGTGAAAACATTCCTGAGCGTCGTGTACACGCCAAAGGCTCGGGCGCTTACGGTACCTTCACCGTCACTCAAGACATCACGCAGTACACCAGCGCCAAGCTCTTCGATTCTGTGGGCAAGCAAACTCCGACTTTCCTGCGCTTCTCCACGGTGGGTGGCGAGCGTGGTTCGGCTGATACTGAGCGCGACCCGCGTGGTTTCGCGTTGAAGTTCTACACCGAAGAAGGCAACTGGGACATCGTTGGTAACAACACCCCGGTGTTCTTCATCCGCGACCCGCTGAAGTTTCCCGACTTTATCCACACCCAAAAGCGCCTGCCGCAAAGCAACCTGAAAAGTGCACAGATGATGTGGGACTTCTGGTCGCACTCCCCTGAGGCGCTGCACCAGGTCACCATCCTGTTTTCGGACCGTGGCATCCCGGACGGCTACCGTCACATGCACGGCTTCGGCAGTCACACCTACAGCTTGATTAACGCCAAAGGCGAGCGTCACTGGGTGAAGTGGCACTACAAGACCAAGCAAGGTATCAAGAACCTGGCGCCGGCTGACGCTGCACGCCTGGCCGGTACCGACCCTGATTACGCTCAGCGCGATCTGTTCGGTGCTATTGAGCGTGGTGACTTCCCGAAATGGCGCGTGTGCATTCAGATCATGACTGAGGCCCAGGCCAACGCTCACTACGAAAACCCGTTCGACGTGACCAAGACCTGGTCGCAGAAAGAGTTCCCGCTGATCGAAGTGGGTGAGCTGGAACTGAACCGCAACCCGCTGAACTACTTTGCTGAAGTTGAACAGGCGGCTTTCGGTCCAAGCAACATGGTCCCGGGTGTTGGCCTGTCGCCAGACCGCATGCTGCAAGGGCGCGTGTTCGCTTACGCCGATGCCCATCGCTACCGCGTAGGTACCAATCACCAGCAACTGCCGGTGAATGCGCCACGCAGCCCGGTCAACAGCTACCAGCGTGATGGTTCGATGGCATTCGGCTCCAATGGTGGTGCGGCCCCCAATTACGAGCCAAACAGCTACGCCGATGCGCCGAAGCAGGCTCCTCAGTACGCCGAGCCAGCCTTGGCCCTGAGCGGTGCGGCTGATCGTTACGATCACCGCGAAGATACCGACTACTACAGCCATGCCGGTGCGCTGTTCCGCCTGATGAACGATGAGCAGAAAGCCCTGCTGATCAACAATATCGCCGGCGCAATGGCGGGTGTTTCCAGCGACGTGGTGCAGCGCCAGTTGCAGTACTTCTTCAAGGCCGACTCGGCTTATGGAGAAGGGATCGCATCTGCACTGGGTGTATCGCTTAACTGA
The DNA here is from genome assembly GCF_013385765.1 of Pseudomonas sp. C8002. NCBI lineage: Bacteria > Pseudomonadati > Pseudomonadota > Gammaproteobacteria > Pseudomonadales > Pseudomonadaceae > Pseudomonas > Pseudomonas sp. C8002. The sequence goes on from NZ_JACAPJ010000012.1 coordinate 34,939, forward strand.
CTCTAAACGATAAGCAGAACCGCCCTCATTTGGGCGGTTTTTGCGTTATTTAAGCTACTTTTCACCGGAAATCTTCACTTTTCTGCCGTTGGTCCCGTGACCTCCGGGTCATCATGGTTCAAACTACAGACTTTCAAGCAGGGAGATGTAGGGCGATGCAAGGTCACCCCGACGTAATCGATTACCTCAACACGTTGCTGACGGGCGAACTGGCAGCTCGTGACCAATATTTCATTCACTCGCGGATGTACGAAGACTGGGGCTTTACCGAGCTCTACGAGCGTATCAACCATGAAATGGAAGAAGAGGCACAGCACGCCGACGCACTGATGCGCCGTATCCTGATGCTCGAAGGCACGCCCCGTATGCGTCCCGACGACCTGGATACCGGCACCACGGTGCCTGAGATGCTCGCCAGCGACTTGCGCCTTGAGTACAAGGTCCGTGCCGCGCTCTGCAAGGGCATTGAGCTCTGCGAGCAGCACAACGACTACGTCACGCGGGAAATCCTGCGGGTGCAGTTGAATGACACCGAAGAGGATCACACCTACTGGCTGGAAAAGCAGTTGGGCCTGATCAAGCTGATTGGCCTGGAGAATTACCTGCAATCGCAGTTCTGATTCCTCCAGCTACTAAAAAGCCCCTGTCACTTACACGGTGACAGGGGCTTTTTCGTGGGGCTGAACAATCAGTCCTTGTCGCGAGCCAGCAGAGGCTTGAGGTAGAAGCCGGTGTGAGACTGCTTCATCTCCGAGACTTGCTCCGGTGTGCCGACCGCAATGATCTGCCCACCTTTGGAACCGCCTTCCGGGCCCAGGTCCACCAGCCAGTCGGCGGTCTTGATCACATCCAGATTGTGCTCGATCACTACCACCGTGTTGCCGTGGTCACGCAGGCGATGCAGCACATCCAGCAATTGCTGAATATCCGCGAAGTGCAGGCCTGTGGTCGGCTCGTCGAGGATGTACAGCGTCTTGCCGGTATCACGCTTGGACAGCTCGCGAGACAGCTTGACCCGCTGGGCCTCGCCACCCGACAGCGTCGTCGCCGACTGACCCAGCTTGATGTACGACAGGCCAACATCCATCAGTGTCTGCAGCTTGCGCGCCAGGGCCGGTACCGCGTCGAAGAACACCCGCGCTTCCTCGATCGTCATCTCGAGGGTTTCGTGGATGCTCTTGCCCTTGTACTTGATCTCCAGGGTTTCGCGGTTGTAGCGCTTGCTCTTGCACACGTCGCACGGCACGTAGATGTCCGGCAGGAAGTGCATCTCCACCTTGATCAAGCCATCGCCCTGGCACGCTTCGCAGCGGCCGCCCTTGACGTTGAACGAGAACCGGCCAGGCCCGTAGCCACGGGAGCGCGATTCCGGCACGCCGGCGAACAGCTCGCGAATCGGCGTGAACAGCCCGGTGTAGGTCGCCGGGTTGGAGCGCGGTGTGCGGCCAATCGGGCTTTGGTCGATATCGACCACCTTGTCCAGGTGTTCCAGGCCCTTGATGCTGTCGTGAGCGGCGGCTTCCAGGGTGGTCGCGCCGTTCAGTGCAGTGGCACTCAACGGGAACAGCGTGTTGTTGATCAGCGTTGATTTGCCCGAACCGGATACACCGGTCACACAGGTCAGCAGGCCCAGCGGGATCTCCAGGTCGACATTGCGCAGGTTGTTGCCGCGCGCGCCCTTGAGGTGCAGTGCCATCTTCTTGTTGCGCGGGGTGCGTTTGGCCGGCACGGCGATCTTCACGCGACCCGACAGGTACTTACCGGTCAGCGAGTCAGGATGCGCCATCACTTCAGCCGGCGTGCCCTCGGCGACAATATGCCCACCGTGAACACCCGCTCCCGGGCCGATATCGACCACATAATCGGCCAGGCGAATCGCGTCTTCATCGTGCTCGACCACGATCACCGTATTGCCGATGTCCCGCAGGTGCTTCAGCGTGCCCAGCAAGCGGTCGTTGTCCCGTTGATGCAATCCAATCGACGGTTCATCGAGGATGTACAACACGCCCACCAGGCCGGCACCGATCTGGCTGGCCAAGCGAATCCGCTGGGCTTCACCGCCGGAAAGCGTGTCGGCACTGCGGTCCAGCGACAGGTAGTCCAGGCCCACGTTGACCAGGAACTGCAGCCGTTCACGAATCTCCTTGAGGATCTTGTCGGCAATTTCCCCGCGGCGGCCCGTCAGTTTCAGCGTGCCGAAGTATTCGCAGGCATCGCCAATCGGCAGGTTGGTCACTGCCGGCAGGGTCTTCTCGCCAACCCACACATGCCGCGCCTCACGGCGCAGGCGTGTGCCACGGCAATCCGGGCAAGGCTGGGTGCTGAGGAACTTGGCCAGCTCCTCGCGCACGCTGGCGGACTCCGTCTCGCGGTAGCGCCGCTCCAGGTTCGGCACGATGCCTTCGAACGGGTGCGAGCGTTTGACGATATCGCCACGGTCGTTCAAATACTTGAAGTCGACGTTCTGTGAGCCGCTGCCATGCAGGATGAATTTCTGCTGTTCGGCGGGCAGTTCGTTGAACGGCACTTCCAGGCTGAACTTGTAGTGCGAAGCCAACGACCCCAGCATCTGGAAGTAATAGACGTTACGCCTGTCCCAGCCACGTATCGCACCCTCCGCCAGTGTGAGGTCACCGTTGACCAGGCGCTTGATGTCGAAGAATTGCTTAACCCCCAGGCCATCACAGGTCGGGCAAGCGCCGGCCGGGTTGTTGAAGGAAAACAGCTTCGGTTCCAGCTCGCTGATGGCATGGCCGCAGATCGGGCAGGCGAAGCGCGCGGAGAAGATAATTTCTTCCCCGGGTTCGTCGTCCATCGGCGCCACCAGGGCGATACCGTCTGCCAGCTTCAGCGCGGTCTCGAAAGACTCCGCCAGGCGCTGCTGCAAATCGGCACGCACCTTGAAACGGTCGACGACCACATCAATCGAGTGCTTCTTCTGTTTATCCAGCTTCGGCGCTTCGTCCAGCTCGTAGAGCTTGCCGTTGATGCGGGCACGCACGAAACCCTGGGCACGCAGTTCTTCAAAGACCGAAAGGTGTTCACCCTTGCGCTCGCGAATCACCGGTGCCAGCAGCATCAGCTTGGCGCCCTCCGGCTGGGCCAGCACCAGGTCGACCATCTGGCTGACGGTCTGGGCTTCCAGGGGAATGTCGTGGTCCGGGCAGCGGGGAATACCCACGCGGGCATACAGCAGGCGCAGGTAGTCGTAGATCTCGGTGATGGTGCCCACGGTGGAACGCGGGTTGTGGGAGGTGGATTTCTGTTCGATGGAAATCGCAGGCGACAGGCCTTCAATGGTGTCGACGTCGGGCTTTTCCATCATCGACAGGAACTGGCGGGCATAGGCCGACAGGGATTCCACGTAGCGGCGCTGGCCTTCGGCGTACAGCGTGTCAAACGCCAGGGACGACTTGCCGGACCCGGACAAGCCGGTGATGACGATCAGTTTGTCCCGTGGCAGGGTCAGGTCGATGTTCTTCAGGTTGTGGGTTCGAGCCCCACGAATCAGGATCTTGTCCAAGATGGCCTCGCACGGCGGGCGTAAATAATGCAGGAGTATACGGCTAAAGACTGGATGAATATACACTGTCAAAGTGCCGGGTGCAGCCTTACATGAAAGCTGCGCGGCAAAGCGCCGCATATACCCTCTCAATCGATGGGACTGGTAGAATCGCCGCCGGTTCACACGAGGTTTATCCATGCACGATCCCCACAGCGAACGCATGAGTGGCAGCGAGACCCGCGCAGCAAGCGGTCTGGCCCTGGTGTTCGCATTCCGTATGCTTGGCATGTTTATGGTGTTGCCGGTGCTGGCGACCTATGGAATGGATCTCGCAGGAGCGACCCCGGCCCTGATCGGCCTGGCGATTGGCGCCTATGGCCTGACCCAGGCGCTGTTTCAGATTCCGTTCGGCGTCATTTCCGACCGCATCGGCCGCCGGCCGGTGATCTACCTCGGCCTGATCGTCTTCGCCCTGGGCAGTGTGCTTGCGGCCAATGCCGACTCTATCTGGGGCGTGATCGCCGGACGCGTCCTGCAAGGCGCCGGCGCGATTTCCGCCGCCGTCATGGCACTGCTCTCCGACCTGACCCGCGAACAACACCGTACCAAGGCCATGGCGATGATCGGCATGACCATCGGTCTTTCGTTCGCCGTGGCGATGGTAGTTGGCCCGCTGCTGACCCGCGCGTTCGGCTTGCACGGCCTGTTCCTGGCGACGGGTGGCATGGCGCTGTTCGGCATCGTGATCGTAGCCTTCATGGTTCCGCATTCCACGGGGCCGTTGCAGCACCGTGAGTCGGGCGTCGCCAAGCAGGCATTGCTGCCGACACTCAAGCACCCGGACCTGTTGCGCCTGGATTTGGGTATCTTCGTATTGCACGCAATGCTGATGTGCAGCTTCGTCGCCTTGCCCCTGGCCCTGGTACAAAAAGCCGGGCTGCCCAAGGAGCAGCACTGGTGGGTGTACCTGACCGCGCTGCTGATTTCGTTCTTCGCCATGATCCCGTTCATCATCTACGGCGAGAAGAAACGCAAAATGAAACGAGTTCTGCTGGGCGCCGTCGCGACATTGATGCTCACTGAGCTATTCTTCTGGCAGTTCGGCGACAGCCTGCGGGCGCTGGTGATCGGCACGGTGGTGTTCTTCACCGCGTTCAACCTGCTGGAGGCTTCACTGCCTTCGCTGATCAGTAAGGTTTCACCGGCCGGCGGCAAAGGCACGGCGATGGGCGTGTATTCCACCAGCCAGTTCCTCGGTTCTGCACTGGGCGGGATCATGGGCGGCTGGATGTTCCAGCATGGCGGTTTGTCGGTTGTGTTCCTGGGATGCGCAGGTCTGGCTGCCCTCTGGCTAGCCTTTGCTGTTACCATGCGCGAACCTCCCTATGTGACGAGCCTGCGCTTGCCGTTATCGCCCGAAGCGATCCGCGAAGCCGGTCTGGTCGAGCGCCTTAAGGCCGTTGTTGGGGTTACGGATGCTGTGGTTGTTACTGAAGAAGCCGCCATCTACATCAAATTGGACACCGAATTATTGGATCGCGCGACGCTCGAGCAACTGGTCAACCCAGTGCCGACAGCGCGCCCAGCCTAGGAGAACGTTATGGCCCGTGGGGTTAACAAAGTCATATTGGTCGGTACATGCGGCCAGGATCCCGAAGTTCGCTACTTGCCGAACGGTAACGCCGTGACCAACCTGAGTCTGGCGACCAGCGAGCAGTGGACCGACAAGCAAACCGGCCAGAAGGTCGAGAAAACCGAATGGCACCGTGTGTCGATGTTCGGCAAGGTTGCAGAGATCGCCGGTGAATACCTGCGCAAAGGTTCGCAGGTCTACATCGAAGGCAAGCTGCAAACCCGCGAGTGGGAAAAAGACGGCATCAAGCGTTACACCACTGAAATCGTGGTCGACATGCAAGGCACCATGCAACTGCTGGGCGGCCGTCCACAGGGCGACCAACAGGGCCAGGGCGGCATGTCCAACTCGGCGCCGCGTCCACAGCAGCAGTCCCGTCCGCAGCCAACCCAGCAGCCACAGCGTGAGTCGCGTCCAGCGCCACAGCAGGCCGCTCCTCAGCCGGCAGCCGACTTCGACAGCTTTGATGACGATATTCCGTTCTAAGGTCGCTTGAGACCCCGAACTGTCGCGTAACACCAGAAAACCCCCGGTGGCCTTGGCCCCGGGGGTTTTTCATTGCGGACACGGCAATCCGCTAAACGTCAGTAGAAGCGGCGCTCACCACCAACTCCCGAAACCTCTCCAATACCGACGACGTATCACCCACCCGCGTTGCCAAATGCAACGGCGCCACCAGGCTCCGGCACTCCGAAAGCTCGCGATAAACAATCCCGTCGCCCCGCAACCGTTGCATTGAGGCAGGCACAATCGAAACCCCAAGCCCCGCAGCCACCAGGCTCAATGTCGCCGTCATGCGCGGCGCCTCTTGCACAACCTGCGGGCTGAAACCCGCTTCTCGACACGCCACCAGAATCGCGTCATACAACCCAAGCCCCACCCGACGGCGATACAGCACAAACGCCTCGGTGGCCAATGCCGCCAATGGCAGCGGCGTCGACGGGTTGATAGCCAGTGGATGATCGGTAGGCAGCGCCAGCAACATTGGCTCTACCAGAATTGGCTGGTCCTGCAACGCCTGCGTCCCGCTCAGCGGCGAGCGAATGAACGCCGCGTCGAGCTTTTCGTGCAGCAACGCGTCCAGCAGTTCACCGGTACCGGCTTCTTCCAGTACCACTGAAACGCCGACAAAGGTTTCCCGAAACAGGCGCAGTACGCTGGGCACAAACGGATGCAAGGCGGCAGAGCTGGTGAAACCAATCGCCAGGCGTCCGCGTTCACCTCGGGCAGCGCGGCGCACAATGTCGGCCACACCATCGACGCTGGCCAAGATATGCCGCGCCTCTTCCAGCAAGGCCAGCCCCGCAGTGGTCGGGCGCACGCCTCGTGGCAGGCGCTCCATCAGCACCACACCCAACTCGGCTTCAAGACTTTGCAACAGGCGGGTCAGCGGCGGTTGCTGCATGCCCAGACGTTCTGCCGCGCGAGTGATATAGCCTTCTTCGGCAATCGCGACGAAGGCCCTGAGCTGCCTGAGTTCCAGCATAGGGATACTTTTCAGGTATGGGAGATGATCAATCGTGGCATTTGTTCTCATGGATCACAAGATTTAGGCTGTCCTCACTCCTCACAGAAGAAGGAATGCCGCAATGACCTGGTCAGCCAAGCAATACTCGATGTTCGAACAACAGCGCACTCGTCCCGTCCGGGATCTGGTAGCGGCCATCCCTGAGGGTGACGTGCGCACCGCTGTCGACCTGGGTTGCGGCCCGGGCAATTCGACTGAAGTCCTGGCTGATCGCTTTCCGCAGGCATTGGTCACCGGCATGGACAGCTCTGATGACATGCTGGTGGACGCCCGCAAGCGCCTGCCCGCGTTGAACTTCGAATTGGCGGATATCGGCGCCTGGAACCCCGTGCAGAAATTTGACGTCATCCTCGCCAATGCATCGCTGCAATGGCTGCCTGATCACGCCACGCTGTATCCGCATTTAGTCAATCAACTGACCTCCGGCGGCACCCTGGCGGTGCAGACGCCCGACAATCTTGACGAGCCGGCCCACAAGCTGGCGCGGGAAGTCGCGGCGGACGGCCCGTGGGCCGCAAAGATCGGCAGCGTCAAACACAATGAACGCCATACCGCGAGCTACTACTTTGAGTTGCTGAGCCAACACTGTTCCACCGTGGATGTATGGCGCACCACTTACCACCATCCGCTGGCAGGTTCCGCCGCGGTGGTGGAGTGGTTCAAGGGGTCGGCATTGCGTCCGTTCCTGGCGCCCCTAACCGAGTCAGAAAGGAACGCCTTCCTCGACGAGTACCTGGCGCGGATCACCAAGGCTTATCCAGCGCTGGCCGATGGCACTGTGTTGCTGCCGTTTCCGCGCCTGTTCATCATCGCTACCCGGTAAGCGCGGAGAAGGTCAATCGGCGGACAAGAACTGTTCCGCCGATACCACGCTCGCATAAGCAAACCCCAGCGACGACATAAACGCCGCATGCACCTGGGCTGCCGGCACGACGCTGCCATTGAATTCCAGGTCCCGCGTGGCGCAGGCATCGTGGATCACCGTCACGGTGTAGCCCAGGTCCGACGCGGCGCGCACCACGCCGTCGATGCACATATGGCTCATGCTGCCCACCACCACCAGTTCGGTGATGCTGCGTTGTTCCAGCAGGGCCCGCAGGTTGGTTTCGCGGAACGCATTGACGAAATGCTTGAGCACCACCGGCTCGTCGGCCTGGTTCAGCACCTTGGGGTGCAGGTGTGCACCTTCCGAGCCCGGGGTGAAGAAGGGGGCATCGTCGGAGGTGAATTCGTGGCGTACGTGAATCACCGTATCGCCTGCCTGGCGAAATGCCTGTAGCACTTGCTGCGCCTTGTCTGCCGCCGCGTCCACTCCGTCTAGCGGCCACTTGCCCTGGGGGAAGTAGTCGTTCTGGATATCGATTAGGATGAGCGCTTGCTTGGCCATGTTGGTTTCCTTGTGAGGGTTGATGCGTCCAGTATCCTGGCTGGCGTGACGCCTGGGGATTGGCCGCACCGACAATAACAGAGGGAAAACTGACAATGGCGATCGTCGAGCTCGGCGTGCTGATCTACAGTGGTGCGCAAATGGCCGCCGTGCATGGCTTGACCGACCTGTTCGCGGTCGCCAACCGGATTGCGACCGAGCATCAGTCGGAGCAACTGCCGTCCCTGCGCATCAGCCATTGGCAGGCTGAAACAGGCGGTGCGCCGACCCGTGTATTCGATAGCGAGCCCGGTAGCGGGGATAGGTTGACGGCCTTGCTGATTCCACCCTCCATTGCCGGCTTTTCCGAGGGCCAGGCGTCCGCCGAATTGCTGGATTGGCTGCGCCAGCAACATCGCTCCGGGACCATTCTGGGCGGGGTGTGCGTAGGTTCGATCCTGATGGCGGAAAGCGGCCTGTTGGACGGTCGCAGCGCCACCACGCACTGGACGTCGGCGAAAACCTTCGCCGCCCGTTATCCGGCGATTCGCCTGGAAGCCGACAAACCCATCGTCGACGACGGCGACTTGATCACCACCGCCGGCCTCATGGCCTGGTCCGAATTGGGCCTGCGCCTGGTGGACCGTTTGCTCGGCCCGAGCATCGCTGCCAGCACCGCGCGTTTCCTGGTGATCGAACACAGTGACAGCGCCAGTGAGTGCGGCAGTAACTTTGCGCCGATCCTTGCCCATGGCGACGCTGCGATTCTCAGGGTGCAACATTGGCTGCAGGCCAGCGGTGCGGTGGATGTTTCGTTGGCTGCCATGGCGCAGGAGGCGGGACTTGAGGAACGCACCTTCCTGCGACGGTTCCGCGCCGCCACCGGTTTGAAACCCACCGAATATTGCCAGCACCTGCGTGTCGGCAAGGCGCGCCAGATGCTCGAGTTCACCAACGGCACCATTGATCACATCGCCTGGACCGTGGGTTACCAGGACCCCGGCGCCTTCCGCGCCACCTTCAAGAAAATCACCGGGCTGGCGCCAAGCGACTACCGCAGCCGTTTCGGCGTAACGCCCTCCAAGGCCCAAGCCTGAATCGTGCAGAAAACCGCGACACCGGGATCACATCGTGCAGAATAAAACAGGCCAAGTGCTATCGCTTTTCCCGCAACTGATTGATTCCCCGCGCGTTTAAACAAACGCCGCCTTGGCTTGATCCCTGCTACCGTTTCCTTACACACATGGCAGCAGAGCCAAGGGGGACGCATGACCCCGACAAATCGCAAAAAAATCGTGGTGGCGCATTCAATCCGTCCGCAAGCGCCATTGCACGAAGTGGAGACCAACCGCGCCCTGGCCCGTTGGCTGGCGCACGTCCTCGGGCTCAAATATGGCGGCAGCTATAACCCTGAGCAGCACAGTGGGCGCGACCTCTATCTATTGCCCACTCAGACGCTGGTCGGCGCGGCCCAGGCACGGCAATTCGGCGTCAAAGGCCCTGAGGATCTGTGGGGCGGCTATGTCGATCACGATTTCATCTGCACCAAGGCCATCAGCCACGGTTTGCTGAATAAAAACGCGGTTGCGCCCGAAGGCTGGTCGCCGCTGTTTTCCGAGCGCATCCGCAATGTGGTGCTGGATGGGTTGAGTGTGCACGCCCTGGCAGATGCGCGGCCGGCGGCGACCCATTTGCTGTACACCGGCCCGATCCGTCTCAAGCCCGTGCATGCCTGCGCCGGTCGCGGCCAGGAAGTGATCCGCAGTCTCGACGAGTTCGACGCCATCCTCGCGCGCCCTGATGCGGCGCAATTGTTCAGCGACGGCGTGGTGCTGGAGCAGGACCTGAGTGACGTGGTCACCCACAGTGTCGGCCAGAGCTTTATCGGCGATCACGTCATCAGCTACTGCGGCGATCAATACCTGACCCGGGACGGGCAGGGCGAAGAGGTCTATGGTGGTTCCAACCTGTTGGTGGTCCAGGGCTACTACGAAGACCTGCTCAAGCTCGACCTGCCCGCTGACGTGCGCCTGGCCATCCAGCAAGCGCAGGTCTTCGATAACGCGGCGGATGAGGCCTATCCCGGGTTCTACGCCTCGCGGCGCAATTACGACATCGCCAAGGGCCTGGACAGCGACGGCCAACGCCGCAGCGGCGTGCTCGAGCAATCCTGGCGCATGGGCGGGGCCAGCAGCGCGGAAGTCGCGGCGCTGCAAAGCTTCGTCAACAATCCCGGGCTGCGGGCGATTTATGTCTCGTCGGTAGAAACCTACGTCGACCAGCCACTGCCGGCTGACGCGATCGAGGTGTACCGGGGCCCGGCAGAAAACAGCGACTTTCTTCTCAAGTACGTGACGGTCAAATCCTATGACGGCTAGAAGCGAAACCATTGCCATTGATATCGACGACGAACAGATGAGCGGGACCTTCCTCAGTCCCAAATCGAAAGTACCGGGGGTGTTGTTTGTGCACGGCTGGGGTGGGAGCCAGGAGCGTGACCTGGAACGTGCCAAGGGTATCGCCGGGCTCGGTTGTGTATGCCTTACATTCGACCTGCGCGGCCATGCCGGCAACGGCATTCCGTTATCCCGCGTCACCCGCGAAGACAACCTGCGCGACCTGCTCGCGGCCTACGACCGCCTGTTGTCACACCCGGCCATCGACACCTCGGCGGTGGCAGTGGTGGGCACCAGCTACGGCGGTTACCTGGCCGCCATCCTCACTTCGCTGCGCCCCGTGCGCTGGCTGGCTTTGCGGGTGCCGGCGCTGTACCGCGACCAGGAATGGCTCAAGCCCAAGCGCGACCTCGATAAAGCCGACCTGATGGATTATCGCGGCACCTTTGTGCACGCCGAAACCAATCGCGCCCTGCATGCTTGCGCGGCGTTTACCGGTGATGTGTTGATCGTGGAGTCGGAGACCGACGACCACGTGCCCCACGCCACCATCATGAGCTACCGCGCCGCCTGCCAGCAGACGCATTCGCTGACTCACCGGATTATCGACGGTGCGGATCATTCCCTGAGTGATCCGGTTTCCCAGCAGGCCTACACCTCGATCCTGGTGGACTGGATTACCGAGATGGTGGTGGGCGAGCGCTTGAGCATCATCCAGTCGTAGGCGTTTTCTTCACGCGCAATGCCTTGGCCTTGGCTTCGACCGCGAGGTACATCACCAGGGCCACCAGCAGCGGCAGGATGAAGTAGATTGCGCGGTAGGCGATCAGCCCCGCGAGCAGACTGCCGCGGGACGCTTCGTGCTGCAGCAAGGCAATGAAGACAGCCTCCAGCACACCAAGCCCCGCCGGGATGTGTGTGACCACTCCGGCAATGCTGCTGATCAGCAACACCCCGAGCACCACTGGGTAATCCAGCTGCTTGGGCAGCAGGGTAAAAATCACTGCTGCCATCAGCGACCAGTTCAGCGCGCCGAGCGCCAACTGCAACACTGCCATGCGCAGCGACGGCAGGCTGATTTCAATCCCGCGTATCGACCATGCGCGCTTTTTCGACAAGCGACAGGCCAGCAGGTAACCCAGGCTCGCCATTACCAACAGCACGCCGACGCCTTGCAACGCACCGCTGCTGAGCTTCCACCCCGGCGGCAATGTCACCAGCCCGCTGCTGAATACCGCGCCGGCGATCGCCATGTAGCCGAACCAGTTGGTGGCCAGGCTCAAGCCGAGGATCTTCGCGATGTTCCCGCTGCTCACCCCGAGTCGGGAATACAACCGATAGCGCATGGCAATGCCACCAACCCACGCGCTCAGGTTGAGGTTGAACGCATAGCTGATGATGCCCACCGGCAAAATCTGCTTCCAGCCCAACGGCTGGCGGATGTAGGTGCGGCCGATCAGGTCGAAGCACGAATACACCAGGAAACTGCACAGGGTCAGCGCACCCGCGATGAGCAGCGTGCGCAGCTTGAAGTCGCCCAGGGTGTCGAGCACTTCGCTCCAGTCGATACGCCGGGCGAGCAGGGTGAACAACACGATCAGCACCAGGAAAAACACCACCGTCAGCGGTTTTTTCCAGCGTTTCAAGAAGCCGGGGCGAGCGCTTTCTTCAGCGATGCGAGCTTGGGTCATGATCCGCACGCTCCTCAAGAACGAAGGGTTTCAACCTCGGCTTGTGGGCCGGCAACCAGCCGGTCCACGACGGAAAATGCCGCAGCACATGGAACACCACGAAACCCACGGTCACCCGCCAGAACCAGCCGCGAGGCGCGCGGTTTTCCGGCATGGTCTTGCAGTGGTTCTGGCTCAGATATTCCAGGCGCTCGAACAACTGCTGGTTGAAGGCACGATCACGAACCAGCACATTCGCCTCCAGGTTCAGCGACAGGCTCAGCGGGTCGAGATTGCTCGAACCCACCGTGCTCCACTCTTCATCCACCAGCGCCACCTTGCCGTGCAACGGACGCTGGCAGTACTCGTGGATCACCACGCCTTCCTTGAGCAAATAGTCATAGAGCATGCGTGCCGCCAGCTTGGCCAGCAGCACATCCGGCTGGCCCTGCATGATCAACTGCACGTGCACGCCGCGCCGCGCGGCATTACGAATTTCCCGCAGCAGGCGGTAGCCGGGAAAGAAATAGGCGTTGGCGATCACCACCCGCCGCTCGGCCTTGCGCAGGGCGTGCAGGTAGGCCTCTTCGATATCGGTACGGTGTTGCAGATTGTCCCGGTAGATCAGCCGTACCAGGCCATCGCCTTCGCCGGCAGCCCATGGCGACGGGCGTTGCTCGCGCCGCCAGCCGCGCCGCTTGCGCACACGCCGGCCACTTTGTGCGAGGGCGAAATGATGCAGGTCGGCGACTGCCGGGCCCTGCACCTGCACGGCATAATCCTGCTTGGCCTCGGGGCCGAAATCCCCCAGGTGATCCGCCGAGAAATTGATCCCGCCGATAAACGCCACACTGGCATCCACCACCACAATCTTGCGGTGCAGGCGGCGAAACCAGTTGGTGCGAAAACCCAATGTCTTGCTCGCCGGGTCGAACATCTGCACGGTCACGCCGGCCTGGCTCAATTCGCTGAGAAACCCCGGTGTCAGCTCGCCACAACCAAAGCCATCGAGGCTGGCGACGACCTTGACGCCACGCTGCGCCGCCTCGATCAAAATGCCTTTGAGCTCGTGGCCGACCTTGTCTTCGAAAAGGATAAAGGTCTCCAGCAAGATCTCCCGCTGGGCCTGGCGCATCGCCTCGAACACTTTGGGAAAGTAGGCCTCGCCGTTCTCCAGCAACTCGATCTGGTTACCGCTCTGCCAGCCGTAATCCAGGTCCCGGGCCACGGCATCGTCCGGCGGTTGGTCGGTCGCGATGTGTTCCACCGCGACCTTTTCCAGTGGTGCGCTGTTCATAACTCGATCTCCACCGACAGCGGCGCATGGTCCGACAAGTGTGACCACGGGCGGCTTGTCAGGACTTGGGGCTGATGCACCTTGAGGTTGCGCACATAGATGCGGTCCAGCGGCAGCAGCGGCAGGCGCGCCGGGAAGGTGCGGGCCGGCTTGCCGTGGGTTTCGATAAACACTTCCCGCAGCCCGCAGTGGGCGAGATCGGCGCGCTGGCGCCAGTCATTGAAATCACCGGCGACAATCACCGGCGCGTCGGCGGGAATCTCGGCGACCCGCTGCGCGATCAGGCGCAGTTGCTGCTGGCGATGGACTTCCCGCAGCCCCAGGTGCACGCAGATGGCATGCACGTCCTGCACGTTGCCCGGCAAGCGCAGCACGCAATGCAGCAGCCCGCGACTTTCGTGCCCGCTCTGGGAGATGTCGAGATTGTCGTAGCGGATGATCTGGAATTTCGACAGCAACGCATTACCGTGGTCGCCATGGGGATACACCGCGTTGCGACCGTAGGCGTATTGCGGCCAGATACTGTCGGCGAGGAACTCGTACTGCGGCATGCTCGGCCAGTTGCTGTAGCGCTTGGGATGGCGCTCGTGGGTGCCGTGGATTTCCTGGAGGAACACCACGTCGGCGGCCACGCTGCGGATCGCCTCGCGCAACTCGGGCAGGATGAAGCGCCGGTTGAGCGCGGTGAAGCCCTTGTGGGTATTGACCGTCAGCACCCTGAAGCGGGTGATGGTTTCGGTGGGCGTGGTTGGCATCAGCTCCGGATGGGTCATGGCAACACCCCCGTGTCCGGCAACTTGCCGGGTTCGGTGGCCAGTGCCTGGTCCAGGCCGAAACGCTGCAGTAATTGGCGCGCATCGAAGGGCGCGCGCACCTTGATGTCGTTATCGAAATAGCAAAACACGTCGCGTTGCTTGCGGGCGCGGGGTTTGTGCTTCGGGTCGATCAACTGTGCATCGGCGGGTTGTTTGCCGTGGCTCCAGCGTTCGATGCGATCGCCCCAGCGCTTGAGCGCTTCGGGCGTATAGCCGCTGGCATACAGCGCTTTGTCCCCATGCAGGCGCAGGTACACAAAGTTGGCCGTGACGTCTTCCAGGTAGGGCCACTTGCCGGCTGTGTCCGCCACCACCAGGGCCACGCCGTGCTTGTCGAGCATCTCGACAAATTCCGGCACGGCGAAACTCTTGTGGCGAATCTCCACCGCATGGCGCAGCGGCTTTTTACCGTGGGCTTGCAGGCTCGCCTTGCCGTTCAGGCGCGGCTCATGCTCGCGGGCGAGGGCGGCGGCCTGCTGGGTAGTGGTGGGTAATTCGGCGAGAAAGGCTTCAAACAACGGCGGGTCGAATTTGAAACTGGGCGGGAACTGCCAGAGGATCGGCCCGAGCTTTTCCTTGAGTTCCAGCACCCCGGAGGCGAAGAAATTCGCCATCGGCTTGTGCACCTCCCGCAGCCGCAGGATATGCGTGATATAGCGCGGCGCCTTGACGCTGAACACAAACCCTTCAGGCGTGTCGCCATACCATTCGGCATAGCGCTTGGGTGTTTGCAGCGCGTAGAACGAGCCGTTGATCTCGATGCTGTTGACCGCCCGTGAGGCAAACTGCAGCTCGCGCTTCTGGGTCAGGCCCTCGGGGTAGAAATCCCCCCGCCAGGGCGTGTAGCGCCAGCCGGAAATGCCGATATGAATCGCGGCCATGATGACTCCCGTGGGTTAACTGTGTGGTGACCTCCGTTTTTGGATGACTGTGAGGATCGGGAGAAAGTTTCGATGGTCCTACAGACGGCACCTCTCAAAATGTGGGAGCGGGCTTGCTCGCGAAGACGGTGGGTCAGTCGATATCTCTGTTGACTGACTTACCGCTTTCGCGAGCAAGCCCGCTCCCACATTGGGTTCTTTATCGCTGCGGGATCAGTGCCCGCCAACCACCCGGGTCGAACTTTCGGCATACACCGGCCCCAGCCGGTCAAGGCGTCCGCTCCAGGCCGTCAGCGCCAAGGCCACCAACACCACCGAACCGCCAATCCACGCCGTGTGGATCAAGCCCATGTGGGCGACGATCAGGCCGCCGGCCCACGCGCCACCGGCAATCCCCAAGTTGAACGCCGCGATGTTCAGGCCCGAGGCCACGTCCACCGCATTCGGCGTGTGATGTTCCGCCTGGCGCACCACATACACCTGCAAGCCCGGCACGTTGCCGAAAGCGACCGCGCCCCACACCAGCACAGTGGCCAGGGCCAGCCATGGGTTGCCTGCGGTAAAGGTCAGTACAAACAACACGGCAGCGAGCAGGGCAAAGATGATTTTCAGGGCGCTGATCGGGCCGCGTTTGTCGGCCAGCTTGCCGCCCCAGATATTACCGATGGCCACCGAGATGCCATACACCAGCAACACCAGGCTGACGGTGCCGGCGCTGAAGCCGGAGATGTCCTGAAGGATTGGCGCCAGGTAGGTGAACGCGATGAACGAGCCGCCGTAACCCACCGCCGTCATGGCGTACACCAGCAGCAGCCGTGGTTGTTTTAATACTTGCAGTTGTTGCAACAGTGACGCGGGTTTGCTGTGGGCGATGTTTTTCGGTACGTAGAGCAGGCTGCCGATAAACGCGATCAAGCCCAGGGCCGAGACGGCGAGGAAGGTTTCGCGCCAGCCGAAGTGCTGGCCGATAAACGTCCCCAGTGGCACACCGGTCACCAATGCGACGGTCAGGCCGGTAAACATGATGGCAATCGCGCTGGCGGCTTTTTCCTTGGGCACCAGGCTTGTGGCGATCGTGGAGCCAATCGAGAAAAACACCCCGTGGGCCAGGCCGGTGACGATCCGTGCCAGTACCAGGGACTCATAACTCGGCGCTTGCCAGGCCAGCAGGTTGCCGAGGGTGAACAGCACCATCAGCGACAACAACAGCAGTTTGCGTGGCACTTTGCCGGTGAGGGCGGTGAGTACCGGCGCGCCGATGGCCACGCCCAGGGCGTAAAGGCTGACCAGCAGGCCGGCGGACGGCAAGTCGACACCCAGGTCGGCGCCGATGGTGGGTAACAGGCCAACGATGACGAACTCGGTCGTCCCGATGGCAAAAGCGCTGAGGGTCAGCGCGAGCAAGGCAATGGGCATGGCTGCAACTCCGGTGTGTTTCAATCAGGAGCGCAGTCTCGGGGTTCGGCTTGTGCGGAAAAAGACAGGTATTGGCATTTGATATTTGCCTGGGGCGCACGGATCGACGCGCGTGGGGAACGATCAGGCGTCAAACCCGTCAGTTCCTTACAGACCCTTCTGAAGGAGCCCGGTGTTTTGTTGAATTTAAAGACTGTGCTACTGCTCGGCACGCTGCTGTTCTGCGGCAGCGGCGCGCTGCAAGCGGCCACCGCCCCCGCGGCTCCAGCGCCTGCCGCCCCGGCCCAGCCGGAACTGTTGGTAGAAGGCGGCCTGCTCGGCGCCATCAGCTCCAGCATCGATGATGTGCAGGACAAACTCGACCTCAACCAGAACCTGGTCGACGCCTGGCGGCTGCGGGCCGACCGGGCGGCGGATGAGGTGGACAAGCTGGTCAACCAGCCGTCCGAACGTTCCTCGTGGAGCGTAGCCGGGGATTTCCTGTTGTTGTCCGGGGTGTGGATCGGCGCGTTCGCCGCGCTGACCCTGCTGGGGCGCTTTATCGTCAAGCGCCTGAGCCTGCAGCGGCATATCGCACCGCGCCAGCGCCTCCAGGCGTTGCTGGGTTACCTGATTCCCTACACGATACCGGCGCTTATCTGCCTGCCATTGACGCTCTACGTCAGCCACTTCCTGCCCACCTCGGTGGGCCGTGCGCTGGCGCTGTGTTTTGCCTACGCCACCAGCAGCGGCATTTTCTCCACCTCGATCCTGTTGTGCGTGATCGTCATGTTCAACGTCGGCCACAAGCGCCCGGCGGTGAAGATTATTCGGGACTACTGCCCCAAGCCGCTGTTCCTGATCGGCTTCCTTGCCGCCCTCAGCGATGCGCTGACCAGCCCACAGATCGCCCGCCAACTGGGGGGCAATATCACCGCCAGCGTCGCGATCTTCACCGGGCTGTTTGCCTCGGTGATCTTCGGCATGCTGGTGATTCGCCTGCGCCGTCCGGTGGCGCATTTAATCCGCAATCGGCCCCTGGCCCAGCGCCTGAAACACCCGGCGGTGCAGCAATCCCTGCGGGTGTTTTCCGGCCTGTGGTATTGGCCGATCCTGCTGATGGTGCTGGTGTCGGCGATCAACCTGATCGGCGCCGGCGACGACAGCCAGAAAGCCCTGCGCTGTGCGCTGTTCACCACGATCCTGCTGATCGGCACGGTGTTCCTCAGCACGGTGTTGCAGCACCTGTTCCAGTCCCGCAGCACGGTGGCGGTGCAGCGCAGCAGTGCCTACAAGGAACGTTTCCTCAGCCTGCTGCACGCGCTGTTGCGCATCGTGATGGCCATCGCCTTTATCGAAATCCTCGGGCGTATCTGGGGCGTTTCGCTGTTTGAGTTTGCCCAGCGCAACTCCGTGGGCCGGGCCATCAGCGACTCCCTGAGCAGCATCGGTTTGATCCTGCTGGTGACCTGGCTGTTCTGGGTGGTGCTCGACACGGCGATTCAGGAAGCATTGAAACCCCCGGTCAACAAACGCTCCAGCCGCCAGCCCAGCACGCGGGTGAAAACCATCCTGCCACTGCTGCGCAACGCAGTGAAAATCATCCTGGTGGTGATCTGCGCGATCACCACCATGGCCAACCTGGGGATCAACGTCGCACCGCTGCTGGCGGGTGCCGGGGTGGTGGGCCTGGCCATTGGTTTTGGCTCCCAGCAACTGGTGCAGGATGTAATCACCGGGCTGTTCATCATCATCGAAGACACCCTGTCGATTGGCGATTGGGTGGTGCTCGACTCCGGCCACGCCGGTACCGTGGAGGGCCTGACCATCCGCACCCTGCGCCTGCGGGACGGCAAGGGGTTTGTGCATTCGGTGCCGTTCGGGCAGATCAAGGCCGTCACCAACCAGTCGCGGCAATTCGCCTATGCGTTCTTCTCGGTGCAGTTCACCTACGACACCGATGTCGACAAGGCCGTGGAACTGATTCGCGAGGCGGGGCAGTCGATCCGAGACGACGTGTTCCTCAAGTACAACCTGCAAGGGCCGCTGGAGGTATTTGGCGTCGACAAGATGGACCTCAACGGCGTGGTGCTGACGGCGCAGTTCCGCACGGTGTCGGGTGGGCAATATGCGGTGAGCCGCGCGTTTAACCAGCGCTTGAAAAAGCTTGTGGATAACTGTGCCTTTGTTCACTTCGCGCAAACTTATCCACAGCAGGTGATGCTGCCGCAGCGGGTCGGGCAGCAGGTGGATGAGCCGGAGGAAGAAGTGCCTTCGTCGGTGGTGCTCACTGAGCAGCCAAGAACCCAATAGTTTTGTGTTGAGGCCGCCGGCCTCTTCGCGAGCAAGCCCGCTCCCACATTCGATCCGGTTCCACCCTTGGAATGCGGTCAAAAGTGGGAGCGGGCTTGCTCGCGAAGGCGTCATTACGGGCGCTGCACAAGTCAGTGTCTGATCAGTTTTTCCCGCACCAACCCGGCCTCCTGCTGATCCAACTCCAGCAACACCTGCTGCTTGCCGGCAATCTCCACCGCCGCCGGCAAACCATCCCGGTACACCAGCCGATTACCGCTCAACGCCGGCACCTTGCTACCCGGCAGCAGCGTACCGACCAGGTTCAGCGGATCCGCCCCACACACGGCAATCAAGCTTCCATCGTGAGGCCGCCGCCGAACTTCCCGCAGCAGCGGAATCGCTTCCGGCAACGCAAACTGTTCCCCCGCCAAACCACTTACAAACCGCCCGCCACGAATCTCGCCCCGGGCCTCCAGCCGGTGGAACGTACGCAGCAATTCGCGCCAACTGGGCAGCCAGTCCGCCTCGCGCTCCAGCAGGCGCCAGAACACCACCCCGTAGCGGCGCAGCAAGGTCATCGCCACATGCTCCAGCGTCTCGGCCGAGTGAGCCCCCGGACGTGTGCCGTCCGCCACCGGCGCCCGCCGTACCAGGGCCCAACGCCCGGCATCGTCCATCCCGCCGACAAACGCGCCACGCCCGCGCCGACTGCTGCGGGCCTGACGTTTGCTCGCCGGCGTGGTCAGGGCGCGCAGGCCGGCAAAACTGTCGGCGTTCGCCATCCCCGCGCCCACCAGTTCCTGCAACGCGGTTTCCAGTTCGCTGCGCAGCAGATGGGCTTCGTGGATCAATTCATCGAAAAACAGCGCGCCGTTTTCCCGCAGCGCCTGATGGACTTTCTGTGCCTTGGGCGACAGCTCGGTGCTGTCCGGCGCTTCGGTCAGTCCACTCCACAATGGCACCTGGCTGCGGGGCAACAGCACCACTGGCGTGCTGCGCAGGGCCGTCGCGCCGGCCTTGTTGCTCAGGCGCGTCCACACCACTTTGCCGCTGCGGCACAAATCGTCCAGCCAGTGGGGCGCGTAATCCTTGATTCGTGCGCTGAGCAAATCGCTGTCCCAGGCCGAAGTGGCTGCGGCGTACCCTTCCAACTGCGCGACGATCTGCGGCAACACGGCGCTGCCCTGGCCGCGGGTACCGTTCGACAGGTGCTGCCAGTCGAACAGAAAACGCATGAAATCCTGCAACGCCACCGGCTCGATTTCCCGGCGCAGGCGCTTGACCGTGTAGCGGTGAATGCGCGCCAGCAGGTGGCGTTCGCACCATTGTTCGGCGCTGGCGCCGGGGCTGAAACGGCCGCGCAGCACGTAGCCTTCGCTCTCCAGCCGCGCGAGTGCCTGTGATACGTCGGCCACCGGCAAGGCCAGGGGCGCGGCGATCTCGATCAGCGTCAATGGGCCATAACCGCTCAGGCGCGCCCGCAGCACTTCCACCAAGGTTTCATCGAAGGTCCAGGGCTCATCGAAACCGGGCAACAGCGGCAGGTCATTCGGGTAGATCGCCGTCAAACAGCTCAAGCGCTCCAGGGCGACCCAAACGGCCTGGCCGGTACCGATCTGCAATCGGCTGGCGCGCCCACCGTCGGCCAGGGCTTGCAGCCATTCTGCCCACTGCGCCGTGACCTCCGATTCGGCAATGCACGCCAAACTCATCAGCGCTTCATGCATCTCGTCCAGGCCATTGGGCGCCGGCCAGGCTTCCTCGCACACACCGGCAATCGCTTCGGCATCCAGCGCACCAAGGTCATCGGTGCTTTGCGGATCGCTCCAGCGCCGGTTGAGCACGGCCTGGGTGCGGCGCTCCTCCAGCGGAGCGTCGTCGAGAAAGGTGTAGGGGCGGGCGCTGAGAATCTCTGCTGCCAGTGGCGACGGCGCCGGCAGATCACGGCTGATCAGGCGGATTTCGCCGCGCTCCATGCGCCGCAACAGGGCCAGCCAGCCTTCGCTGTCCATGGCCTCGTGCAGGCAGTCGTCGAGGGTTTGCTCCACCAGCGGATGCTCGGGCACTTCGCGCTCGCCGGCGAGGTTTTCCAGGCAGGCGATCTGGTCGGGGAACACACTGGCGATCAGGTCTTCACTCTTCATGCGCTGGATCTGCGGCGCCACCTTGCGCCCACCGGTGTAGCGCGGCAATGCCAGGGCCACCCCGGCATTCCAGCGCCAGCGCACGCCGAACAGCGGTGCATCCAGTACCGCCTGGATCAGGATGTGCTCGGCCGTGTTGCTGTTCAGGTAGCGCCACACTTCGTCCAGCTCAAAGCTGTGACTGGTGGACAGCGACAACACGATCGCATCCTCGCTGGCGGCGGCTTGCAGTTCGAAGTTGAAGGTGCGGCAAAACCGCTTGCGCAGCGCCAGGCCCCAGGCGCGGTTGATGCGACTGCCGAACGGCGTGTGGATGATCAATTGGGTGCCACCGGACTCGTCGAAAAACCGTTCCATGATCAACGTGTCCTGGGACGGCAGCGCGCTCAGCGCCAGCCGCGCCCGCGCCAGGTAATCCAGCAGTTGTTCGGCGCTGGCCAGGTTCAGGCCGAGGGTGCCGGTGAGCCAATCGAGCGCCGGTTGCAGGTTACCCGGCGTGGCGCCCAGCAGCGCGTCCAGTTGCCCCTGAAAACGCGCCACGGCAAACGACAACTCCGCGCTGCGCCCCGGTGCTTCGCCGAGCCAGAACGGAATGGTCGGCGGCTGGCCGTGGGCATCCTCGACCCGCACCTTGCCGGGCTCCACTCGCAGGATGCGGTAGGAGGTGTTGCCCAGCTGGAAGATATCGCCGGCGATGCTTTCCACCGCGAAGTCTTCGTTGACGCTGCCGATGTTCAGGCTTTGCGGCTCAAGCAGCACGCTGTAGTCGGCGTTGTCGGGGATGGTGCCGCCGCTGGTCACGGCGGTGAGCTTGGCGCCCCGCCGGCCACGCAGGGTGCGGGTGATGGCGTCGCGGTGCAGGTAGGCGCTGCGCAGGCCCTGGCGCCCGTTGTAGCCTTCGGCGAGCATTTGCAGCATTGCCTGATAGTGACGCTCATCCAGCTCGGCGTAGGGCGAGGCGCGGCGGATCAGCGTGAGCAGGGCCTGTTCCTGCCATTCCTGGCAGCTGACTTCGGCGATGATCTGCTGGGCCAGCACATCCAGCGGCGCAACCGGAATCAGCAAGGTGTCCAGCTCGCCCCGGCGCACGCAGTCGAGGAGGGCGGCGCATTCGATCAGGTCGTCACGGGTGGTGGCGAACAACCGGCCCTTGGGCGTGCCGCCGACCTGATGCCCGGAGCGTCCGACCCGTTGCAGAAAACCGTTGATCGAGCCGGGCGAGCCGATCTGGCACACCAGGTCGACATCGCCGATATCGATCCCCAGTTCCAGCGACGCAGTGGCGATCAACACCTGCAGCTCACCGGCCTTGAGCCGTTGTTCGGCGTCCAGGCGCATTTCCTTCGCGAGGCTGCCGTGGTGGGCGGCGACGGCGGTTTTGCCCAGGCGCTCGCTCAAGTGCCGGGCCAGGCGTTCGGCCAGGCGCCGGGTGTTGACGAAAATCAGCGTGGTGCGGTGTTGCCTGGCCAGTTCGGCGAGGCGGTCGTAGACCAGCTCCCACACGTCGTTGGCCATGACGGCCGACAGCGTCACCGGCGGCACTTCGATATCCAGGTCCCGTGGGCGTGCGTGGCCGATATCGACGATCTCGCAAGGCCGGCCGGTGCCCACCAGAAAGCGCGACACCGCCTCGATGGGCTTTTGCGTGGCGGACAGGCCGATGCGGGTCAGCGGTTCGCTGCACAAACCCTGCAGGCGCTCCAGTGTCAGGGCCATGTGGCTGCCGCGCTTGCTGGCGGCGATGGCGTGGATCTCATCGACGATCACCGTGCGGGTGCTGGCAAGCATCTGCCGGCCGGAATCCGAGCCGAGCAGCACGTAGAGCGATTCCGGGGTGGTGACCAGGATGTGCGGCGGGTGCTTGCGCATCAGGGCGCGGTCTTTCTGTGGGGTGTCGCCGGTGCGCACGGCGGTGCGGATCGCCAGCGGAGGCAGGTCGAGGCGCTGCAAGTGCTCGGTGATGCCGGCCAGCGGGGTTTGCAGGTTGATCTGGATGTCGTTGGAAAGAGCCTTCAGGGGCGAGACGTAGACCACCAGCGTTTGGTCTGGCAGTTGGCCGCCATTGGCCAGGCCTTGGTGCACGAGATCGTCCAGCACGGCGAGAAAAGCAGTCAGGGTCTTGCCGGAGCCGGTGGGTGCGGCGATCAGTGTGGAACGGCGCTGGCGGATCAGCGGCCACGCCTGGGCCTGGGCGGCGGTCACCGACGGGAACGTGCTGCGGAACCAGGTGCTGACGGCGGGGTGGAAACCGTTCAAGACCGTGTCCGTTGATTCTGGAAGGTTCATCCCCAATTTATGCGGCCGGCCCCGGCAACTTGCAACCCCGGGATGCATTCCCTGTGGTGAGGGATCTTGTTGTGGCGAGGGAGCTTGCAGTGGCGAGGGAGCTTGCTCCCGCTGGGCTGCGTAGCGGCCCCAAAAAAGCGGGAGCGCTGCGCACTCCAGCGGGAGCAAGCTCCCTCGCCACAAGAAGCTCCCTGGCCACAGCAAGCTCCCTGACCACTGCAAGGCCCCTAGCCACTGCATGCTCCCTAGCCATAAAAAGGCTCTCTCTGCCTAAAGCCCCCCGGCCGCAATCGGCGGCGCACTTTATAAGTGACGGTTGCGCTACAAACCCGCAAAATGCAACGATTCTGGCAAATGCCAACGGCATGGCTCACAAGCCTGTCGATAATAACCATCGTTCCAAACAGACCGGGCCTGCTCAATCTATGCGAATGCGCCTTATGTTACTGGGCGGCGGGAATGCCCTCGGGCAGGCGCTGATTCGCCTCGGTGCGGAGGAAGACATCGGTTTCCTCGCCCCGCGCCCGCCCCAAGACGGCTGGGATGCCGCGAGCCTCACGCAACTGCTCGACGACACCCGTCCCGATGCCTTGATCAATCTCGCCTATTACTTCGACTGGTTTCAGGCGGAGACGGTCAGCGAGACACGGCTGGCCGCCCAGGAATATGCGATTGAGCGCCTGGCCGAACTGTGCCAGCACCACAGCATCACCCTGCTGCAACCGTCCAGCTACCGGGTGTTCGACGGCTCCCGCGCCACCGCCTACAGCGAGAAAGACGAACCCGTGCCCTTGGGTCTGCGAGGCCAGGCGTTGTGGCGCATCGAGCAGAGCGTACGCGCCACCTGCCCGCAGCACGTGCTGTTGCGTTTCGGCTGGCTGCTGGATGACAGCGTCGACGGCACCCTCGGGCGCTTCCTGGCCCGTGCCGAAAAACCTGATGAGCTGCTGATGGCCGACGACCGCCGGGGCAACCCGACGCCGGTGGACGATGCCGCGCGGGTGATCATTTCGGTGCTCAAGCAACTCGATTGCGCCGCGCCGCTGTGGGGCACCTACCACTACGCCGGCCACGAAGCGACCACCCCGCTGGCGCTGGGGCAGGCGATCCTGACCGAAGCGCGCAACTTCCACCCGCTGGCTGTGGAAGCACCGACCGCCCAGGCCCACGCCGCCCGTCCGGATGCAGCCGACGAGCCGCAACACGCGGTGCTGGCCTGCAAGAAAATCCTCCACACCTTCGGCATCAAGCCACGGGCATGGCGGGCCGGGCTGCCGGCGTTGCTCGACCGGTTCTATCGACACGGTCAAACATAAAAAAGGCGCCTGAAACAGGCGCCTTTTTTTGTGGCGGTGCGCGGACGGTTAAAAGTGATATGTGTTGGCAAGTCGGATGCGCCACGGCATACGAAAAATTTGAAACCTTTGGTGCGCCCGGTCATCCATGCCAATAGGGATTGATTGTGCTTACGGCTCGTTCAGCAAAAGCAAAAGTCTGCATTCAGAAGAAGACTTCGCCCATCCAGCCATGGGCAGCCTAAAAGAGGAGCCCTACCCATCATGGCAACAAACTCTCCGGTGAATGGTTCGCCGCCGCCTCACGATGATGTGTATGAGGAAGCGCACGACCTGCAGTTCGCTTTGAGTGCCGCCGGGCTTGGTATATGGCGCCTGGATTTGACGACGGGCGAGCTGAAGACCTCAGCCACTTGCCGCCTCAACTTCGGACTCGAACCTCACGTACCGTTCAGCTATGAACACATGCAGCGCTTGGTGCACGCCGAAGACAAGCGTCGAGTGGCCGAAGCGTGGGATCGCTCAATCGCTCAACGTGGCGACTACGACGTTCGCTACCGTGTCATCACGCCAATCGGTGAAACTCGCTGGCTGCACGTGTGCGCAAGACCCCGTTATGCCGATGATGGTCTACCCGTCACGATGACGGGAACCGTTCAGGATGTGAGCCAAGAGCAGTCACTTCAGTCGCAGAAGATGGACGCGCTGGGGCGGGTAACAGGCCGAGTGGCTCATGACTTTAATAATCTGCTGACGGTGATACGTTCTTCAGCGGATCTTTTGAAGCGTCCTTCCGTATCGGAAGAGCGGCGGCTGCGCCTGGTAGAAGCCATTTCCGAGGCGGTAAAGCGTGGTTCTCACTTCACCAGCCAATTGCTGTCCTTCGCTCGCAGGCAAACCCTCCATC
Organism: Pseudomonas sp. C8002; assembly: GCF_013385765.1. Taxonomy (NCBI): domain Bacteria; kingdom Pseudomonadati; phylum Pseudomonadota; class Gammaproteobacteria; order Pseudomonadales; family Pseudomonadaceae; genus Pseudomonas; species Pseudomonas sp. C8002. Next base: position 60,352 of record NZ_JACAPJ010000012.1, read on the forward strand.
CCGCACCGCTGGACGTCAATTCAAGCACGTTGGCCATGGCCGATACGATTGCTTTGCGGGTTGGCACAGGCATCCACGTACGCATTGAGTCCACAGCAGCACCCTGCGTTGTTCACGTTGACCCAGAACAGTTTGAAACCGCCATTCTCAATATGCTCATGAATGCCCGAGACGCCATGCCTGATCACGGTGAGGTGGTCATCCGTGTTGAGTCGATGGACCTTATCCCTGCGTCCAATGGTCATGCCCTTATGAACGGAAGTTACGTTGCCGTCTCCATCACAGACAATGGTTCGGGTATCGCACCGCTCAACCTCGACAGAATCTTTGAACCGTTTTTCTCCACCAAAGGCAACGGCCAGGGAACCGGGTTGGGGCTCAGCCAGGTATTTGGTTTTGCCAAGCAGTCGGGGGGAGAGATCAGGGTAGAGAGTCGTCCTGGTCAGGGAAGTACGTTCACGCTTTATTTGCCCCGCGCTTGAACGGGCTGAGTGGATAGCCCGATTGCACAAATGGAGTTAGCATCGTAAACCTTCGGCTCAAGAGCCTGTTGTTCACATCAGGGTTGCATTGTGGAAAAGCTAAATCGCCTTCAAAGCGGAATAGAAGGGCTGGATGCTCTGCTCAAGGGTGGGCTAGTCGCAGGTGCCTCCTACATCATCCAGGGGCGCCCGGGATCCGGTAAAACCATCCTCGCCAATCAGCTGGGGTTTAACCATGCGCGCAATGGGGGCCGTGTACTGGTGGCCACGTTGCTGGCCGAATCCCACGACCGTTTATTTCAGTTCCTCTCGACCCTGAACTTCTTTGATGTTTCCCGGGTGGGGGCTGAAATTCAGTTCGTCAGTGCGTTTGACACCCTTGAGAACGAAGGTCTCGATGAGGTGGTCAAGCTGCTTCGGCGTGAGATCAGTCGCCAGAAGGCCACCGTGTTAGTGGTCGATGGCTTGCTCAATGCACGCTCCAAGGCTGACTCGCCCATCGACACCAAGAAATTCATTTCCGAGCTGCAAGGGCACGCTGCGTTCGCCGGTTGTACGGTGCTGTTTCTCACCAGTTCCCGGTTGGACGACGGCAGTCCCGAGCACACCATGGTTGATGGTGTGATCGAGATGGGTGAAGAGCTTCACGGCAGCCGTTCAGTGCGCCGTATTCAACTGCGCAAGACTCGCGGCAGTGGTGCACTGACCGGATTGCACGAGTGTGAAATCACCGACGATGGCCTGGTAGTTTATCCGCGTCTGGAAAGCCTCTACAGCCATCCGTCTTTACCTGACAGTGCCGATCTGACGCGTATCACCAGCGGCATCGGTTCGCTGGACGCCATCATCGGCGGTGGCCTGCACAGTTCCTCCGTTACCCTCGTCATGGGGCCTTCCGGCGTCGGGAAAACCACGTTGGGGCTCAGGTTTCTCGCAGAGTCGACAGTGGAAGCGCCGGGCCTGCATTTCGGTTTTTATGAAAGCCCGCAGCGGTTACGTCTCAAAGGCCAATCGCTGGGGATTGATATCAAGGGTATGGAAGAAAGTGGTGCGCTGAGTATTGCCTGGCAACCCACGACAGAAGGCCTGATCGACGGTCTCGGCGCACGGCTGCTGAAAATGGTTGAGGAAAAGGGCATCAAGCGCCTGTTCATCGACAGCTTGAGCGGCATGACCCGAGTGTCGACGAACCCGGCACGTATCACTGATTTCTACAGCGCCCTGATGAGCGAGCTTCGTGCCCGTGGCGTAACGGTATTTGCCTCATGGGAGATGCGTGACGTTTTTGGTTCGGAGGTCAGCTCTCCAACCCCGGACCTCTCCAGTATTGTCGATAACCTGCTGTTGATGCGTTTCTTCGAGATTCAATCTGAACTAAGAAGAATGCTTTCGATTCTTAAGGTACGAGACAGCTTCTACGATCCTTCGCTTCTTGAAGTGGTAATCCATGAACACGGCGTTGACTTGAAGAAGGCATCAAGAAATGCATTGGCTGTCGCTGATGATTCCTGGCGGCCGGGCTCAACGTCCAAAGTCTCTGATTCGGGTTGAATTGACATGACCACCATCCTGGTCGTCGACGACGAGTATTTGATCGCTGACATTCTCGGCTATGCGCTGGAGGATGAGGGGTACATGGTCGTAAAAGCGAGCAATGGCCAGAAAGGACTCGAGGTCCTGGAGCGCGAGCGGCCAGCGTTGATCATCACCGATTTCATGATGCCGGTCATGGACGGCCTGGAGTTTGCCGAAGCGGTTCGCGCCCTGCCGGCAGTCAATCACCTGCCCATCATCCTGATCAGCGGAGCCCAGGCTCATATTGGTATGGAGCGGTCGGACTTGTTCAATGCAGTGTTGAAAAAGCCGTTCAACATTGACTTGGTCATCGCTGAAGTTCGCCAACTCCTGGCTGAAGCCTGAATCGCAGCACACGGGCGTGTGCCTGGCTTCTGATTGGCGCTTGCCTCCAGGGGAAGCCTCACAAAAAAGGCCCTGTACAACAGGGCCTTGGGTAGAACCTAGAACTTGTAGCCAATACCGACCATGTACACCATCGGGTCAACATCCACATTCACCTTGGCCCGAGTGCCCTGGCCCAGCGCGTTGTTGTCCACGGTGGCCTTGGTGCTGATGTCGATGTAGCGCGCCTGGGCGTTGATCATCCACTTGTCGTTGATCATGTAGTCCGCACCGATCTGCGCCGCCCAACCCCAGGAGTTTTCCGCCTTGAAGTTGCTGAAGCCGGCCTGCTCGGCGCGGCTGCCGACGTGCTCGTCGTAGATCCAGGTGTAGTTGATACCGGCGCCGATGTACGGCTGGAATACCGACTTGCTGTCCAGCGGGTAGTACACGACGCTCAGGGTCGGTGGCAGGTGCTTCAGCGTACCGAGCTTGCCGTTGGCAGCGCCCAGGGCGGTGTTCTTGATCTTCACATCATGTTCGAACGGCGTGGCCGCCAGCAATTCGATACCCCAGTGGCTGGTGAACATGTAGGCGAAGTTCAAGCCCAGCTGGGTGTCGCTGCTCATGGTCGCCTTGCCGCCCAGGTTGGTCCCGGCCAGCGGGCCCTGGTCAACCTTGACACTGCTGCTGTCCGCTTTCGGGTTGACGGTGATGGCACCGGCGCGAATCAGGATGTCACCCGCTTCGTGAGCGTGGGCAACAGGGGCGACGAGGGCGAGCGCGACAAGCGACGCGCCGAGCAGGGACTTGTTCATGGGAGCTCCAAAGGACGTTATTAATTGCTTGTGTCCAATGGTAAAGATCGTAACGTTCGAGCTTTTGACTCAGCTCAATGAAAGCGCAATCACGGGTTATTCCTGCAACTCGTACACATAGATCTTGTCGGCATCCATCTGGTAGCCGGCATCGGCCAGTTCACTGCTGGACGGTTTGACCTGCATCTGGCCTTCGATCCAGTACGGTTGATACAACTCGTCGAGCTTCACGCCGACTTCGCTTTTCACATGCACGATCTGGTTCGACGGCGGTGGCGGTACATGGATGCACGCGCCGAAATACGGCACCAGCAGGAACTCCGTGGTGCGACCTTCTTCGCTGACTTCCAGCGGCACGATATAACCCGGCAGGCGGATGTGCTTACCGTCCAGGCTCTGTACGACCGGCGCGTTGGGCAGGTCCTGCTTGGCGGCCGGCGCTGACTCCACCGACAACGCATCGGCCATGCCCGACAAGTCGTGCAGCGGTTTCATGTTGGGGATTTCCGGCGGCGCGTCCGGCGGGATCATCTCCTGCCACGACAGGTCCTTGGGCTGGTCTTCAGCCCACACGGGCAGGGCCACCAGTAGTAACAGTGCGAGCACGGCGCGACGCATCAACAGCTTCCTCATAAACGTATCGACAGGCCGTCGGCCAACGATTGCCGGTAGGCGCGCCAGGCTGGCACGCTGCCCATCAGCAGGGCTGCGACGAGAATACCGCCCAACAAAGTCCATTCATATTCGCTCGGCAACGACAGCGGCAGGTCCAGGCCGTAGTTGGCCTGCAAATACCCGCGCGACGCGGCGATGCACACATACAGCAGCCCGACGCCGGCGATCACGCCCGACAATGCCAGGGCGAAGGCTTCGAAGATCAGCAAGGTCGCAATATGCCAGGGCCGCGCGCCCACCGAACGCAGGATTGCCATTTCCCGGCGGCGCTCGTTGAGGCTGGTGAGGATCGCGGTGAGCATGCCGATCAAACCGGTCAGTACCACGAACAGCGAGATCACGAACAGCGCTTTTTCAGCCGTGCCCATCATGCTCCACAGTTCTTGCAGCGCCACGCCCGGCAGGATCGCCAGCATCGGCTCGCCACGGAACTCGTTGATCTCCCGTTGCAGGGCGAAGGTGGAGATCTTGTTGTTCAAACCGAGCATGAACGCGGTGATGGCTTGGGGCGTCAGGTCCATGTTGCGAGCCTGATCGGCGCTGATCCGGCCTTTGCCCTGGGCCGGTACGCCGTTGTGCCAGTCGATGTGAATCGCTTCCATGCCGCCGAGGCTGATATGCAGTGTGCGGTCCACCGGAGTGCCGGTGCGCTTGAGAATGCCGACCACGGTGAACGGCTTGTCATCGTGCTTGACCAGGCTGACCACCGCCACGCCGTGGGCCAGCACCAGCTTGTCGCCGAGCTTGTAATGCAGCGCGTCGGCCACTTCGGCGCCGAGCACCACTTCGAATGGATCGGTGGCGAAGGCGCGGCCGCTGGCCAGTTCCAGGTTCTGCCGGCGGCCGTATTGGTAGTGTTCGAAATAGGATTCGTTGGTGCCCATCACGCGGTAGCCACGGTGGGAGTCGCCGAGGGAAATCGGGATCGCCCATTTTACCTGCGGGTTGGCCGCGAAGTGTTCGTAGCTGTCCCAGCGAATGTTGTTGGTGGCGTTGCCGATGCGGAACACCGAATACAGCAGCAAATTCACCGAGCCGGAGCGCGCGCCGACGATCAGGTCGGTGCCGCTGATGGTGCTGGCGAAGCTGGCGCGGGCTTCGGTGCGTACCCGTTCCACCGCCAGCAACAGGCACACCGACAGGGCGATGGCGAAGGCGGTGAGGATCGCGGTAAAGCGGCGGTTAGCCAGGCTGGCCATGGCTAGTCGAAACAAATACATCTCAAACCTCTGCGGGCGTGGCGGCGCGATTGAGTTCGGCCAGCGACAGGTTGCGGTCGAACAGCGGCGCCAGGCTCTGGTCATGGCTGACGAACAACAGGCTGGCGCCTGCTTCGCGGCATTCGGCGAACAGCAACTGAATGAAGGCTTCCCGGGCGTCGTAGTCCAGGGCCGAGGTCGGCTCGTCGGCGATCACCAGCTCCGGCTGGCCGATCAGCGCACGGGCAGCGGCCACCCGTTGTTGCTGGCCGATGGACAGGGAGTCGGCGCGGCGCTCCAGCAGGCTCTTGTCCTTCAGGCCCAGGTGGGCGAGCAAGGTCGCGGCAGCCTGGTCGACGCTGCCGTGACGCTGGATTGCCCGCTGTGCCCGTAACGTTGAAAAGTGGCAGGGCAACTCGACGTTCTCGCGCACCGAGAGAAACGGCAACAGGTTGAACTGCTGGAAGATGTAGCCGGTGTGGTCGACCCGGAAACGGTCGCGGGCGCCGGCCGAGAGTTCGGTCAGTTCCTGGCCGAGCAGGCGAATACTGCCGCGACTGGGCTTTTGCACACCACCCAACAGGCCCAGCAGGGTGGTCTTGCCACTGCCGCTGGGGCCCTTGAGGAACAGGGTTTCCCCCGGCTCCAGGCTGAACGTGGGGATGTCCAGCAACTGTGGGTGACCGGGCCAATTGAAGCCCAGGTCAGACAGTTCGATAAGTGCTTGGGTCATAGGGAGGTCAGTGGTCTGGCTCGATTTGGATGATGACACCGATCAACTGTAGGAGCTGGCTTGCCTGCGATGGCATCACCGCGGTGTTTCTGGAGCACCGCGGCGTCTGCATCGCAGGCAAGCCAGCTCCTACAGTGTGGTGTTTACATCAGAATTTCAGGGTGGCTGCTGTGGCCGTCGCTTCCACACCCTGCTGGCCGCTCGGGCCAATGAGTTGTACCTGAATTTTCTGGGTGGCGGGGAAGGTCTTGAACACCTGGGTCAGGTCGAGGTTGCTCAGGGCGGTCGGCGTGGCGCAAGTGAACTGGTAGTGAGCGTGGATTTCGCTGTGGTCGTGGTGATGTTCGTGGGCGGCGGCGCCTTTGCCATCGGTGGCGTGGTCGTCATCGTCTTCATCGTGGTCGGCTTCAGGCTTGTCGCCGAACAGCGGGCTGTTCAGTTCCTGGGTGCTGATCACGCAACCGGCGGCCTTGGGCAGGCTGAACAGCACCAAGGGTTGCTCCAGTTGCTTACGGGCGGCGGCGACCTTGGCTTTGTCGGCAGGGGTGGTGGCGAGGTGTTCGAAGCCCACCAGGTTCATCGCCGGGCTGTCCAGTTCCAGCTCCAGGGCCTGGCCGTCGAGCACCGCATTGAGGCGACCCACGCCGTGTTCGTGGGCACCGAGGCTGCCGTGCTCGTGATCATGGTCGTGCTCGTCGGCAGCGTGGGCGATGGCCAGTGGCAACAGGGCAAACGGCAAAGCGAGCAGCAAACGGCGCATGGTGGAGCTCCCGGACAAAGATGAAAGTTTTGTTATGTGATCTTATAACAATTTTGCGAGGAGTTTGACCGCCTGCTTGGCGTAGCGCAAGACGCGTGGGAGCATGCTCGTCAGAAAAGTGCGGGAGTAAGTGCGATGTTGAGAATTCGTGGAACCGTCGGTGACCTGCCGGTGGACTTGACCCTGGAGCTGGATGACGGCGACTGGGCCCGGCTGGGTGCGCAGTTGCAGGCCAGCAAAACCCCGAGTGCGGAACCGGTAGTGACGCCGGCGGCGGGTAACCTGGACGAGAGCCTGTGGCAGGCCGCCCAGGATTTGCTGCGCAAGGCCGGGCAACTCAACGGCCTGGAATTGCTTGATCAGCTGGAAGGCCTGGCCGGCAGCGCCTCGGCGGGCAAGCGCCTGCTGGTGCGCCTGCGCCATAGCGCCAAGGTCAAGGTAGCCAGCGGCGGGGATACGCCACTGTACAGCTGGATCGAGTAAGGCTTAATACAGCGCGGCGAACAGCTTGCGGCGGTACACGGTGACCAGCGGATGATCGTTGCCGAGCAGTTCGAACACCTGCAACAGCGTCTTGTGGGGCAGGCCTTCGCTGTAGCTGCGGTTGCGGATGAACAGCTTGAGCAAGCCATCCAGCGCGGCGTCGTATTGCTGGCGCGCCAGTTGTTGCACGGCCAGTTGGTACACCGCCGCGTCATCCTGCGGGTTTTGCGCCAGGCGGGCTTTCAGGTCTGCGGCGTCCGGCAGGTCGGCGGCCTGGCGCAGGAAAGTGATCTGCGCCTTGGCGCCGGCCAGTGCGGCCTTGTGATCATCGCTCTTGACGGCGTCGAGCACGGTTTGCGCTTCGCCCAGTTCACCGCGCTCGGCCAGGCAGCGTGCGTACAGGATCAGCGCGGCGGCGTTGGTGTTGTCTTCGCCAAGCAGGGTGACCAGCACGGCCTCGGCGTCGGTGATACGGCCTTCGGCAAACAGCGCCTGGGCCTGCTCCAGTGGATCGGCAGCCGCCGGTGGTGGCATCTGCACATGGGGTTCCAGCATCGCGCGCACGGCGGATTCAGGCTGCGCACCGGCAAACCCATCCACTGGCTGGCCATCCTTGAACAGCACCACGGTCGGCAGGCTGCGAATGCCAAAGCGCGAGACCACGTCCGGCTCGGCATCGCAATCGACCTTGGCCAGCAGCAACTCACCCTGATAACTCTCGGCAATCTGCGCGAGCATCGGCATCAACGCCTTGCACGGCGCGCACCACTCGGCCCAGAAATCCACCAGCACGGGTTTTTCGAAGGAGTTCTGGATCACCGCCTGATCGAAGGTGGCGGTGGTGGCATCGAAGATGTACGGCGTGGGCTCACTCATGGGGAATCTCGAAGAAAGCAGGGGATGGGGCAACTATAAGGGTTGGTGGGGTTAGCTGAAAGCGGGGCGGTCTCAGGATCGCAATCGCAGGCAAGCCAGCTCCCACAGGGGAATGCATTTCAAATGTGGGAGCGGGCTTGCCCGCGATGCTCTCAAGCGCGCTGCGAATGGTACAGGCTCACCTTGCGAAACTCCCACGGCTCGGCCAGGTCGGGCAGTGTCAGGGCGTCGAGGATACCCAGGCGCTGATACTCCGGGTGCTGGAAGTCCCGAACCCGGGAATCGGCGACCAGCGCTTCGCGGCCGCGTGTCAGGAATTGATCCAGCAGCGGCAGGTTCGCCCGGTCGTACAGCACATCGGCGACCAGGATCAGGTCAAACCGGTCGGCTTCGGTGAAGAAGTCATCTGAATAGCCCAGTGTTACGCCGTTGAGTTCGGCATTCGCCCGGCAGGCAGCCAGGGCCAGCGGATCCAGGTCGCACGCCACCACTTCCAAAGCGCCGGCTTTTACCGCAGCAATCCCGGCAACACCCGAACCTGCGCCGAAATCCAGCACCCGCTTACCCGCGACCCACTCGGGGTTGGCCGCCAGGTATCGCGCCAGCGCCAGGCCACTGGCCCAGCAAAAGCTCCAGTACGGCGGCTCATGCAGGATGCGCCGGGTTTCTTCGGGGCTGAAGGCGCGGTCCATGTTGTCGGCGTCCAGTAACCACAGCGACAACTCGGTGCCTGGCAGCGGGCAGGGCACCAGTTGGGCGTCGCCGATCAGTTCGCTCAGTGCGCGTTGCAGGTCCAGCGGTGGCGTCATGGTGCGGGAACGAGTTGCAGCGGCCCGGTGGTCTGGGTGATCGCCTGGGTGATGCGCACCGGCGGCAGGTGCAGGATCAACTGGCCGGACTGGCTGGCGCGACCACGCAATTCAACGCGCCCGCCCGCCGGGAACGCTTGCGGGTTGAAGCGCAGGCGGAAGGCCAGGGGCTTGTTGTTGCCGATCAGCACGCTGCTGGCCAGCAGTTGTTGCGGGCGCGAACGGTCGTCGATCACCAGCAGCGCCAGTTCGACTTCGGCACCCGCCGGTATACCGTTCAATTGGCCGCTGACTTCACGCTGGTAGGCGGGCAACGGGCCGAGATCTTCTTCCACACCCGGCAGTTTTTTCTCTTGTTGCGGTGCCGGAGCCGGCGCCGCAGGTTTTGGGGCATGGCTGCTGCAGGCGACCAGAAAACCGAGCAACGTGAGCAAAACAAGTGGTCGTAACTGCATGTACGGCTCCAGAAAGGACAAAATCCGTGGCTTAAAAAATATGAAACATAATAGTCAGCCTATATACCGTAAAGGCTATGGCTTGTCTTGCCACAGGGATGCGCTACCATGGCCCTCCCATTTTTTGTTGCCTGCCACCATGCACTGTCCCTTCTGCGGTGCCAACGACACCAAGGTCATTGACTCGCGTCTGGTCGCCGAGGGCGAACAGGTGCGTCGCCGGCGTGAATGCCTGGCCTCTGGCTGCGGTGAACGTTTCACCACCTTCGAAACCGCCGAACTGGTATTGCCACGTCTGATCAAGACCGACGGCAGTCGCCAGCCCTTCGACGAAGAAAAACTGCGCGCCGGAATGCAGCGCGCCCTGGAAAAACGCCCGGTGAGTGTCGAGCGGCTGGAAGCGGCACTGGTGCATATCAAGCACAAGCTGCGCGCCACCGGCGAGCGCGAAGTCAAATCCCTGGTGGTTGGAGAACTGGTGATGGGCGAGCTGCAAAAGCTCGACGAAGTCGCCTATATCCGTTTCGCCTCGGTGTATCGACGCTTCCAGGACCTCAACGAGTTCCGCGAAGAGATCGACCGCCTGGCCCGTGAGCCGGTAAAAGAATGAACCCACCTTCGGCAGAACAAGCGGTACTCGACGCCCATTACATGGCCCGTGCCCTGGAATTGGCGCGCAAGGGCCTGTACACCACCCACCCCAACCCCCGGGTTGGCTGCGTGATCGTGCGTGACGGGCAGGTTGTCGGCGAAGGCTGGCACGTGCGCACCGGCGAACCCCATGCGGAAGTCCATGCCCTGCGGGCAGCGGGCGACAAGGCCCGGGGCGCCACGGCCTACGTGACCCTTGAACCGTGCAGCCACCACGGGCACACACCGCCGTGCGCCGATGCCTTGGTGAATGCCGGCCTGGCCCGTGTGGTGGCAGCGATGCAGGACCCGAATCCGGAAGTCGCCGGGCGTGGCATGCGCCGCCTGGCCCAGGCCGGGATCGAGACCCACAGCGGCTTGCTGGAAAACGAAGCGCGGGCGCTTAACCCGGGCTTTCTCAAGCGCATGGAGCATGGCCTGCCGTTTGTGCGGGTCAAGTTGGCCATGAGCCTGGACGGTCGCACCGCGATGGCCAACGGCGAAAGCCAATGGATCACCGGCCCGGCCGCCCGTGCCGCTGTGCAGCGCCTGCGTGCCCAGGCCAGTGTGGTGCTGACCGGCGCCGACACGGTGCTGGCCGATGGTGCTCGCCTGACCGTGCGCGCCGCCGAACTGGGCCTGGATGAAGAAACCACCGCCCTGGCGATGTCCCGTCCGCCGCTGCGTGTGCTGATCGACGGCCGCCTGCGGGTGCCGCTGAATGCGCCGTTCTTCAAGGCTGGCCCCGCGCTGGTCATCACCTGCGTGACGCCGGACAACCAGTACCCCACAGGCCCCGAGTGCCTGGTGGTGCCGGGTGTCGACGGCCAGGTCGACCTGCGTTCCGCGCTGGTGGCCCTGGCGGCCCGTGGTGTCAACGAAGTGTTGGTGGAAGCCGGCCCAAGCCTGGCGGGTGCCTTCGCCCAGCAAGGGCTGGTGGACGAGTACGTGATATTCGTCGCCGGCAAGTTTCTTGGCTCTGCCGCCCGGCCTTTGCTGGACTGGCCGCTTGAGAAACTGGCCGACGCCCCCCAACTCAAGATCACTGAAATGCGCGCTGTTGGCGATGACTGGAGAGTCACTGCCATCCCTCTGCCATCAGCGAGCGTATAATTCCCGGCCTGCGCCACGTCTTCAGGAGAACGGCATGTTCACCGGCATTATCGAATCCATCGGCAGCATCCGTGCAATGACCCCAAAAGGCGGCGATGTACGCCTGCTGGTTGAAACCGGCAAGCTCGACCTGAGCGACGTCAAACTGGGCGACAGCATCGCCGTCAGCGGTGTGTGCCTGACCGTCATCGAGTTGCCTGGCAACGGCTTTGCCGCCGATGTCAGCCGGGAAACCCTGGACTGCACCGCGATGAACGACCTCAAGAGCGGCAGCCCGGTGAACCTGGAAAAAGCCCTGACCCCGACCACACGCCTCGGTGGGCACCTGGTCAGCGGCCACGTCGACGGTGTCGGCGAAGTGGTTGCCCGCAGCGAAAACGCGCGTGCCGTGGAATTTCGCATTCGCGCACCGAAAGAGCTGGCCAAGTACATCGCCCACAAAGGCTCGATCACCGTCGACGGCACGAGCCTGACGGTGAACGCCGTGAATGGCGCCGAATTTGAACTGACCATCATTCCCCACACCCTGAGCGAAACGATCATGGCGTCGTACCAGCCGGGTCGCCGGGTGAACCTGGAAGTGGACTTGCTTGCCCGTTACCTGGAGCGCCTGTTGTTGGGCGATAAGGCCGCAGAGTCTGACTCTCTTCAAGGGCCCGCCGGGAACATCACTGAAAGTTTTTTAGCCGCTAACGGCTACCTTAAATCCTGACCCAAGGGGGTGCCGCGTGGCGCTCAACAGCATCGAAGAACTGGTTGAAGACATCCGCCAAGGCAAGATGGTCATCCTCATGGATGACGAAGACCGCGAGAACGAAGGCGACCTGATCATGGCCGCCGAGTGCTGCCAGCCGGAACACATCAACTTCATGGCCAAGCACGCCCGTGGCCTGATCTGCATGCCGATGAGCCGCGAGCGCTGCGAGCTGCTGAAGCTGCCGTTGATGGCGCCGCGCAATGGTTCCGGGTTTGGCACCAAGTTCACCGTGTCCATCGAAGCCACCACCGGTGTCACCACTGGCATCTCCGCTGCTGACCGCGCCCGCACCGTACAAGCCGCTGCCGCGAAAGACGCCAAGGCCGAAGACATCGTCAGCCCGGGCCACATCTTCCCGCTGATGGCCCAGCCGGGTGGCACCCTGGCTCGCGCCGGCCACACCGAAGCGGCCTGCGACCTGGCGCGCATGGCCGGTTTCGAGCCGAGCGGTGTGATCTGCGAAGTGATGAACGACGACGGCACCATGTCCCGTCGCGCCGAGCTGGAAGAATTTGCCGCGCTGCACAACATCAAGATCGGCACCATTGCCGACCTGATCCACTACCGGATGATCCACGAACGTACCGTTCAGCGGATTGCCGAGCAGCCGCTGGACAGCGAACTGGGCCAGTTCAACCTGGTGACCTATCGTGATTCCGTGGAAGGCGACGTGCACATGGCCCTGACCCTGGGCACCATCTGCGCTGAAGAGCCAACCCTGGTGCGGGTGCACAACATGGACCCGCTGCGCGACCTGCTGATGGTCAAGCAACCGGGGCGCTGGAGCCTGCGGGCCGCGATGTCCGCGGTGTCCGAGGCCGGCAGCGGTGTGGTGTTGCTGCTGGGCCATCCGCTGGATGGCGACGTGCTGCTGGCGCATATCCGCGAAACCGCCGACCACGCGCCGGTGAAAAAACCGACCACCTACAGCATCGTCGGGGCCGGTTCGCAGATCCTGCGGGACCTGGGCGTGCGCAAAATGCGCCTGATGAGTGCGCCAATGAAATTTAATGCCATATCCGGTTTCGACCTGGAAGTAGTAGAATACGTGCCCTCCGAATAAAGGCCGGCGTTGTTTGCCCCTTGTTCGCGGTTCAAATATCACTGAGGGGCGCGCACTAAGCGCGTCCCGGCTCTTTAAGAGATTTGTCGAATGACCCTGAAGACCATCGAAGGTACCTTCATCGCCCCCAAAGGCCGCTATGCCCTGGTGGTTGGCCGCTTCAACAGCTTCGTGGTTGAAAGCCTGGTAAGCGGTGCCGTGGATGCCCTGGTTCGCCACGGTGTGAGCGAAAGCGACATCACTATCATCCGCGCTCCTGGCGCCTTCGAAATTCCACTGGTTGCGCAGAAAGTTGCACAGCAGGGTGAATACGCGGCGATCATCGCCCTGGGCGCGGTCATTCGTGGCGGCACTCCGCACTTCGAATACGTGGCTGGCGAATGCACCAAGGGCCTGGCCCAAGTGTCCATGGAGTTCGGCGTGCCGGTCGCCTTTGGCGTGCTGACCGTTGATTCCATCGAACAAGCCATCGAGCGTTCCGGCACCAAGGCCGGCAACAAAGGTGCTGAAGCTGCCCTGTCCGCCCTGGAAATGGTCAGCCTGCTGGCGCAGTTGGAGGCCAAGTGATTAGCGACGACAGCGATCAGTTCAACCCCCAGGACCCGCGCCCGGCAGACGCCGGCAAGCCATCGAAAAGCGAAAAGCGTCGTTCGGCCCGCCAGCTCGCGACCCAGGCTTTGTACCAGCGCCACATGGCGAAAACCTCGCTGAACGAAATCGAGGCGCAGTTTCGCGTCGACAACGATTTCAGCGCGGCCGATGCCAGCTACTTCCACGACATCCTGCACGGTGTTCCGGCCAACCTGGCGGAGATCGACGCTGCACTGACGCCGTGCCTGGACCTGGCGATCGAAGAGCTGGACCCGGTTGAACTGGCCGTACTGCGCCTGTCCACCTGGGAACTGCTCAAGCGCGTCGACGTGCCTTACCGCGTTGTGATCAACGAAGGGATCGAACTGGCGAAAGTCTACGGTTCCACCGACGGTCACAAGTTCGTCAACGGCGTGCTCGACAAGCTGGCCCCGCGCCTGCGTGAAGCCGAAGTGAAGGCGTACAAGCGCTAACTGGCGCTTGCTGACGCAATGGGCGAGTTTGAGCTGATCCGCAACTACTTCGCCGCCGCGCCCTGTGCGCAGGGCGGCGAAGGCATTGCACTGGGGATTGGCGACGACTGCGCCTTGCTGGCTGTTCCTCCCGGGGAACAGCTGGCGATTTCTACCGATACCCTGGTGGCCGGCGTGCATTTTGCCGACCCCTGCGATCCGTTTCTGCTCGGCCAGCGCTCGCTGGCCGTGGCAGTCAGCGATCTGGCGGCCATGGGCGCCAATCCCCTCGCGTTTACCCTTGCCCTCACCACCCCGACGGTTGATGCCGATTGGCTGCAACGCTATGCCCAGGGCTTGAACGCCATGGCGCAGGGTTGTGGCGTGGTTCTGGTGGGCGGCGACACCACCCGTGGGCCGCTGAGCCTGACCATGACCGTGTTTGGCCGGGTGCCGGCGGGCCAGGCCTTGACCCGCAGCGGCGCGCGGCCCGGCGACTTGCTGTGTGTGGGCGGTGAGCTGGGTAACGCAGCGGGCGCCTTGCCGCTGGTGCTGGGGCAGCGCACGGCGGAGGCGGCTATCGCCGAGCCGCTGCTGGCCCATTACTGGTCGCCGCAACCGCAGTTGGCGCTGGGCTTGGCGTTGCGGGGCAAGGCCACGTCTGCCATGGATATTTCCGACGGCCTTTTGGCTGATTGCGGGCATATCGCCAAGGCGTCGGCTGTCAGCTTGTTGATCGAGCAGCAAAAACTGCCGTTGTCCGCCGCCTTGCTGGCGTTCGTCGGTGAGGCGGATGCCCGGGTGGCCGCGTTGAGCGGGGGGGACGACTACGTACTGGCGTTCACCTTGCCGCCCGCCGAACTGGCGCCGCTGTTGGCCGCCGGTGTACCGGTCCATGTAATCGGCCGGGTCGAGGCGGGGCAGGGCGTTACCCTGCTGGATGCGTCTGGCCAGGACGTCACGCCGGCCATTCGTGGCTATCAACATTTCTGAAAGGCATAGAACCAAGCTGAAGGCCAATCGAACCTATTGATCTTTATCAGCGATAATTCAGCTTAAGCGTCTGTAGGAACCTACTGTTACAATCCCTCCCCTGTGAAATCTGAAATCAGGAGCACAAGGTGCCCGTCGTTTTCGTCGCCGCTTCCAAGCTGCCAACCCCTTTTGCCACGTTCACCATGAATGGCTTTCTTGAAGAAGCCACCGGGCGCGAACACGTTGTTCTCAGCCTCGGTGACGTGGCGGACGGTGCCCCGGTCCTCGGTCGCGTGCACTCCGAGTGCCTGACCGGCGATGCGCTGTTCAGCCAGCGCTGTGACTGCGGCTCACAACTGGAAGCCGCCCTGCAGGCCATCGCCCGCGAAGGCCGTGGCGTGTTGCTGTACCTGCGTCAGGAAGGCCGTGGCATTGGCCTGCTGAACAAGATCCGCGCCTATGAGCTGCAAGATGGCGGCGCCGACACTGTGGAAGCCAACGAGCGCCTCGGTTTTGCCGCTGACCAGCGCGACTATGGGATCTGCCTGCCGATGCTCCAGCACCTGGGCGTCAAATCCCTGCGCCTGATGACCAACAACCCGCGCAAGGTCAAAGCCTTGACCGACATGGGCATCACCGTCGCCGAGCGCGTGCCGCTGCACACCGGCCACAACCCGCACAACAAGCTCTACCTGGCCACCAAGGCCAGCAAGCTCGACCACATGATGGGCAACGAGCACCAGGGCGAGGCCGACCGGGCGTGACGCGCGGCCAGGTCAAGCGGCGGCTGTCGTTTAACTGGTGGCAATACCTGGCGTTGGCGTTGGTGCCGTTGTTTGTGATCAACCTGGTGTTTGGCAAGGCCGAGCCCTTGCTGCCGGTGCTGGCGATGCCGTTTTTTATCGCCGGCGTAGCCTCGATGTTTGTCAGCCTGCGTTACTTCCACGGCTATAAACACGCGCTGATCGCCACCGGCAAAGCCCTCGATACCCCTGAAGAGCCGGCTGCCTGGATCACCCTCGCGGCCCGCCGTCGTGTGGCGTTGCTGGTGGCTGCACTGCCGGCCTGGGTCGGCGCGCTGGCAGTGTTTGTCGGGCTGGAAGCGGTGCCGCTGTTTCTGTTGGCACTGTCGACCCTGGTGCTGTTCTACCTCTACCGCATCCCGCGCCAGTTGGGTTGATGCGCGTCTGGCTGGCGGTGTGGCTGCTGGTTGTCGCGGCCCAGGCTGCGGCGGTCGAGCGGGTGGTCAGCCTTGCGCCTTCGTTGTCTGAAATCGTCGTTGAACTGGGCGCCGCCGATTTGCTGGTGGGCGTGCTGGATGGCGGCGAGCGGCCACAGGCGTTGGCGAACGTGCCGTCTGTGGGCAACTACGGGCAGTTGGACATGGAGCGGCTGCTCAGCCTCAAGCCCGACCTGATCCTGCTTTGGCCCGGCAGCGTCGGCCCGGGCCAGCGTGAACAGCTGCAACGCCTGAACATCCCGGTATTTGTCGCCGAACCCCACAGCCTCGAACAACTCACCTCACAGGTCGAAACCATTGCCCGGCAACTCGGGCGGGATGACGCCGGCCGGCAATTGGCCGCGCAGTTGCGTCAGCGCTTGGTCGAATTGCGCTCGCGCTATCAGCGGGCCGAGCCGTTGCGGGTGTTTTATCAGGTGTGGAACCAGCCGCTGTACACCGTGGGTGGCGGGCAGATCATCAGCGATGCGCTGAGTGTGTGCGGCGCGCGCAATGTGTTCGATGACCTGAAATTACCGGCACCGCAGGTCAGTATTGAGTCGGTGTTGCAGCGTAATCCCGAGGTGATTCTGGCGGGCGATCAAGCGCAGCTGGATGCCTGGAAAGCCTGGCCCCAGGTGGCGGCGGTGGCTGGCGGGCGTTTGCTGGTGGTGCCTGACAAGGGCCTGGAACGGCCCAGCGGGCAGATGCTGCAGGCGGTGGCGCGGTTGTGTCAGGTTCTTGCTCCGGGGCTGTGAGACCGCTATCGCAGGCACGCCAGCTCCCACATTTGACCGAGTCGTCTGGATAAGCACGGTCCCCTGTGGGAGCCGGGCTTGCCCGCGATGAGGCCGGTGCAGACGACTTAGAGTTCCGGCGTCCAGGTCACCCCGAACATCAGTGCCCGGCCTTCTTCCCGATAGCCATATTGCTGGCCTTGATACTGATACAGCGCCCGGCTGTAGTCCTTGTTCAGCAGGTTATCGAGCTTCATTTCCAGCGTGACTTCATGGTTCACCGCCCAACTGCCCCGTAGCCCCAGCAAGCCATACCCGCCCAGGCGTTGCTGGTTCGCCGCATCGTCGTAGCTGCTGCTGACCGCTTGCCAGCTGGCGCCGACGCCGAATTGATCGAATTGGCGATCCAGGTCCAGGCTCAGGGTGCGCCGGGCTCGACGTGCCAGTGTGCGCCCGGTGTCGCGGTCGCGTGGGTCGATCAATGCAACGGCGAGGCTGCTTTGCCAGCCGAACAGTTCTTGCTTGAGCGCCGCCTCGAAGCCGTTGATGCGTGCGGCGCTGACGTTTTGCGGGCCGTTGCTGGCAAACACGATCGCGTCCTGAATATCGGTGCGGTACAGCGAGGCTTCCAGTCGGCTGCTGTCGCTGAGCTGGCTGCGCCATTGCACTTCGTAGCTTTTCGATGTCTCGGGCTTGAGGTTCGGGTTACTGTTTTTGAAGCCGAATTCGTCCGGGTAGTAGAGGTCGTTGAACGTAGGCGCGCGGAAGCCTTCGCTGTAGCTCAGCAACAGATCATTGTCCGGGGTCAGCGGCAGGGTGAAGGTGCCGCTCCAACTGTTGTGGCCGCCGAACTGTTGGTTATCGTCGCGACGCAGGCCCAGTTCAGTGGAAAAGGACTGGGCTTGAAAACGGTGCTGGATAAACGCCGCTCGATTCCAGCGACTGTCTTCGGCGAACGCGGTGCTGCTGTTGACCTGGTCCTCGTACCAGTCGCCGCCCAGTATCAGGCTGTTCTGCTCATTGAGGGTCAGGTCGTTCTGCCAATTCAGTGAGTTGCGGTAAGTGTTGAACACGCTGCGTTCGGTGCTGAGCTTGTCCCGGGTTTCTTCGCGGTTTTCGCTGTGGCCCGCTTCCAGCCGGGACTTCCACGTGTCATTGATACGCGCGTCAACATAGGTGCTGACACTGCTCACGGTGAAGTGGGTGTAGGGCTTTTGCTGGAAGCTTTGGAAGGTGGTCGAATCGAAGCGACCGAACGGGTTGTCGAATTCGCTTTTGCCGCGGTTATCCAGCACGTTCACACCCGCTTCGAGGTCATCGTTGAAGGCATGGCTCAGGCTGAAACTGATGGCCTGGTTGCGATAGGCGTCATGGTCACGGTCGCTGGGATAGGAGTCGTACGTGCGATTGATTCCAGCCGTGTCATCCAGGCTGGCGCCGAGGTTGAAGCGAGTTTGCGCATCGCCGCCGGACAAGCCCAGGCTGCGTTCCCACGTCTGGTTGCTGCCAA
The DNA here is from genome assembly GCF_013385765.1 of Pseudomonas sp. C8002. Classification (NCBI taxonomy): domain Bacteria; kingdom Pseudomonadati; phylum Pseudomonadota; class Gammaproteobacteria; order Pseudomonadales; family Pseudomonadaceae; genus Pseudomonas; species Pseudomonas sp. C8002. Next base: position 78,588 of record NZ_JACAPJ010000012.1, read on the forward strand.
ATCCCACATGCAGGCGGGGTTGCAGGCCGGACTCGTTACCACGCCGGGTGAAAATCTGAATCACCCCGCCAATCGCATCGCTGCCGTAGATCACCGAGCGCGAACCACGCAGGACTTCTACGCGTTCGATCTGCTGGATGTTCAGGTGCTGCAGGTTACTGTCGCCGGAAGTCGAGTTGCCGATGCGCTGGCCGTCGACCAGCACCAGGCTCTGGGCCGACTTGGTGCCACGAATGTAGACGCTTGCCAGGCTGCCACGGCCACCGGCCTGTGAAACCTGCACGCCGGGCACGCGGCTGAGCAAGTCGGTCACGCTGGTGGGTTGCAGGCGGTCGATGTCGTCGCGGGTGAAGACGGTGTTGGCGGCGCTGCTGTCGTTGCGCGCCTGGACCTGGCGGTTGGCGCTGATCACCATGTCGGGCAGCTTGAGGGCTTGGTCGCGTTCGAAACTGTCGGCGAGCAGGTCGGTGGCGGGCAGTAACAGAAGGGGCAGGGCGAGGCGAAGGCGGTTCATGGGCTGTCCGTAGCATTTGAAGTTGGCATAAAACAAATGTGGGAGCGGGCTTACTCGCGAAGGCGCAGTGTCAGTCAATGCATCTGTCGACTGACCCAGCGCTTTCGCGAGCAAGCCCGCTCCCACATTTTTAATCGCGTTTCTACAGGCCCAGCAGGGCCATGCGCTGACGAACCGAAGCTTCAATCCCGGATTCATCCAGCCCGCACTCAGCCAGCATCTGCGCCGGCTTGGCATGCTCGACATACACATCCGGCAGGCCCAGGTGCAGCACCGACTTGAGGATATTCTCCCGTGCCAGGAACTCACTGACTGCCGCACCGGCGCCGCCCATGATGGCGTTTTCTTCGATGGTCACCAGCAGCTCATGGCTGCCGGCGATCTCGCGCACCAAGGCCTCGTCCAGTGGCTTGACGAAACGCATGTCTACCACCGTGGCGTCGATCTTCTCGGCCACTTTCAAGGCTTCAGCCAATTGCACGCCGAACACCAGCAAGGCAACGCCGCTGCCCTGGCGGCGGACGATACCCTTGCCGATTTCGATAGGCTCAAGGTCCTTTTCGATCACCGCATTCGGACCATTCCCCCGCGGATAGCGCACAGCCGCCGGGCCGTTGTACAGGTGGCCGGTGCTGAGCATCTTGCGCAGTTCGTTCTCGTCGCTCGGGGTCATCACCAGCATGCCGGGGATGCAGCGCAGGTACGAGAGGTCGAAGCTGCCGGCATGGGTCGGGCCGTCTTCGCCCACCAGGCCCGCACGGTCGATGGCGAACAGCACGTCGAGGTTCTGCACCGCGACGTCATGAATCAACTGGTCATAACCGCGTTGCAGGAACGTGGAGTAGATCGCTACCACCGGCTTGGCGCCTTCACAGGCCATGCCCGCGGCGAAGGTCACCGCATGTTGCTCGGCGATGGCCACGTCGAAATAGCGCAGCGGGAAACGCTCGCTGAACGCCACCAGGTCGGAACCTTCCTTCATCGCCGGGGTGATGCCCACCAGGCGCGGGTCGGCGGCGGCCATGTCACACAGCCATTCGCCGAACACACCGGAATACTTTGGCCCGCTGGGCTTCTTCGGCGCGGCGGCCGGGGCGTTCAGCGGTTCCAGCTTGGTGATCGCGTGGTAACCAATCGGGTCGACTTCCGCCGGGGCGAAGCCTTTGCCTTTCTTGGTCACGATATGCAGGAACTGCGGGCCTTTAAGGTCACGCATGTTGCGCAGGGTGGCGATCAGGGTTGGCAGGTCATGGCCGTCGATCGGGCCGATGTAGTTCCAACCCAACTCTTCGAACAGGGTGCCGGGAACCAGCATGCCCTTGGCATATTCTTCGGTACGACGGGCAATTTCCCACGCGCCGGGCAGACGCGAGAGCACCTTCTTGCTGCCTTCACGCATGCTTGCGTAGGTGCGGCTGGAAAGGATTTTTGCCAGGTAATTCGACAGGCCACCGACATTGCGCGAGATCGACATGTCGTTGTCGTTGAGGATCACCAGCATGTTGGCGTCCACTTCCGGTGCGTGGTTCAGCGCCTCGAAGGCCATGCCGGCGGTCAACGCGCCATCACCGATCACCGCAATCGCCTTGCGATCGCTGTTTTGCAGGCGGGCGGCAATCGCCATGCCCAGCGCTGCACTGATAGAGGTGCTGGAGTGGCCGACGCCAAAGGTGTCGTACTCGCTCTCGGAGCGGCGCGGGAAGGCGGCGATGCCATCCTTCTGGCGCAGTGTGGCCATGCGCTCGCGGCGTCCGGTGAGAATCTTGTGCGGATAGGCCTGATGACCCACGTCCCACACCAGCCGGTCGTCCGGAGTGTCGAATACGTAATGCAGCGCAATGGTCAGCTCGATGACGCCCAGGCCGGCACCGAAATGCCCACCGGTCTGGCCGACCGTGTAGAGCAATTCCAGGCGCAACTCATCGGCCAGGGTTTCCAGCTCGGCTTCACCCAGGCGGCGCAGGCCGGCTGGCGTGTTGGCACGGTCCAGCAGGGGCGTGGCCGGGCGCTTGCGGGGAATCTCTTGAAACGTCGTGGGCATCAGGCGAATCGTTATAGGTATAGAAGAGGCGGCAGTTTACCTCAAGCATCGCAAACTGCCCACGCAGAGCGCCGAACTTGGCTGATATGCGGTGGAAAAGGCCGCTGTTGTCAGTGGCGACGTTCGACGATATACCGCGCCAGGTCACGCAGTGGCTCGGCAGCCGCGTCGAAAGGTCGCAGGGCATCCAGGGCCTGGTCCCGCAGCTCCAGGGCGTACGCCTTGGCGGCTTCCAGCCCAAGAAGCGAAGGATAAGTCGGCTTGTCCCGTGCGATATCAGCACCCTGGCGCTTGCCGAGGGTCGCGGTATCGCTTTCAACGTCGAGAATATCGTCCTGCACCTGGAACGCCAGGCCGATGGCCCGCGCGTAGGTTTGCAGCGCCGCCAGTTGCGCAGCTTCGGCGAGGCCACTGGCCAGGGCGCCGAGGTGCACGGCGGCCTCGATCAGCGCGCCGGTCTTGTGGCGGTGCATGTATTCCAGGGCTTGTTGATCGAGCTTCAAACCGACCGAACCCAGGTCAATCGCCTGGCCGCCGACCATGCCGGCAGGCCCTGCGGCCAGCGCCAGCGCGGTAACCATGCGCAGACGGATCTCGGCGTTGACGCTGCTCAGGCGCGGGTCCAGCAGGGCGCTGAACGCCAGGCTTTGCAGGCCGTCACCGGCGAGAATCGCGCAGGCTTCATCAAAGGCTTTATGGGTAGTGGGCTGGCCGCGACGCAGATCGTCGTCGTCCATCGCCGGCAAATCGTCGTGTACCAGGGAGTAAGCGTGGATCAACTCCACCGCACAGGCGGCGCCGTTGGCTTCCTCCGCCTGGGCGCCGAGGGCTTCACAGGCCGCATAGGCGAGCAACGGGCGAACCCGCTTGCCACCGTTCATCACGCTGTAGCGCATGGCCTCATACAGGCGGTTCAGCTCAGGGCTGGGCGCGACAAACAGCGGTTCCAGCGCAGCATTGACCCGGGCCTGGCTGTCGGCCTGATAAGCGTCGATCATTCAGGCTGTTCCGCATCGAAAGGTTCTTCGGCCAACTCCCCATCGCGTTCCAGCAACACCTGGACCTTCTGCTCCGCCTGCGCCAGGGCGCTCTGGCAGTCGCGGGTCAGGCCGATGCCTTGCTCGAATGCGGTCAACGAGTCTTCCAGCGACAACTCGCCGTTCTCCATACGCTCGACCAGGGTTTGCAGGTCGGCGAGGGATTGTTCGAAATCGAGTGCAACTTTTTTGCGGGCCATGGCGGCTATTCCGGTAGACGGTAAACCGGCGCGACACTAGCAGACATGGGGGATTGGGGCAAATGAGTGGGGGGATTTGCCTTGAAAATCAATCGCCTTGAGTGTTGATTTGATAGCGGGTGCTGCGGCCGCCGCCGGGTAGCCGAACCAGGCAGTTTTTTTCCAGAAGATCGGCCAGATGTCGGGTCGCCGTGGCCTTGGACACTTTGGCCACCGCTTGATATTGGGCCGCGCTGATCCCGTGCTCAAAGCCCTTCTCGCCGCCGTCGAGCAAGCGATTCAAGACTTTTGTCTGCTCGGCGCTGAGTGCGTGGTCTCGATGCCGTTGCCAGAAGCGAGTTTTACCCAGCACCCGGTCGATCCGCGCCATCGCCTGCTGCAGGCTACGAAGCAGGGTTTGCAGGAACCACTCTAGCCAATCGGTGACATCCAGCGTGGCTTTTTGACTGGTTTCCAGTGCACGGTAATAGCCTGCCCGGTCTTCAAGGATGCTTGCCGACATGGCGTAGAAGCGGATCGCCTGGTTCTCCGCCTGGGCAAGCGCGAGGTCAGTAATAGCCCGCGTCAGACGACCGTTGCCATCATCGAAGGGGTGCAGGGTGACGAACCAGAAATGCGCCAGGCCTGCGCGGAGCAATGGGTCAAGGGCCGCATGATTCCGGCTGGCTTCAAACCATTCGATGAAATCGTCCAGCGACTGCTCCAGTCCTTGGCGGGGTGGTGCCTCGAAATGCACAGTGGGTCGGTCCAGTCGTCCCGACACAACCTGCATGGGCTCATCCCCCCTTAGCGCGCCTACGTTCAAGCCATGGGTGGAAAAGCGGGCTTCCTCGGCGGGAAACAACCATCGATGCCATTTGAATAGACGGGTGAGGGTAAACGGTTGAGCAAACTGTTGCGTGGCGTCCAGCATCAAGTCAGCCAGACCCTCGCTGCGTCGGCTCACTGAGCCGTCTTGCAATTGCTCCAGGCCCAGGCGTCGGGCCAAAGAGGAACGTACGGAACCCATATTCAGTTGCTCACCCTCGATTGCCGAGGAGGTCAGAATGTTTTGCAGCAACGCATCCAGTTCATTCTCTGAACTCTGGGCCTGGCTGACCGAACCGAGCATGCCCAGCAACTTTCCTTGCGCCTGCGTGCACTCGCGCAACAACGCTGCGAGGCGCTCTGGTTGCCAGTGAAAGTGCGGCCAGTCGGGTTGTTGCCAGATCCAGTTCGGGTGATCCATGGAGGCATGCTCGGTATGTGAGCCGAATAGAAGGCTTATTCGGCTCATTTGGTGAGCCGATTGTGTGAGCTATTCGGCTCACTGTCCAGTCAGATGCGCACATCAGGTACAGCGCCGCCTCATCACTGGCCAGCAGGATCGCCTGTTCCATAACCTTTGGCGCAGTACTCGCCAGCTCCATCGATTCGCTGGCTGTCGCCCCCAGGCTTTCAAACAGCTTGCCGGCGTCCTTGAAGATCTCCTGTACTTGCTTGATGGCGTCCCACACGCCGGTAATCGCCGTCCAACTTCCCGCCAGCACGCCATTGCCAATCGCGCTCGAAGTGGACCTTTCCCAGTGCGGCCGGAAACCACTCCATTACTTGCGAAGCTTTTTCTGTTCCGAGCCGCTGCCCGGTACTACGTAAAACAGCGATTCAGCTCATTGACGGCAGTGGCGTTTTCAGTGGTGCGGTGCATTGGCCCTGAGCATCCTTGAGACTGGCCTCAAATTCGACCAATCCCCCGTGCATCTTCTGCAGCGCTTCGATTTGCCTCACCAGTTCCTGCTTTTTGTTGGTGATTGCCTTGTCCGCCAGCTCCCAGGGCAACCCATCACCAGGATGCCCGCCCAGAATCGCCTGCAACTCCTTGAGCTTGAAACCCAACTGCTGGGCGCACTTGATGAACGTCAGCAGTTCGACACTTTGCGTGGAGTAAATCCGATAACGACCTTCCCGCTGCGGCGGCGGCAACAGGCCGATGGCCTCATAGTGACGAATCGCCTTGATGGTTGTGCCCGACAGTTGCGCGGCTTTGCCGATGTACATGAAAAGTCCTTTTCCCAAAGAGTGCGCCGGCCTGTTTCAGCCACTGTTCCCGCTGTGCTGGCGTAGAGCCAAGCACCGGCCCGAACTGCAACGTCTTGATCGGCTGGATGCCACAAAACTCCAGCGTTGTCTTGCGTATCTGGTGCAGCGCGGGCATGCGGTAGAACCACCTGTAATACCACGGCGGTGTGTCCAGGGTCACCAGCAAGTGCGCGGTTCTGCCCTTCAGGAGTTTGTCGGGGAAGGCCTTTCCCTTGCGGTATTTGAAGGCGAAACCGGATAGGAAAATTCGGTCGATAAAACCTTTCATCAACGCAGGGATTCCACCCCACCAGACGGGGAAAACAAACGTCAGGTGATTGGCCCACAGGATGTCGGATTGCGCGCTAATCAGGTCGGGTTCCAGAGGTTGGGCCTGGTTGTAGCCGTTGTGGAGGATGGGGTCGAAGGCCAGTTCACCCAGACGCAGGATGCGTACTTCGTGGCCGGCGTTTTTGGCGCTGGTGATGTAGGTGTCGGTGAGGGCCGAGCAGAAGCTGGTGCTGGAAGGGTGGCCGAGGATGACCAGGATGCGTTGGCTCATGGTGGTGCGGTCCTGAAAACTGGGGTTTCAGGGTGAGGTGTGACCTTAGGGGGAGAGTCAAGCGCTTGCTCTACGGTATGGGCAAGGGTAGGCGATCTGGCTGACCTAGCCCTGCCCGTGATAGTTAAACGCTGCCGACCGGCAGGAAGACCGGTACATTTTGTCCTGTCTCGCAGGTGTAGAAGGCGACCTTGAGTCGCTGGCCAATGCGCAGTTGTTGTGGGTCCTCGCAGTCTATTGCCGACAAAATCGTAGGGCCCTCGTTCAGGGTCACGTAGGCAATGCAGTGAACGTGGCCTTCTCGCCGACTGTAACTGAAGCTATACAGCGTCGCGTCGCCGCTGGCGACGATCCAGTCGGTGGACGTCGAGCCGGTAAACGGGCTGTGATCACGCGGGTAGTAGTAAGGCTTGCCGGTATCGAGGCAGCGGCGCAGCAGCAGTTTTCCTTGATTGGCGGCGTCCCAGAACGGCGCGCTTTCCGGGGTGATTTGAGGTGGTTTGAGGTGCATGTCAGAGTCGCTCAAGAATAAGGGTGGCACTGCCATGTCGTGAGCCCAGCAGGCCACCGGTGCCGTGAGCCAATGCCAAGGTGCAATCGGGCAACTGAACCGCCGGGTGGGCTTCACCGCGCAATTGGCGGACGGCTTCGATCAATTTGGTCATGCCGCCCCGGTTTCCCGGGTGATTGTTGCAGAGGCCGCCGCCATCGGTATTCACCGCCAGTGGGCCTTCGCCACTGATCAGCTTGCCATCGGCGACAAAGACGCCACCTTGGCCGGGTGGGCAAAATCCGAGGTTTTCCAGCTGGATCAATACGGTGATGGTGAAGCTGTCGTAGAGTGAGGCGTAGCGGATATCGCTGGGCTTGAGTCGAGCCTCGGCAAAGGCGTCAGCCCCGGACTGGATGCCGCCGCTGGAGAGCAGGTCGAAGTAGCCGCCGTTCAAATGGTTGACCGAATAGCCTGAGCCGATGGGTGTGATCAGCGGCCGCTTGAGTGCGCGGGCGATGGACGGATGCGCCAGTACCAGCGCTCCGCCGCCGTCGCTGATGACACAGCAGTCCAACCTGCGTAATGGGGCCGCGATCAGTGGCGAGTTCAGCACGTCTTCAACACTGACGACCTTGGGCAGCATCGCGTTGGGGTTGTACTGGGCATGGTGTGACGCAGCGACTTTGATCCAGGCCAGTTGCTCGGCGCTGGTGCCATGTTCGTGGCTGTGACGCATGGCGCACATGGCGTAGAGATTGGTCACGGCGGCGCCGTAGGGCATTTCAAATGGTGCTTCGCAGGCGCTCTGCGGTTGCTTGAGCTGACTGCTGTCCGGCCGCTGGCGCTCGGCGCGTGGACGTCCGGCCTGGGTAATCAGCGCCACCTTGCACCGGCCTTCGGCGATGGCACGTGTAGCCTGTGCAACGTGTTGGATGTAGGACGAACCCCAGCTTTCTGTGGTTTCTATGTGCCGAGGTTTGATGCCCAAATATTCGACCACGGAAAACGGGCCGACGCCTTGGGAGTCCCATCCCGGTACGTCTCCCGCGCAGAAGTAGCCGTCGACATCGTTGATGCTCAATCCTGCGTCGTCCAGGGCGCCGCGTGCGACGTCGGCATGCAGTTGGGCGAGGGAGCGGTCCACGGCGTGGCGGGTAGGGTGTTCATAAGCCCCGACGATAAACGCTTTTGCTTTAAGGCTCATGATTCGATGTCTCCCAGCGGTAAAGGCATTGGATAGTCGGTTTGCTGGCCTGCGTAATCGATAAAAAACGCCAATGCGTGCGGGTCTCGCATGGCACTTGGATTGGCCACTTTTGCCGGGTCATGGCCCATCAAAATCCGCCGCACTGGCACCTCCATTTTCTTTCCCGTCAACGTCGTGGGAATCATGGGCACCGCGTGTATGCGATCCGGGACATGTCGGCGTGTACAGGTTTGGCTCAGGCACTCGCTGATGTGCCGTTCAAGGCCTGCGTCCAACTGAATCCCAGGGCGTAGCTGGACAAACAGCGGCATGAAGAACCCACCTTCAGGCAAGTCCAGATTGACGATCAGCGAGTCCTCGATGGCCTCGATCTGTTCCAGCGCACGGTAGATTTCGGCGGTGCCGATACGCACGCCAAAGCGATTAAGCGTCGCGTCCGAGCGCCCCAGCACCTGGCAACCGCCACGGCCGTTGACCAGGAAGAAATCACCATGGCGCCATACGCCGGGCCAGGCCTGGAAATAGCTGTCGCGGTAACGCTCGCCGGTGGGATCGTTCCAGAAGTACACCGGCATCGAAGGCATTGGCGCCGTCACTGCCAACTCGCCGACTTGATCGATGGCGGCCTTGCCTTGGTCGTCGAATGCATGCGCCGCCACGCCCAGGGCACGTGCCTGGATTTCGCCGGCATACACGGCCAACGTGGGCACCCCACTGACCAGGCCGCTGCAGATATCGGTACCGCCGCTGCCGGTGGCGACCCATACGTCGGGTTTGAGGTGGCGATAGAACCAGGCATTGCACTCAGGTGAAACCGGTGACCCCACGGGCATGACAGTGCGCAGTGCCGAAAGATCGAAGCGCTGGCCGGGAACCACGCCCTGACGTTTCATCAGCTCGATGTAGGTGGGGCTGGTGCCGAAAAAACTCGCACGGCTGTCTTGCGCCACTTGCCATAACGTATCGGTGTTCGGCCAGGTGGGATGGCCGTCGTACAGCACTGGGCGTACGTCGCAGAGCAACGTGCAGAACAAGGTATTCCACATCATCCAGCCGGTGGTGGTGAAGAAGAACGCGGTATCGCCAGGGCGAAAATCCAGGTGCAGATGCAGGGCTTTCAATTGCTCCAGCAAAATGCCGCCATGGCTGTGCACGATCGCTTTGGGAAGCCCCGTGGTGCCGGAAGAAAACAGCACCCACAACGGGTGGTCGAAGGGCAGTTGCTCACACTGGAAGTCGGCGGCCGGGACGATCGGGCGAAGGTGCAGGTTGCGCCAATCGACTGCGCCCTGAACGGTGATCGACTCTTGGGGGAAGAGCGTGGGCAGCATGATCAATTGCTCGATACTGCCCAGCTCCCGAACGATCCGTTGGACCTGTTCACGACGGTCGAATGCTTTCCCACCATAGCGGTAACCGTCCACGGCGAAGAGCACCTTGGGTGCCAGTTGTCGGACCCGATCCAATACGCCATCGGCACCAAAGTCCGGTGAGCAACTCGACCAGATTGCCCCTATGGCAGCACTGGCACACAGGGCGATCATGGCTTCGGGGATATTAGGCAGGTAAGCCACAACCCGGTCGCCAGGTCTTATTCCCAGCTCGCGCAAATAAGTCGCCAGGGTGCGCACCTGGTTGGCGAAGTCGGGCCAGGGCATGCCTTGCAACGTATCGGTTTCACTCACGTACAGCAGGGCATCACTGTTTTCTCGCTCGTTACGCAGAATATGTTCGACGAAATTCAGCTGGGCCCCCGGAAACCACTGCGCCCCTGGCATCGTGCGGGCGCCCAGAACGGCGCGGGGAGGGCTGGAGGCCTGTACGTGGAAATGATCCCAGATGGATTGCCAGAAGGCGTCCAGGTCGTTGACGGACCAGCGCCACAAGGCGTGGTAATCGGTGAAGGTAATATCTCGTTCCTGCTGCAGCCAATTCAGGTAACGGGTAAGGCGGGCCTGTTGTATGTGCCCGGGGCTAGGCTGCCACAGCAGTTGCCCATGACGGACAGGATCAGAAAACGGGAAAGCGTTCGCCACGATAAAAGACCTCTGACGTTATTTTTATTAAGGGTCATTGGGTTTCATGCGTGACGGATCTTAATCATCAATTGTACGACGTACAATTGGTGGTTTTTCAGGTATCGATGAGTGACGTTTCTAGCGACGGGATGCCAGGGTTTCCAATCCGCAGATGATGGTCTCGACATAAAACGCGAAGCTGTCATCCAGCGCCGCTTGCACGCCGTTTTGCCAGCGCAGGCTGAAGCTGCGATTGCTCAACTGATCCATGTTCTGCGCCAGTGTCGGGTGTTGTTGCGGGTCGACTTGCTGAAGGCTCTGCTGGACCTGGTTTTGCCAGGCTTCTGTGTTTTCCGGCAGCGGTGCGAACTCCAGCGTAGTAAACCCGGTGAGGGCGGCAATGAAGGTGTTGTAGGCGCTTGCCAGTGTCGGCCCGTTGAAGCCGGCCTGTTGCAGGGCCGCCAGCACGCCTTCTACCAGTTTGAAGTCGGTGCGGGTATTGGAGACCAGTTGCGCACCGAGCAACGGCGCAATATTCGGATGTTGGTGCACGGCGTTGTGGCAATTGACCATGGCCGCACGCAAGTAGTCCTGCCAGCGTTCCTGGGGCTCGGGCGCCAAGTGTTCCAACACCTTGGCCAACACCTGGGCCAGCAGTAATTCCCGAGAAGAAACGTACCAGTAAATCGCCGTCGGATAGACGCCCAGGGCGCTGGCGAGAGTGCGCAGGCTGAATTTCTCCAGGCCTTCCTGATCAATCAGCTCAAGTGCCGCGGCGGTGATGATTTGGGCGGTCAACAGGTTTTTCGAATCCTCCCCAGCGCTTTTTTTACGCCGGCCTCGGGGGTTTGCGGTTTTGCTGGTCATGGGCCTTTCGTTCCGGCTGAGGGAAGGCGAAAGAATAGCGGCTAAGGGTTTTCCTGTCTCGGATACGAATCACGGTGGAGTGCCCAGGAGCATCGGGCTCCTGGGCCGGGCGGCCTCAGTCGCAAGGCAAAACAGCAGCGTAGCGATCGACAAAAGCCCGAGTGGCGGTGAGCAGGTGTAACAGTTCGTTGTCGGTCAGTGGCAAGCTCAGCGCGACCAACCCGCGCCGGGCGAGGTAGATGCCACTTTCGATCAGGTGGAAGAAATACAGGTCACGCAGGCGTTTTTGGTACTCGGATAACTCCATAGGGCGCTGCAGGTGCATGGCGGTGGGATGAAAATTCATCACCGAGCCTTGTCCTGTGAACTGCAGGGCGACAGGTGCCAGCACCTGATTGAGTTGCTGGCGTAATGCATCGCCTCGGGTATTGAGCGCAATGGCTGCCTCGCGGGTGAACACCTGCTCCAGGCCGGCGATGCCGGCGCTGAGCGTCATCACGTTATTGTTGAATGTCCCGGCATGGGGCAGGCGACCCAGGCGCGGATCGAACTGCGCCATGATTTCCCGGCGCCCCCCCAGCATTCCGCAAGGCATCCCGCCGCCCAAGTATTTACCCAGGGTGATCAGGTCAGGTTTGACCTCAAGCTTTTCCTGCAAACCTCCAGGCGCCAGGCGTGAAGTCATCACCTCGTCGAAGATCAGCAGCGCGCCATGGGCCCGGCTCATTTCGCGCAAACCTTGAAGAAAACCCGGCGCAGCGCAGATGCATCCGCCGGCACCAAGCATGGGCTCCACCAGGATCGCGGCAATTTTGCCGCGGTGCTGATGCATCAAGCGCTCGACACTGTGCAGGTCGTTATAGTCGGCTAGATAGACGCGATGGGGAACGTTCATTGCCGTCGCCGGTCCGGCGAAACTCATTACGCCTCCGTGGTATCCACCAGAAAAGGCAATGATTGCGCGACGGTCTGTGTAAGCAACTGCCGCCGCCAGTGCGAGCAGGTTCGCTTCGGTCCCCGAGTTGGTAAACCGCACCTGCTCGGCGCAATCGAAGCGCTCCACAATCAGTGTTGCCAGCCTGGCTTCCAGCTCGGTGTGGGCGCTGAGGTTCAGTCCTCGCGCCATCCCTTGTGACAGCGCATGCAGAATGACCGGGTGGGAGTGGCCATATAGCGCCGCCGTGTATTCGGCCAGGAAGTCGATATAGCGATGGCCGTCCATATCGGTGAGCAAGCAACCCGCGCCACTGGACATGGTCAGGGGAAACGGTTCGTAAAACAGCACCGAGCGTGTATTGCCACCGGGCATGACCCGGGCGGCCCATTCCAACTGGCGCGCACTATTGGGGTTGGCACGAGTGAAGCGCTCGACACACGCAGCCAGTTCGGTCTTGAGGGTGTTGCCGGTCATATTCAAGCTCCCTGCACGTCGCTGGCAGCTAATGACTGAGTGGGTTTCGGATACACCAGCATCAGCACCGCGAACCAGGCGAACGTCACATAGAAGGCTGCGCGGGTGTCCGGGTCCAGAGCCACCAACACGGCCAGCACCGCCAGAAAAGACAGCACCAGCACACTGCTGCCCATGGCCCACGGCATGCGATAGGCAACCCGAGGCAACTCACCCCGCTGAACTTTGCGGCGATACGCCATATGCGCAACGATGATCACCGCCCACACCCAGATCAACAGGCCCAATATCCCGGTAATCAGCAGGCCGAACAGACTCTCCGGAATCATGTAGTTGAGCAGCACACCCACCAATAACATCAGGGTCGAGACCATCAGACATCGAGCGGGAACCTGGCGCCGGCTCAACACCTGGAGGCTGCGTGGCGCCTGCTGGAAATGCGATAGCGAATACAGCATGCGACTCGTGGCAAACAGCCCGGTATTGCAGGATGACGCCAGCGCTGTGATCACCACAAAGTTCACCAGCCCCGCGGCCATTCCCAGACCGATGCTGTCGAACACCATGACAAACGGGCTTTGCCCGGTATTCAGCTGGTTCCACGGATACAGCGCCATGATGATCGCCATCGAGCCGACATAGAAAATGAACATGCGCCAAATGATGCTGTTGATCGCCTTGGGCAGCGTGCGCTCGGGGTTGGCCGTTTCAGCGGCCACCACACCGATCACTTCAACGCCGGCGAAGGCAAACGCCGCCACCGGAATCGCGTACAACAGGCCGCTCCAGCCGTGAGGTAAAACGCCTCCGTGGGTCCATAGGTTGGTAATGGACGGCGGTGTCTTCGCCGATGTTTCAAGGCCGAAAAACAAAATCACCAACCCCGCCACAATCAGCCCGACAATCGTTACCACTTTGATCAGCGCCAGCCAAAACTCCACCTCGCCAAACGCCTTGACTGTGAACAAATTAATCACCATCAGCACACCGGCCGTGACGAGTGCGGGAATCCACTGGGGCAGTTCCGGGAACCAATATTTCATCAGCAGGCCGATGCCGGTGACCTCAAGCACGCCCACCAGAATCCAGATCAACCAATACGACCACCCGGTAATAAAGCCGAAGCGCGGCCCGAGGAACTCCTCGGCAAAAGACGCAAAGGACCCGCTATTGGGTCGGTATAGAGACAACTCCCCCAGCGCCCGTGCGATCAGATAAATCATCAGCCCGCAAATGGCATAAGCCGCCAACAACGCAGGCCCGGCAGTGGCGATCGCCTTGCCAGACCCTAAAAATAACCCAGCACCAATCACCCCCCCGATGGCGATCAGCATGACGTGGCGTTCCTTGAGAGAAGTAGCAAGGCCCTGGTTGGACATGTTGCACATCATCATTCCCCTGGCTGCATTGCGCAGCGGTCATGAACGTTATCCGGCTTGGTGGCCGATTTTATTGTACGGTGTTCAATAGGCAGAATTCGGGCCAGAGCAGGGTGGGGTTGATGGTATGGAGGAGGGAGTCGGGGTTAAACATCCTGTTTAGATTGGTTTGTAGGATCGTTTCTGGATTTGTCAGACGGGAAGTTTGGGAAGTTGGATTGGCAGATACGGGGCGAGGTGTCACCCGATAACACATCTGATGTGTGGTGGTGGGGCGCTGATTTTTGATGGCCAGCAAGACAGATCCCTTTCCTTGGCAGGACGTTTCCTAGAGAATTCCAAGCGCTTGCGCCAGCAAAATCCCGCGACTAGTCTGCGTTCCGTCACTGCTTATTCGGTGATCGGGTTTAGTCGCCCGGATTCGATTGGCGCACGATCAGTTCATGAGTCAGGCCGTTTTTCGCCTGCACTTTTATGGTGGCTGTGCGCAGGGCGCCCTCGGGCGCGCCGGGTTTCCAATCGACCGGTCGACTAACCTGCGTACAGCTGCCACCTTCGTTTAGTCGCGAAGCGTGGTGGCTCCAAATGTTTGATTGGAGATTTACCATGGTCAAAGTTACCCCCGATCCACCCGCATTCCATAAAGCCTTACTCCGCGACACTGATGCCTCGCGTCGAGTGATCGATCACTACCTTAAAGCGCCGGACGCGCAGCCTTCACCCAACCCGTTTACCGTCGATGACGAACTGAGTTTCGAAGATGCCCTGGCCCATGCTGCCGAGTTATTGCATTGCGCCGTGGCGACCGCCCAGGCGTCGACCGAGCCGCTGAACGGCGCGCAGCGGGCGGTGATGCATTTGGTGGAGATGTCGAAGGTGGTGGTGGATAGGGCGTTGGATTGCTTGCAGCCGAGGTGAGGATCCTAAGCCGACACTGAGGTAACGATGCATTTGGTCAGCAACCTACTGACCAAATGCTAATCATCACGGCTCAGGGGCGCAGATCCCGGCAGACGATTGTCATCGAGTAAAGCTCTCCCCTCAGGCGTATGGCTTGAAGTCGTTGTTGTCGCGAGTGAGTAACTGCATCAGCTTGGGATGGATGAAGAGCTTTTCCTTGCCAACCTGAACCTCTTGCAGAACGCCGATGGCGACTAGTTCTTTGAGGTAACGGGAGGCTGCTTGACGCTGGGCAATCTGTTTGTCGACGACGTTGCTGATGCGGCAGTAGGGCTGTTCGAAAATGACGTCTACCAGCTCGCGGGAATAGGTTTTCGGCAACTGCTCACGAACAAACTGGGTGGTGTGCTCGGACAGGCTGCGAATAGCGGCAATTTTTGCACAAGTCCAGCGTGCTGTTTCTTCCACAGCGCTGAGCATGTACAGCAGCCAAGGCTCCCAGGCTTGTTCGCGAGTGACATCAAGCAACAGGCGGTAGTAATCGGCTCTATGGGCAATGATGTAACGGCTAAGGTAGAGAATCGGTAGATTCAGCAGGCCTTCCTGGATCAGGTACAGGGTGTTGAGCACTCGCCCGGTACGGCCATTGCCGTCGGTGAATGGGTGAATGGCTTCGAATTGATAGTGACTAACCGCCATACGTACTAATGGATCCAGGTCGGTCTCGTTGTGCAGGAAGCGCTCCCAGTTGGCGAGCATGTCACGTAAGCGATCTTCGCCTTCCGGTGGGGTATAGATGATCTCGCCGGTTCGGTCGTTGGCTAGCTGGACTCCTGGCACCCGGCGTATATCCATGTTCACGCCTTTAAGCGTGCGGCAGATTTCGACTGCAGTACCGCTGGAGAGTGGGCGGTCGGCCAACGATTGATAACCTTTCTGCAGGGCTTTGCGGTAGCGCAGTGCTTCCTTGGTCGCTGGGTCTGCGTGGCTATCTCCATCCTGAGCATGCTGAAAGAGCAAATCCGTGGTGGTGACGATACTTTCGATCTCTGAGCTGTCCTTGGCCTCCAGCAATGGAATGGTGTTGATCAGCATTGTCTGGTTAGGGATCAGCTCAGCCGCTTGCTTCAATTCGGCCAGGGCTGTGCGGGCCTCAATGCAGCGTTTGAGCACTGCATGGGTTTCCAGAACAGTTGCCGGTGGCAAAGTGGGAAGCTGGTTGTAGGGCTTGTCAGCCTGCCAGGGAAGGTGGGATGCGGTCATGGATGGGGCTCGGTCTTTGACTTATCCGTCTAAAGGTAAGAGGGGCTCATCAGGGCGCCCTTTCGTGGCGTCAGTGTAAACATGCGTGCACTACGTGTCGCTATATTTTGATTTCTGCGACACGTCTTGATGTCATGTCGTTGGTAACGACAGGTATGCGAAACGTGTTCTTGGAACGGGCTTTTAGCGACGTATCAGGCGAATGTCCTGAGGATGGAAAAGACGGCTTGCGTGCCTTGGAGCGGTTGGCGCGTTCTCAAATAGCTCGATGCCTGGCAGGTGTAGCGCATTTCTTCCAGGCATTAAAAAGCCGGCTTGTGGCCGGCTTCTCGGGGACTGGTTCAGCTTATTTTTGGTAAACCTCACCAGCCTTCAAATCGTTCACCCAGGCTCGCACCCAGATGATAAGGGGCATCAGCGGGAACTCCTCCGCATCGCCAGGCAGGGCGGACCGGCTTCACGCCAACCCCCTGCCAAATGTGCGGCGGATAATACCCATATTCGCCTCAATTTCCCAGCTCCGGATCCGATTTAGAGCCTTCGTAGCCCAATAAATGCGCATCCAGCGGCACCGGCGGGCGACGGTTATTCAGTGTTGCCCACCAGAACACCCAACCCAGAATCTCAAAGTTCTGCTCATGCCGCTGCTCATAGGTCAAAAACTCGTCCGGATGCTCGGCGCTGTTGTGGCTACGCATCCGCAGGCCACCTCCTGGACGGTTGTAGAGGTATTTGATCCGCAGCATTCCGTCGTGCTCTACCGCGTAGATTTCGCCATCGATGATCTGTTTGCGACCACAGTCGATGGCAAGGGTACTTCCGTCCTGGATGATGTCGATCATGCTGTTGCCGACCATGTAGGCCCCGAGCGCCCGCTCCGGGCTTACACCGATGGCTTCAAGGGTGTGCAGGGAGAGGCGGATGCTTTCGGTCGAGGTGAAGGTGGGGTGGAGGGGGATCTCCACGTCGATTTTTACCGGGCCCGAGACCGGGTGGGTGATGTAGTTGCCGCTGGTCTCGCGGGCGATACGGTGGGAGGTGTCTGCATCGGATCCTTCCAGCAGGTAGTTGGCGGGTGGATGTTTGGGGCCTTCGCCTGTGCGCAGCCAACGGCTGGTGACGCACAACAATTCTGCGAACTCGTTGAGCCGGCCCATGGGGACGCCGCGTTTGAACCAGTTGTTTACGTGTTGAGGCGTAACATCGCGGTTCTTGGCGAAGTCGGAAGCGGAAAGATGGACTTCCCGTAATAGCGCTCTTAAGCGATCACCTGATGTATTCATAAACGCAGAGTTTACTGGCCGTAAAATCAGATCAAATAAACCATGCGTTGAGTTGCTGTATGTAGGTGTTTCCTTATCGCAGGACTATTCTGCTAGTTGATTAAGCTAGTTAAACAATTGCTGTAAATATGTTTATTAAAGTAGGCGGATGTTTATGTTTTTCCCACAAAAAAAGCCCCGATTAATCGGGGCTTTTTCAGAGCGAATAGCGGTATCAGCCTTTGTAGGCAGCGACCGACTTCAGGATCTCGGCGCGGGCGGCGTCTGCGTTGCCCCAACCGTCGATCTTCACCCATTTGCCTTTTTCGAGGTCTTTGTAGTTCTCGAAGAAGTGTTTGATCTGTTCCAGCAGCAGTGGCGGCAGATCGGTGTATTCCTTCACGTCGACATACAGCTGGGACAGCTTGTCGTGTGGTACTGCGATAACTTTGGCATCGCCGCCGCCGTCGTCAGTCATGTTCAGGATGCCGACCGGGCGGGCGCGGATAACCGAGCCTGGGGTAACCGGGTAAGGGGTCACGACCAGCACGTCGAGGGGGTCACCGTCGTCTGCCAGGGTGTTGGGGATGAAACCGTAGTTGGCCGGGTAGAACATCGGGGTGGCCATGAAACGGTCAACGAACAGGCAGTCGCTGTCTTTGTCGATTTCGTATTTGATCGGCGCGTGGTTGGCCGGAATCTCGATGGCGACGTAGATGTCGTTCGGCAGGTCTTTGCCAGCCGGAATCTTGCTGTAGCTCATTGGGCGTTGCCCCCGTAGTTGGCCATGGAACATGGCCGGATTGGCCTAAAAGTGGCGGCGATTATAGGCATATTCTGACGCCGATGCCATGCGTCAGACGTCGTAGGGCGCTTGGCGTTCCGTCTGATACCGCACGTCGCCGGCCTGCAGTTGGTGCAGGCGCGCCAGGGGATCCTGACGGTAGAAGTGGCTCAGTTGCTCGTACACCTGTGGATAACTGCTGACCAGTAAATCCGGGGCACTGAAGAAATATTCGCTGGTGACGGCAAAGAACTCGGCCGGGTTTTCCGCGGCGTAGGGGTCGATGGCCGTTTCGGCGTCAGGGTTGCGGTCGAGCTGGCGGTTGAGGTCGTCGAAGGCGCTTTGCATGACGCTGGCCCATTTCTGCACGCGCATGTCGTGGTGCAACGGTGGCAGGCCGTTGGCGTCGCCGTTGAGCATGTCCAGCTTGTGGGCCAGTTCGTGGATCACCAGGTTGTAGCCTTCCCAGTTGCCGCTGGCCAGTACGCCGGGCCACGCAAGGATCACCGGGCCCTGTTGCCAGGCTTCGCCGCTGTGCTCGCCGTCCCACTCGTGTTCCACGCCGCTGGCGTCGCGATGGCGCTGCGGGCTGAGGAAGTCGTCGGGGTACAGCACGATCTCGTGGAAGCCCTGGTACCAGTCGAGGTCGCCAAGGTTCATCAGCGGCAGCTGTGCCTGGGCGGCGAGCAGCAGGCGCTGTTCCTGGTGCAGTTCGACGCCGGGCAGGGCGGTGAGGTGTTTTTCGGCGAGGAACACCACGCAGGCTTCCCGCAGCCACTGGTCTTGCTCGGCAGTGATGCCGTCGAGGAACGTCAGGTGGTGGCGCACCCGTTGCCACGTTTCATCGGCAATCGGGTGCTTGGCCAGCAGGCGCCGGCGACGCCAGGCGCTGAGGGACCACATAGCCGGTTACTGCGGCTTTGCTTCGGAAGAGCTGCGGCCGAAGCGGCTGCGGAACACGCCGATGATCATCGGTACCAGCGACAGCAGGATGATGAACACCACCAGCAGCGACAGGTTTTTCTTGATGAACGGCACGTTGCCGAAGAAGTAGCCCAGGGTTACCAGGCCGCCGACCCAGAGGACGGTGCCGAACACGCTGAAACCGAAGAAGCGCGGGTAAGGCATTTTCGCGATACCGGCGACGAACGGCGCAAACGTGCGCAGGATCGGCAGGAAGCGCGCCAGGGTCACGGTTTTGCCGCCGTGCTTGTCGTAGAAGTCGTGGGTTTTTTGCAGGTAGTCGCGGCGGAAGATCTTCGAGTTGGGGTTGCTGAACAAGCGTTCCCCGGCCGTTCGTCCGATCACGTAGTTGGTACTGTCACCCAGGATGGCCGCGAGCATAAGCAGGCCGCCCAGCAATATCGGGTCCATGCCGCCGCCCGCTGCAACAGCGCCGGCGATGAACAGTAAGGAATCACCCGGCAGAAACGGCATGACCACCAGGCCGGTTTCGCAAAAGATAACCAGGAACAGAATGGCGTAGATCCACACTCCGTAGTTTCTCACCAGCATGTCGAGGTACACGTCGAGATGCAGGATAAGGTCGAGCGGGTTGAAATCCATGGAGGGCACCTGTGTGAATGGCCTGGCTCAGCGGGCCTGTGCGGAGGCTTCGGGTAATAAGGGCTACAAGGTAGTGGCGTATTTCTTACGACCCTGAAAGGTCCGCATTATACGGATAGAGTTGTGAAAAGCGTGCTGGTTTTGTAGCGGGGAATGTCGCGAAAGCGATCTGATTGTAGACACAGCGTCAGTGTGGGAGGGGGCTCCCACAACAGATGTATGAGGTTTGGTTAATAGTTGTCAGTCATCGCTGATCGCAAGCACGTAGTTCTTGAACTCGGTGTCTTCCCGAAAACCGATGGACTCATAGGTTTTCTGCGCCACCTGGTTGTCACTGCTGGTGGACACACGCAGGCGCACGGCTTGAGTTTCCTTGGCCATCTTCTTCGCGGTACGCATCAGGTTGTCGGCCACCAACTGCCGGCGTGCGTCTTCGGCGACGTAGATGTCGTTGAGGATCCACACCCGCTTGAGGGACAACGATGAAAAGCTTGGATACAGCTGGCAAAAGCCAAGCAGTTTCTTGTCGTCATCGTCGGCCAGCGCCAGGTAGATCACGGACTCCTTGCGGCGCAGGCGTTTTTCCAGGAAGGCGCGGCTCGAATCAGGAAACGGCAGCGCGCCGTAAAACTCGCGGTATTTGACGAAAAGCGGGGTCAACAGGTCCAGGTGTTCCAGGGTCGCTTGAGTAATCCGCATGCCAGGCCTCAACTTCCAAATGGGGTATGACCACACAAGCGGCCGTGTCTCGATGCTGCCTAAAGCAGAGAAAAAGCGCAATCGTGCAGGGATCAGTCCTTCGGTGGGCTGAGCAGGAAGTTTCCTTTCATCAGGTCGGGATCATCCGAATCGAGGGTTTGTACCTGCGCTTCATCCTTGAGGTTGACCCCCGACAACTGCCGGCGACAGGCCTCCCGCATCAAGTAAAGCAGGCGGTGAGCGGCCATGCCGTAGCTCAAGCCTTCCAGGCGCACATTGGAGATGCAGTTGCGGTAGGCGTCAGTGAGTCCGACCTTGGGGTTGTAGGTGAAATACAGCCCCAGGCTGTCCGGCGAGCTGAGCCCCGGCCGCTCGCCGATCAGGATCACTACCATTTTTGCCCCGAGCAACTGGCCGACTTCATCCGCGACGGCGACACGGCCCTGCTCCACCAGAATCACCGGTGACAGCGACCAGCCTTCAGCGTGGGTTTGTTCCTCCATGCGTGTAAGAAACGGCAACGTATGTTTATGCACCGCCAGGGCCGACAAGCCATCGGCCACCACCACCGCCAGGTCCACGCCGCCGGGGTTGGCTTCGGCATAGTCCCGCAGGGCCTGGGCGGATTCATCACTGAGGCGGCGCCCAAGGTCCGGGCGTTGCAGGTAGCTGTGACGGTCGACGGCGGCGCTGTGCAGCAGCAGGCTGTCGCGGCCACGCTCCGCCAATTGGCTGCTGAGCCCTGCATGATCAAACGGCAGGTGTACCGCGTCGCGGGCCTGGGCATGGGCGAACTGGAAATCCAGCTGCGCGCCGGTAGGCATGCTGGTGCCGGTACGGCCCAGGGCAATTCGCGCCGGGGTCAGGCGCCGCAGCTCAAGCCACGGGTTGTCCACGTTGTTTTCCGGGGTGTCGATGTGCACGGGCGGTTCCTTCTTCATCCCAGTTGCGCCAAGGCGTGGCGGAATGCCGGTGGCAGGCTGTTGCCGAAGTGCACCTTGCCGTCGGCTTGCGTGAAGATGCCCATTTTCGCCAGCCACTGTTCAAACTCCGGTGCCGGCTTTAAACCCAATGTTTGGCGGGCGTACAGCGCGTCGTGAAATGAAGTGGTCTGGTAGTTGAGCATGATGTCGTCGGAGCCCGGGATGCCCATGATGAAGT
The DNA here is from genome assembly GCF_013385765.1 of Pseudomonas sp. C8002. Taxonomy (NCBI): domain Bacteria; kingdom Pseudomonadati; phylum Pseudomonadota; class Gammaproteobacteria; order Pseudomonadales; family Pseudomonadaceae; genus Pseudomonas; species Pseudomonas sp. C8002. The sequence goes on from NZ_JACAPJ010000012.1 coordinate 100,010, forward strand.
TGATCCCGGCCACGCCCAGCAGGGTGAGCAGGGTGTCCATGTCGTCCTGGTCGGCTTCGGCATGGTTGGTGTAGCAGATGTCGCACCCCATGGGCACGCCCAGCAGCTTGCCGCAGAAGTGGTCTTCGAGGCCGGCGCGGATGATCTGCTTGCCGTTGTACAGGTACTCGGGGCCGATAAATCCTACGACCGTGTTCACCAAAAACGGCTTGAAATGCCGGGCGACGGCATAGGCGCGGGTTTCGCAGGTTTGCTGGTCGACGCCAAAGTGTGCGTTGGCCGACAAGGCGCTGCCCTGGCCGGTTTCGAAATACATCAGGTTTTGCCCGAGGGTGCCGCGGTTCAGGCTCAGGCCCGCATCGTAGCCTTCCTGCAGCACGCTCAGGCTGATGCCGAAACTGGCATTGGCCGCCTCGGTGCCGGCGATCGACTGGAACACCAGGTCCAGCGGCACGCCACGGTTGATGGCTTCGATGGAGGTGGTGACGTGGGTCAGCACGCAGGCCTGGGTCGGGATTTCATAACGCTGGATGATCGCGTCGAGCATTTCCAGCATCGCGCAGATCGAGGCGATGCTGTCGGTGGCCGGGTTGATGCCGATCATGGCGTCGCCGTTGCCGTAGAGCAGGCCGTCAAGAATGCTCGCGGCGATACCGGCCGGCTCATCGGTGGGATGGTTGGGCTGCAGGCGGGTGGACAGGCGCCCGCGCAGGCCCATCGTGCCGCGGAACTGTGTGACGACGCGGATTTTCTGCGCCACCAGTACCAGGTCCTGCACACGCATGATCTTCGACACGGCGGCGGCCATTTCCGGTGTCAGCCCGGGCGCCAGGGCGCGCAGGCTCTGTTCGTCGGCCGCGTCGCTGAGCAGCCAATCCCGCAAACCCCCGACGGTCAGGTGGCTGACCACGGAAAACGCCTGTTTATCGTGGGTATCGATAATCAGCCGGGTGACTTCGTCGCTTTCGTACGGGATCAACACTTCTTCGAGAAAGTGCTTCAACGGAATGTTGGCCAAGGCCATTTGCGCCGCGACCCGCTCGCCATCGTTCTGGGCGGCAACACCCGCCAAAAAATCCCCGGAGCGGGCCGGGCTGGCCTTGGCCATCACGTCCTTGAGGCTGTCGAAGCGGTAGGTCAATGCACCGACCGCGTGGGAAAAGCTTGCCATACAGAGTCTCCTTTTCGGCGCGGGCGGAATGTGAGTAAAGCGCCCGCGCCGAGGTTTACGGCGTTTAGTGCAAGGCGGCCTCTGCGGCCTGGATCGCCGCAAATTCTTCTTCCGGCGTGCCTGCTACCAAGTGATGCCGACTGTAGAAAGCAAAGTAAGCAATTAATACTCCATAGATGATCGCGGCGCCAATCACCACGCGCGGATCCACCAGAAAGCCCGCCACAACAGCGATGCAGGCCAGTACCAGGGCGACGCCCGAGGTGAAGATGCCGCCCGGAGTACGGTAAGGGCGGTCCATTTTGGGGCGGCGGATGCGCAAGGTAATGTGCGCGGCCATCATCAGCACGTAGGAAATGGTCGCGCCGAATACGGCGACCAGGATCAGCAAATCGCCTTGGCCGGTCAGCGACAGGCCGAACCCGATGATGCCGGGGATCACCAGGGCCAGTACCGGTGCCTTGCTTTTGTTGGTCTGCGACAGCTTGCGCGGCAGGTAGCCGGCGCGGGACAGGGCGAAGATCTGCCGGGAGTAGGCGTAGATGATCGAGAAGAAACTCGCGATCAGCCCGGCCAGGCCCACCAGATTGACGAAGTGGCCCATCCACGTGGAGCCGCCGTAGGCTTTGGACAAGGCCTCCACCAGCGGATTGCCCGATGCCATCAGCGCGTAGGCGCCAGCACCGCCGGGGGCGATTACCAAAATCAGCAGGGCGAAGCTGGTCAGTACCACAATGGCGCCGATCAGGCCGCGGGGCAGGTCGCGTTTGGGGTTCTTGGTTTCTTCAGCGGCCAGGGGCACGCCTTCGACCGCAAGGAAAAACCAGATCGCATAGGGAATCGCCGCCCACACGCCGACATAACCGAAGGGCAGGAAAGTGCTGGCGCCCTTGGCCTCGGTCACCGGGATGTCCAGCAGGTTGGCGACACTGAAGTGCGGCACCATCGACACCAGGAACACACCCAGGGCAATCGCGGCGACGGCGGTAATCACAAACATCAGCTTCAGCGCTTCACCCACGCCGAAGATGTGGATGCCGATAAAGATGATGTAGAACGCCAGGTAGATCATCCAGCCGCCAATGCCGAACAGCGACTCGCAATAGGCGCCGATAAACACCGCGATGGCGGCGGGGGCGATGGCGTATTCGATAAGGATCGCGGTGCCGGTGAGGAACCCGCCCCAGGGGCCGAACGCGCTTCGGGCAAAGCCGTAGCCGCCGCCGGCGGTAGGAATCATGGAAGACAGTTCGGCCAGGGAGAAACACATGCACAGGTACATGGTGGCCATCAGCAGTGTGGCGAGGAACATGCCGCCCCAGCCACCCTGGGCCAGGCCGAAGTTCCAGCCGGCGTAGTCGCCGGAGATGACGTAGGCAACCCCGAGACCGACTAATAGTACCCAGCCGGCAGCGCCTTTTTTCAGTTCCCGTTGTTGGAAGTATTCGGTGCCGACCTTTTCAAAGTCGACGGAAGACCCGGACGCCGGAGCGCCATTCGGTTCGCTGGGCATGATGGAATCCCTTTCTTATTGTTTTATCCCGGCTTACTTAAGTAAGCCGAATGAGTAGCAAGGTCTTGTGAAGATCAAGTGTGGTAGCGGGCTTGCTCGCGAATGCGGTAGTCAGTTGAAAACTCAGTAACTGATACACCGCATTCGCGAGCAAGCCCGCTCCCACATTTTTATTGCATTTCAAATGTGGGAGCGGGTTGTGAGTTAGAAGAAGCCCAGCGGATTGATGTCGTAGCTCACCAGCAGGTTTTTGGTCTGCTGATAGTGATCAAGCATCATCTTGTGAGTCTCACGGCCCACACCGGACTTCTTGTAACCACCGAACGCGGCATGCGCCGGGTACAGGTGGTAGCAGTTGGTCCATACACGCCCGGCCTTGATCGCCCGGCCCATGCGGTAGGCGCGGTTGATGTCGCGGGTCCACAGGCCGGCACCCAGGCCGAACTCGGTGTCGTTGGCAATCGCCAGGGCTTCGGCTTCATCCTTGAACGTGGTGATGCTCACCACCGGGCCAAAGATTTCTTCCTGAAACACCCGCATCTTGTTGGTGCCCTTGAGCAGGGTTGGCTGGATGTAATAGCCGGTGGCCAGATCGCCGGTCAGCTTCTCGACCTTGCCGCCGGTGAGCAGCTCGGCGCCTTCGCCCTTGGCGATTTCGAGGTAGGACAAAATCTTGTCGAATTGCTGCTCGGACGCCTGGGCGCCGACCATGGTGTCGGTGTCCAGCGGGTCGCCACGTTTGATCGACTCGACCTTCTTCATCACCACTTTCATGAAGTCGTCGTAGATCGACTCTTCCACCAGCGCGCGGGAAGGGCAGGTGCACACTTCGCCCTGGTTGAAGAACGCCAGCACCAAACCTTCGGCGGCCTTCTCGATGAATTGCGGTTCGGCTTTCATGATGTCGGCGAAGAAGATGTTCGGCGACTTGCCGCCCAGCTCAACGGTGGACGGAATGATGTTCTCGGCGGCCGCGTGCATGATGTGCGAGCCCACTGGCGTGGAGCCGGTGAAGGCGATCTTGGCGATGCGCTTGCTGGTGGCCAGGGCTTCGCCGGCTTCTTTGCCGTAGCCGTGCACCACGTTCAGCACGCCCGGCGGCAGCAGGTCGCCGATCAGTTCCATCAGCACGTTGATGCCCAGCGGGGTTTGCTCGGCAGGCTTGAGCACCACGCAGTTACCTGCGGCCAGGGCTGGCGCGAGTTTCCAGGCGGCCATCAGCAGCGGAAAGTTCCACGGGATGATCTGGCCGACCACGCCCAGCGGTTCGTGGAAGTGGTAAGCGGCGGTGTGTTCGTTGATCTCGGCGCTGCTGCCTTCCTGGGCGCGGATGCAGCCGGCGAAGTAGCGGAAGTGATCCGCGGCCAGCGGGATGTCGGCGTTCAGGGTTTCGCGCACGGCCTTGCCGTTGTCCCAGGTTTCGGTGATGGCCAGCAGTTCGAGGTTCTGTTCGATGCGGTCGGCGATTTTCAGCAGTACCAGCGAGCGGTCCTGGGCCGAGGTCTTGCCCCAGGCGTCAGCGGCGGCGTGGGCGGCGTCCAGGGCCTTGTCGATATCCTTGGCAGTGGAGCGCGGGAATTCGGCGATGGGCTTGCCGTTGACCGGCGAGGTGTTGGTGAAATAGTTGCCATCGACCGGCGCGACAAACTCACCGCCGATGTAGTTGCCGTACTTGGCCTTGAACGAAACGATCGCGCCTTCAGTACCGGGGTGTGCGTAACGCATGGTGGGTATCTCCTGGCTTTTTGTGTTTATTGGAGGACGCACGGTTGTGCTTGTTAAAGCGTAGAGCAAAGGTCGGGCCAGTGCCTCGTAGAGCCTGTAAATCAAGGGTTTAGAGGTTGTTGCAAACCGTTGCTGTGGCAAGCTTGGTACAGCCTGGGTGACAGTTTGTGCCATAAGCGGTACAGCCTGTGACCGGTGGGTCTGCCCGGGATTGCATTGGTCGGGAGGCTGGAGGATGCTGGGCACTCGCGCGCGGTGTACTTCACGCAGGGAGAATAATAAGAACATGCAAAACGATCATTTCAGTCGCCATGCCCAACAAGTCCTGACGGTCACCCGTGGGCAGGACCCGCTGCATGGCCCCGGCAGCGATCCGTCCATCGCCCGCTCCTGGCTGCGTTGTCTTGAGGACTATCACCTCGACCCCGCACTGACCATCGCGCCCACGGTGCTCGAACATGGCCGCCTGCTGGAAAGCCGCGAACGCCTGCAACAAGTGCTGAGCATCGCCGGCAATGAAATGAACAGCCTGCATCAACAGCTCTCCGGCGCCGGCCATGCGGTGCTGCTGACCGACGCCCGCGGGGTGATCCTCAACTGCGTCACCGCCCCCAGCGAGCGCAAGATCTTCGAGGGTGCCGGGCTGTGGCTGGGTGCCGATTGGAGCGAGGCCTGCGAAGGCACCAACGGCATCGGCACCTGCCTGGTGGAGCGCCAGTCCCTGACGATTCATCGCGATGAACACTTTCGTGGCCGACATACCGGCCTGACCTGCTCGGCCAGCCCGGTGTTCGACCCTCATGGCGAACTGCTGGCGGTGCTGGATGTGTCTTCGGCCCGGGAGGCTGTGTCGCGCCAGAGCCAGTTCCACACCATGGCGCTGGTCAATCTTTCGGCGAAGATGATCGAAAGCTGTTACTTCCTGCGCCATTTTGAGCACCACTGGTTGCTGCGCTTTCATTTGCAGGCCGAGTCTGTGGGCCTGTTCAGCGAAGGGCTGCTGGCGTTCGATGGTGAAGGGCGCATTTGTGCGGTTAACCAGAGTGCGTTGAACCTGCTCGGGCAAATCCGTGGCGGGTTGTTGGGGCAGCCGGTCGAGGCGTTTTTCGATTGTTCGCTCGATGAGTTGCTCGGGCGTGCCAGCGCGAACGCCAGCGCCAGTTGGCCCCTGCGTACCCGCGATGGCCGTGGCTTGTTCGCGGTGTTGCGCGGCCAGCCACGCAGCGTACCGGTGCCGGTGGCCCACGCCTTGCCGGAGCGGCCGCGATTGCCGGGCATTTGCCTTGGAGACGCGGCGCTGCAAAACGATTTCCGCAGAGCCTTGCGGGTGTTCGAGCGTGATGTGCCTTTGCTGATCCAGGGGGAAACCGGGTCTGGCAAAGAGGCGTTTGCCAAGGCCGTGCACCATGCAAGCCTGCGCGCAGATAAAGCCTTTGTGGCCCTCAACTGCGCAGCCATCCCGGAAAGCCTCATCGAAAGCGAGCTGTTCGGTTATCGCGGCGGCAGTTTTACCGGCGCCCGCAAGGAAGGCATGCGCGGCAAGCTTCAGCAGGCAGATGGTGGCACGTTGTTTCTGGATGAAATCGGCGATATGCCGCTGGCTTTGCAAACCCGGCTATTAAGGGTGCTTGAAGACCGCTTGGTAGTGCCCATCGGCGGTGAACCGCAAGCGGTGGACGTCAGAATTATCAGCGCTACCCACCGTAATCTGCTTGATCGGGTGCAGGACGGTAGTTTTCGTGAAGACCTGTATTACCGGCTCAATGGCCTGGAAGTGGCCTTGCCGCCGTTGCGCGAGCGCAGTGACAAGTTGCAACTGCTGGACTTCCTGTTGGCCGAAGAAGCGGGAGATCAGGCGGTGCAGCTTGACGGCGAGGCCCGCCAGGCCCTGTTGGCGTTCGCGTGGCCGGGCAACGTGCGGCAGTTGCGCACGGTGTTGCGCACCCTCGCCGCACTGTGTGAGGACGGGAGGGTGAGGCTTGATGACCTGCCTGCACAGATTCGTGCCGTGCAAACCGTGCCGGTGGCGGTGAGTGAACCGGCAAACTCATTGCTGGATGCTGCCGAGCGCCAGGCATTGCTGGCAACATTGGTGCAGCAACGCTGGCATATGACGCACGTGGCGACCGTGCTTGGAGTCAGTAGAAATACGCTTTATAGAAAGTTACGTAAGTATGGTATAGCGCGTCAGGTTTAATGATGACGTTACCTGTTCTGGCTGTGAGTGATCAATCTGTGTTGTGGGCGACTGTGCGTTAAATAATTGGCGTCGCACCGTATTAATGTTTTGTCATGTATTTTCGTGTGTGGGTGACTGTCTTCTGGAACGTTCATTATCTGTTTAGTTACTAAGTTGGCGGTTGTCGATTGTCTCGATAACTCGCTAATAGCGCTTATGGGTAAATAGTAACAACAAGTGAGATAATAATCATGAATAGTATTAGAATTCGGCCCAACACGGTCAATCTACCTCCAGTGAATACACCACCGGCCCCGCGCAATGGCGGTGTAACGCCTCCGATAGTACGTCCCGGTGGCCAGGGCAGCTCCCCTCCAATAGCTCCCCAACCTAAACCCCGGTTAGGGAAAAATCCGGCCACAGACACCTCCACAACGCTACCCAAGCCCGAGAAACCCAATAATTTTCAAACGCTGACACAACAAAAATTGATGAACCAAGGGCCTGCCAACCGGCCGTTCAAGCCTCAGGCCAGCGCAGATCCTAAAGATATGGCACAGGTGACTCAAAACCTGATGGTTGCTGATCGCCTGGTCAAGGCTAAGGTGTTCGACACCTCGCCCCAGGCGGCGACGGTAGCCCGCGACGCCTTTGTCAGTGCGGGTGTAAGCGGATTGGTCAGTGCTCCCCTGAGTATTGGTACCTACGCAGGCTCGGTTTGGTCTGGCGAGACAATCAAGGCGCAGTTTACAAACAATACGCCACTGCTCCCTCCGGCTCACCAGCCGGCTCCAAGCACGCAGGTGCCTGCCGCGAAAACCGACGGGACAGCATCGGTCGTCGCCACGCAGGACACCGACACGGGTGCCACGACCGCGCGCTTGGGCCTGGCCGAGTTGCGCATGGAAGTCATTGCCAACAATATTATGGCAATGCGTCAAGGAACGAATGCTCTGGCACTTAAAATGAGCGACTCCTCGTCGTCGCGTACGCCAAGCGAGCGCCTGGAAACGCTTGAGGCCTTGTATAAAACTGCGGAGGAACAGCTTAAAAAACTGGCGGACGAAAGCGACATGGTATTCCGGCCTTACATTGCCACTCCCGCAGACGGCACCGATGACAAAGGCCGTCTGGATGTTATTGATAAGAAATTCGACGCATTAAACAAGTTCATAGGGAAGTTGTTGCACATGAAAACGCTGGAATTACCGGCGGAGTCTGCCGAAACAAAAGTCGTGTGACATAACCCCGCGTAAACTTTCGAGTCATGGATGATGCTCAGTCAAACTGGCGATGGGTCCGATGCCATGCATGCATCCTGTGGCACCGGACTTATCGAATATTCCCCTACGCTCTGACAAACAATGGCGGCTACCCCCCCCCAAGGCCTGCGTGCTACAGCTAAAGAGTGCGATTTTCCATTCCCTGCGCTAACCTGCCTCGATGTTTTACGAGGTCGACTATGCACATTCATATTCTCGGTATTTGCGGCACGTTCATGGGCTCGATGGCGGTGCTCGCCAAAGAACTGGGCCATCATGTTACTGGCTCCGATGCCAACGTTTACCCACCCATGAGCACGCAACTGCAGGCCCAGGGCATTGAGCTGACCCAAGGTTATGACCCGGCGCAATTCGACCCGGTCCCGGACCTTGTCGTGATCGGCAATGCCATGGTGCGCGGTAACCCGGCAGTCGAATATGTACTGAATAAAGGTTTGCCTTACGTGTCTGGCCCGCAATGGCTGGCCGACCATGTGTTGCAAGGCCGTTGGGTACTCGCCGTTGCCGGTACCCATGGCAAGACCACCACCAGCAGCATGCTGGCCTGGGTGCTGGAGCATGCGGGCATGAGCCCGGGCTTCCTGATTGGTGGCGTGCCGCAGAATTTCTCGGTGTCGGCGCGCCTCGGCGACACCCCGTTTTTTGTCATCGAAGCCGATGAGTACGATAGCGCGTTCTTCGACAAACGCTCCAAGTTCGTTCACTACCGCCCGCGTACGGCGATCCTGAACAACCTGGAGTTCGATCACGCGGACATCTTCCCTGATCTGGCGGCCATCGAGCGGCAGTTCCACCACTTGGTGCGCACCATTCCCAGCGAAGGCCTGGTGATTCACCCCACCACCGAACCTGCCCTGCAGCGAGTTATCGAGATGGGCTGCTGGACCCCGGTACAAACCACCGGTGCTGGCGGCCAATGGCAGGTCAAACTGCTGAGCGAAGATGGCTCCAAATTTGAAGTGCTGTTCGAAGGCGTCGCCCAAGGCATCGTCGATTGGGACATGACCGGCCAGCACAACGTCGCCAATGCCTTGGTCACCCTGGCGGCTGCGCGGCATGTCGGCGTGGTGCCGTCCATGGGCATTGCGGCCTTGAGCGCGTTCAAAAGCGTCAAGCGCCGGATGGAAAAGGTCGCCGAAGTGAATGGGATTACCATCTATGACGACTTTGCCCACCACCCGACGGCCATCGCCACTACCCTGGATGGCTTGCGCAAGCGTGTGGGTGATGCCCAGGTGATCGCGATTATCGAGCCGCGCTCCAACTCCATGAAGCTGGGCGCCCACCGTGATGGTTTGCCGGAAAGCGTCAACGATGCCGACCAGGTTGTGTGGTACGCGCCGGCCAACCTCGGTTGGGACCTGCCTGCCATCGCCGCGTTGTGCACGGTGCCGTCGATTTGCCGCGACTCACTGGAAGGCATTATCGAACACGTGAAACACCAGGCCAGGCCCGGCACTCACGTGGTGATCATGAGCAACGGCGGCTTTGGCGGCCTGCATGGCAAACTCGCCGAGGCCCTGAAGTGAGCGGCCCGGAACGCGTCACCCTGGCGATGACCGGTGCGTCCGGCGCGCCCTATGGCTTGCGCCTGCTGGACTGCCTGGTGCGCGAAGACCGCGAGGTGCACTTCCTGATCTCCAAGGCCGCGCAACTGGTGCTGGCCACCGAGACCGATGTGGCGTTGCCGCCCAAAGTGCAGATGATGCAGGCCTTCCTCACCGAGTACACCGGTGCGGCGGCGGGGCAGATCAAGGTCTATGGCAAGGAAGACTGGATGTCACCGGTGGCGTCGGGCTCCGGTGCACCGGCCGCGATGGTGGTGGTGCCGTGTTCCACCGGGACCCTGTCGGCGATTGCCACGGGCGCCTGCAACAATCTGATCGAGCGCGCGGCGGACGTGACCTTGAAGGAGCGTCGCCAGTTGATTCTGGTGCCGCGCGAAGCGCCGTATTCGAGCATCCATCTGGAGCACATGCTCAAGCTGTCGAACATGGGTGTGACTATCTTGCCGGCGTCGCCGGGCTTCTATCACCAGCCGCAGACCATCGATGACCTGGTGGACTTTGTGGTGGCGCGGATTCTCAACCTGCTGAACATTCCCCAGGACATGCTGCCGCGCTGGGGCGAGCACCATTTGAGCAGTGATGAATAAACTATTGATGGTGCTGCTGGCGCTGCAACTGACCGGGTGTGCGACTGCGCGAACCCTGGACGCAGCCCAGCCCGGCGCGCCGGTGGTGTATGCCGGCACGCGGCTGGACATGTATGCGATTCAGGGCGGGTGCTGCGCGATGGACCGTTTTGGGGCCGAGGCGCCGAGCTATCCCCATGTCGACCTGCCGGCCAGTGCCTTGCTCGACACGCTGCTGTTGCCGCTGTCGGTGCTGACGGTGCTGGGGGTTGGGTTTAACGCGACGGGCGGGCTTTAGTACTTATCCCAGTATTAACAGAAATCCAATGTGGGAGCGGGCTTGCTCGCGAATGCGGTGGATCAGTCACTGTATCATTGACTGATCCACCGCATTCGCGAGCAAGCCCGCTCCCACATTTTGATTGTGTTCGGCCTGGAATACGGGTTACTTGCCGAGCTTGCGCAGCTCGTCCGACTCTATAACCCGCACCCCATCCTGCTCTTCCAGCGCCAGTCGCCACATCGCCCGCGCCAGTTCGCACACTTCAATGCCGTGGTACTTGCCCGGAATCAGCCGCGACAATGGCCCGGCCAGTTGCTCGGCCAGCCGCGGTTCCAATCGCTCACCCAACAACAGCGAAGGTCGGACGATGGTCAACTGCGGCCAATCCTGGGCTTTCAACGCCTGTTCCATCTCGCCCTTGACGCGGTTGTAGAAGATCGAGGATTTCGGGTCGGCGCCGATTGCGCTGATCACGATCAGGTGTCGCGCCCCCATTTCCCGGGCGCGCTTGGCAAAGGCCACGACCATGTCCAGGTCGACGGCGCGGAACGCTTCTTCGGAGCCGGCCTGCTTGATGGTGGTGCCCAGGCAGCAGAAGGCGATGTCCACCTGGCCGCTCAGTTGCGGCAGGAATACTGCCGGGTCGCCCACCGGGTTTTCCAGGTGTGGATGCTCGGCCAGAGGCTTGCGGCTGGGTGCCAGCACGCGGGTCACGGTCGGCTCGTTGAGCAGGCGGTCCAGCAGGTGCTCCCCGGTCAAGCCGGAGGCTCCGGCGAGCAAGATATGCTGAGGCGTCAGGTACATGATGTTTCCCCCTTTATACAGATTCAGCTTAGTTGCTCTTGGCTTCCTTGCTATTCATTGAGACGCTTTCGAGCGCCTTTCGTGCCTGCTGTTTGCGTAATAATTGCCAATGGGCGATTACGCCTTTGGGGGCCCAGATCTGCGGTTCGGAGGCTTCGAAGTTGTCCGCCTGTTCGCGTTCGGCCACGTGGGTCTGTGCCAGCTTGAAGGCTTGCTGCAAGTCGTCGGTCTGGTTGAAGGCCTGGGCGAAGAGGGCGTCGCCGAAGTAGGTGAAGTCGGCCTCTTCGGAGCAGCCGAACGACACACGATCGGCGCGCGAGGCGGTCATGATCAGGGTGTGTTCGTCCTTCAGGGCCGGGATGAACCCGCCGGAGTAGCAGGCCGAAATCACGATGATCTTGTCGCGGTTCTTCAGCGGTGCCAGCACGGCGGCCAGCTCATCGGCCGGCAGGTCGGCCAGCTCCATGCGCGGCTGGTCGAGCACCAGTTCGTGCTCGTGGGTGCCGTGGCTGGTCAGGTAGATAAACACCAGGTCTTGCGGGCCACTGCGTTCGGCCAAGGTCTGGACTGCGCGGCGCAGGCTTTCGCGAGTGGCCATCGGGCGGTCGGCAATATGGTCGCGATGGTTCACCAGGCGGATCTGGCCGTAGGCGCCGAAGCGCGTGGCGAGCATGTTGCTGACGTAGTCGGCTTCGCGCAGGAACACGCTTTGTTTGCCGTCGCCGGCCACCACCAGGGTGTACAGCTCCACCCCCGATTTGGACGCGGGCACGGCGGCGAGGGCGGCATCCAGCAAGTGGCCCTGGGCAAACAGGCCGATTTCCAGCGGGTCAGGCAACAATTTGCCCTCGGCGTCGCGCACGCGCATGCCGTTGACCCAGGTGCCGGCCTGCACGGTGCCGTCGGTGAGCACCAAAGTGCCACGACCTTGATAGCTGTCGCTGTCGAAGCCGCCAATATAGAAGCTGCCGTCGGTGAGGTTCAGGCGGCCTGTGCCTGTGAAGCGCCAGTCGACGAACTGGCCGACGTAGTGGCTGCCATCGACGCCGATCAGTTCGCCCTTGCCGCTGAGGGCGCCTTCCTTGAATTCGCCGATCCATACGTCGCCGTCGGCGTTTTCGTAGCGGCCCTTGCCGTTGAGCTGGTTTTGTTTGAAATGGCCGATGTACATGTCGCCGTCGGCGCTGTTGAAGGTGCCGTTGCCCTCCAGCTGGCCATCGACGAAGCGGCCGCTGAACTGGTTGCCGCTGTCGTCGTTGCGCTGGCCTTCGCCGTTGGGCTTGCCGTGGGCGAACTGGCCCTGGTACTGGCTGCCGTCGGCCAGCTCGAGGCGGCCGAGGCCGGAATACTGGTCGTCCTTGAATTCGCCGCGATAGGTCATCTGCCCTTCTTTGAGGGTGCCTTCGCCGTTGCGTTTGCCTTGCTTGAACCCGCCGACGTAGCTGTTGCCCGACGTGGTCAGGCTGCCCTGGCCGTCGAACAGGCCCTGCTGAAACTGGCCTTTATAGACCTCGCCGTTGCTGCCATGCCATTCGCCCTGGCCGTGCCACTGGCCTTTATCGAACTGGCCGGCGTACCAACTGCCATTGGGGTAATCCACCCGGCCCTGGCCTTGCAGCAAGCCATTGACCACATCGCCACGGTAACGACCGCCATCGGGCAGCCGCGCATCGGGCGGCAACAGCGATTCGCCGTCGCCGCACGCGGTGAGCAACAGGACAAGAGCAAGGGGAGCGAGTGGGCGCATAGCGGGATCCGGATAATTGAGCGCCGAGTATGCCGCAGCTGCGAGATCTATACATAAATTTACATGAATTGTGGTGAGCGGACGGGCTCACCACAGCCAGGCTTCAGACGAAGCAGAGTGACAACGATTCTGCAATGTAGGCCGGTTTTTCCTGGCCATCGATTTCCAGGGTGCAGGTGGCTTTAAGCAACCATTGCCCAGGTTTTTTCTCGGTGGCGTCGGTCAGGGTCACGGCCAGGCGCACCCTGGAGTCGACCTTCACGGGCTGGATGAAGCGCACGCTGTCCAGGCCATAGTTGACCGCCATCTTCAGGCCTTCGGGCATGATCAGGATGTCTTCGATCAGCTTGGGTATCAGCGACAGCGACAGGAAACCGTGGGCAATGGTGCCGCCAAACGGGGTCTGGGCGGCTTTCACCGGGTCGACGTGGATGAACTGAAAATCGCCGGTGGCTTCCGCGAACAGGTTGATACGTTCCTGGTCGATGGTGAGCCATGCAGAACGTCCCAGTTCCTTGCCGACATATTCTTTGAGTTGCGCTACGGGTACTGAGGGCATTGCGACTCTCCTTCTTTGCTCGGTTGGCTTCATCGTTTTTGTAGTTTTGGACAGGTCCAGAGAACCAATGTAGATCATCACGGGCACTTGGCCCGGTCAACCCACCATGCTTTTGGCGAATGCCGCTCCATAGAGGCAGCGTGCTTATAATGCCGACACGCTTTTGGGGGGAAGAACGGATGCTGTTACGCGGTCTGACATGGCTGGTGCTGTTTCAATTACTCGGCACGGCGATCAATCATTTGTTTGTCCCGGTGCTGCCGGGGCCGATTATCGGGCTGCTGCTGATGCTGGCCTTCCTGGTGTGGCGCGGCGAAGTCGGTGAACCCCTGAGCCTGGCGGCCAGCAGTCTGCTGCGTTATTTGCCGCTACTGCTGGTGCCGCCTGCGGTCGGTGTGATGGTGTATGCCAAGGACATTGCCGCCGACTTCTGGGCCATCGTCGGCGCGCTGGTGCTGTCGCTGGTGATCGCCATGGGCTTTGTCGGCGTGCTGATGCAGAAACTGGTCAAGCGCCAGGCGCAGCGGGAGGACGGCCAATGACACTGGACTGGCAGGGCGCCTGGGCCGCCGTGATTCATCACCCGTTGTTCGGCATCGGCATCACCCTCGGCGCCTATCAGCTGGTGCTGGCCGGTTTCGAGAAAACCCGCTGGATTTTCCTGCAACCGGTGCTGGTGTCGATGCTGTTGGTGATCGGCGTGTTGATCGGCTGTGGCCTGACGTACGTCGAGTACCGCAAGAGCACCGAGATCATGAGCATCCTGCTGGGCCCTGCGACGGTAGCCCTGGCGGTGCCGCTTTACCTGAATCTGCGACGAATTCGCCAATTGTTCTGGCCGATTTTTACTACGCTGGTGGTGGGAGGCGTATTGGCCACCGGCCTGTGCGTGCTGTTGGGCTGGTGGTTTGGCGCCGAACACATGATGCTGATGACCATGGCACCCAAGTCCGTGACCTCACCGATTGCGATGCTGGTGGCCGAGCAGATCGGCGGCGTGGCGGCATTGGCGGCGGTGTTCGTGCTGATCACCGGGGTGATCGGCGCGATGATCGGTCCGGCGTATCTGTCACGGTTGGGCGTGCACAGCCCCGAAGCGCGCGGTATGGCGCTGGGCATGACCGCCCACGCCGTAGGTACGTCGGTGGCCTTGCAGGAAAGCGAAGAGACCGGCGCCTTTGCGGCGCTGGCCATGAGTCTGATGGGCGTGGCCACGGCGGTGCTCCTGCCGTTGGCTGTGTCGCTGGTTATTTAAGTCGGGTTTAAGGAAACCTTTATGAGTCTGGCGCTTTTCCCGCTCAATACCGTGCTGTTTCCCGGGTGCACCCTCGACCTGCAGCTGTTCGAGGCGCGTTACCTGGACATGATCAGCCGCTGCATGAAAAAGGGCGAAAGCTTTGGCGTGGTGTGCATCCTCGAGGGCAAGGAAGTGGGGCTGGCGCCGGATGGCTATGCGTTGATTGGCTGCGAGGCGCTGATCCGCGACTTCAAGCAGCAGGACAATGGCCTGCTGGGGATTCGGGTCGAGGGTGGCCGGCGTTTCCGCGTGCGTGATGCCGGTGTGCAGAAGGACCAGTTGCTGGTGGCCGAGGTGCAATGGCTGCACGAGCATCCCGAGCAACCGCTGGAAGAGGAAGACGCTGACTTGCTGGCGTTGCTTCATGCCCTGGCCGAGCATCCGATGGTGGCGTCCCTGGATATGGGCACCCACGCCGATGGACAGCAAGCCCTGGGCAATCAGTTGGCCTATCTGCTGCCCTTTACCGAGGCCGACAAGATCGACCTGTTGCAACTCGATGACCCGCAACAGCGCCTGGACGCGATCCAGTTGCTGCTGGATGAGTTGCAGGGCGAGCTGTTCACCTGACCCGCGAGTGTCACTCGGACTTGTCCTTCCCGGTCTTCAGATTTTCCGTGGTTGTCCTGATCCCGTTGCCTGAAATAGTTGGCAGTCACGTAACGATGATCAGGGGGAAAGGATGATTCGGCTTTCGCAATCGGAGCAAGTCGTGTGGGATGCGTTTTTTATGGCCGTCACCACGCAAATTCTTCATATGAACGACGGTCGCGGCGCGGAGTACATCGCCGAACGCGCCGCGGAGATGGCTGACGAAATGCTTCTGGAGCGGCGCGAGCGCAGCGTCGAACGCCGCGCTGCACCCCTGGATTGGCTGGGGCCTGCCTAGTAGGCATACCTCAGCAGCGCGTGGGAAGTGCCGGTAAACGCAATGAACCCGAGCACCGCGCCACACACCGGCAGAATCAGCCACCAGACTTTCGGCGGCATCGGTGGCAACAGGCTGCGGTGCTGGCTTAACGTCAGGCTGAAGGCGCACACCGTCATTGCCAGCAGGGTGCCGGCCAGGATGTCCGTCGGCCAGTGTGCACCCAGGTACACCCGGGAAATCGCGATGGTGGCGGCGGGAATGCAGCCAAGCACCAGCCAGGTCAGGCGCAGTCGTGTCGGTTGACCGCGACCGGCAAGCACTGCCAAGGCCAGGAAGAATGCAAACGAGCCGGACGCATGGCCGCTGGGCATGCTGAAGCTGGTGAGCGGGTCGGTCAGCACTTCGGGGCGCATCCGCGCAAAAAACAGCTTGGTCCCGGTATTGATCAGCGCCGCGCCCAGCAGGGTGGCGCCGACAAAGATTGCCTGGCGCCATTGCCGCGCCACCACCAGCAGGCCGGTCAGCACCGCGCTGGCGACAAACATCTTCTTGAACTCGCCGAGCTGGGTCACCATCACCATCGCCCGGTCGATCGCCGGGCCGCGGTGTTCCTGCACCAGTGCCATCAAGCCCTGGTCAAAGTCGTTGAGGTAGGGATAGCCGATAAACAACGCGATCAACAGTGTGCCGCCAATGCAGCCAATCCATAGGGTGGCGCGCCGATGGCCACGCAGGCTGCTGTTGAGGCTTACGCCGATCAACACTGCGAGACAGGCGGCGACAATCCCGGCCTCCGGCCAGAAGCCTTCGGGCAATGGCAGGCGGAAGGCCGCGCCGGTGGCCCAGCCCGGCAACAGATACGCCACCGACCAGCCTGCACCGGCCAGCAGGCTCACGGCGGCAAAACGCGGGAAGGGCATGTCGCACATGCCCGCAACCATCGGCAACATCGGCCGCAGCGGGCCAATGAAGCGGCCTACCAACAGGCTGGCGATGCCGTACTTCTGGAAGTAAGCCTCGGCGCCGCTCATCCATTCCGGGTGATGCCGCAGGCCGGGAAGGCGCCGGATGTTCTGGTGGAAATGGCGACCGAGGAAGTAGGAAACAACATCGCCCAGCACGCCGCCGAGGAAGCCCAGCAACAGGGTTTCTCCCAGTGACAGTGCGCCGCTGCCGGCCAGGGCGGCGATGGCAAACAGCAATACCGTGCCAGGTACGATCAGGCCGGCAATGGCCAGACACTCCACGCACGCCACGATAAACACCGCCACGGCCAGCCATTGCGGGTTCAGGGTCAGCCAGCCGGTAATGCTATCGAGCCATGGGCCCATACAATCAACTCCCTTTTGTAGATCGTCCTTGTGGGAGCCCGGCTTGCCGGCGATGGCGTCCTTGAGTCCGCTATCGCCGGGCAAGCCGGGCTCCTACAGGTTTATGTATGTTTTCAAATCAAAAAATAGTCGCGGCCTTCGACCTGGCCCCGGCGCAGCGGGTTCCGTGTGCAATACGGCGCATAACCGGCATCGACGAAGCGGTACATCAGGTGTTCATCGCGCCCACCGGGAATGCCCAGGCGGGTGGTCTGGATGATCTGCGCTGGCGCCAGCCCTACGTCTTCCACGTAGAGCAGTTCCTGGTCAAAGCGCTTGGCGTCCCACATCGGCACCTTCAAACCCAGCGCCTTGCACAGCAAGGTCTGGCCGGCGCACAGCTTTTGCGAGGGTCGTGGCCTGCCGCTGGCGTCCGGGTTATTCAGCAGCATCTGCGCCAGGCTGGCCGGGCCGGAGACTTCGTCGACCCACGGATAGGCTGATTTGATCAGCACCGCATTGCCCGGACCGTGGGCGCTGAAGTTCAGCGAATCACCGCCGCGGGCGTAGTACATATAGATGTGCCCGCCATCCAGAAACAAAGCCTTACGCTTTTCTGTGTAGCCCAAGGACGCGTGGCTGCCTTTTTCGGCGAGGTAATACGCTTCGGTTTCGATAATTCGTGCCGACAGCCACAAATCACCAACACGATGGCGAATGACTTTTCCGAGCAATTCGCGCGCGAGCAGTTGCGCGTCACGGTCGAAAAAGCCGTCGGGCAGGGCGTTGGCGGGGATCAGCGGCGAGAAACTGGACATGGCGATCAAAGGTAATACGGCTAAATGTGACAGGATGATAACAACTCCAGCCTTAATTCCCGCTGAACGTCGGGTTTTTACAGTTCATTTCGACCATCCGCCCCTCACCGCTGTCCGTAGGACGGCGTCACAGCTATAATCTGCCGCTTTCCTCTTTGCCAAGACCCCACCAGACCATGACTGAGTCCGTTCTTGACTACATGACCCGCCTGGGTCGCGCTGCCCGTCAGGCCTCGCGGTTGATCGCCCGTGCGAGTACTGCGCAGAAGAACCGCGCCTTGCTGGCGGCCGCCGACGCTCTGGATGCTTCGCGCTCCGAGCTGAGCGCCGCCAATGAACAGGATTTGGCCAACGGTCGCGCCAATGGCCTGGAGCCTGCATTGCTGGATCGCCTGGCGCTGACGCCGGCGCGGATCGACGACATGATCGAAGGCTTGCGTCAGGTGGCCAAGCTGCCTGACCCCATCGGTGAAATCCGCGACATGCGCTACCTGCCCTCCGGCATTCAAGTCGGCAAGATGCGCGTGCCCCTGGGCGTGATCGGCATCATCTATGAGTCACGCCCGAACGTGACCATCGACGCCGCGAGCCTGTGCCTCAAGTCGGGCAACGCCACCATCCTGCGGGGCGGTTCCGAGGCCATCAATTCCAACCGTGCCATCGCCGCGTGCATTCAGCAGGGCCTGGCCGTGGCCGAGCTGCCCGCCGAAGTGGTGCAGGTGGTCGAGACCACTGACCGCGCCGCCGTTGGCGCACTGATCACCATGCCTGAGTTCGTCGACGTGATCGTGCCACGGGGTGGCAAGAGCCTGATCGAACGCGTGAGCCGTGATGCCAAGGTGCCAGTTATCAAGCACTTGGACGGCGTCTGCCACGTGTTCATCGACATCGCCGCCGACCTCGACAAGGCGATCCGCATTGCCGACAACGCCAAGACTCACCGCTACGCCCCGTGCAACACCATGGAAACCCTGCTGGTGCACGTCGGCATTGCCGATCGCGTGCTGCCGCCGCTGGCTGCCATCTACCGCGACAAGGGCGTTGAACTGCGTGGTTGCGAGCGTACCCGGGCGATCCTCGGCAGCGACGTGATCGAGGCCACCGAGCAGGACTGGTACACCGAATACACGGCGCCGATCCTGTCGATCCGCATCGTCGACGACCTGGACCAGGCCATCGAACACATCAATCAATACGGCTCCAAGCACACCGACGCCATTGTCACCGAGCATTTCAGTGATGCCCGGCGTTTCCTCAACGAAGTGGATTCCGCTTCGGTGATGGTCAACGCCTCGACGCGCTTTGCCGACGGCTTCGAGTACGGCCTGGGGGCGGAGATCGGTATCTCCACCGACAAGCTCCACGCACGCGGCCCGGTTGGCCTGGAAGGGCTGACCAGCGAGAAGTACGTGGTGTTCGGTGACGGTCATGTGCGCACTTGATGGGTAAACGCATCGGGCTGCTCGGCGGCACCTTCGACCCCGTGCACATCGGCCATTTGCGCAGTGCACTGGAAGTCGCGGACGCCCTCGGGCTGGATGAACTGCGCCTGGCACCGAATGCCCGGCCGCCGCATCGCGATACGCCGCAGGTGTCTGCGCAGCAGCGCCTGGAGATGGTCCGCCTTGCTGTGGCCGGCATTGCACCGCTGGTGGTGGACGACCGCGAACTCAAGCGCGACAAACCGTCCTACACTGTCGACACCCTGGAGCTGATGCGGGCCGAGTTGGCCGCGGATGACCAGTTATTTCTACTTTTGGGTTGGGACGCGTTTTGCGGCCTGCCCACTTGGCATCGCTGGGAAGAGTTGCTCCAGCATTGCCACATCCTGGTGCTGCAACGCCCGGATGCCGACGCAGAATCGCCGGATGCCTTGCGCAACCTGCTGGCGGCGCGGTCGGTAAGTGACCCTTTGGCCCTGACCGGGCCGAGCGGGAATATTGCATTCGTCTGGCAAACCCCGCTTGCGGTGTCTGCCACCCAGATCCGTCAACTGCTGGCCAGCGGGAAGTCGGTACGTTTCCTGGTGCCTGACGCGGTCCTGGCCTACATCGATGCGCACGGGCTTTACCGTGCGTCGAACTGAAAAGGCGCGCTTGAACGCACGAACAGTCGTGCAGCGAGCGCCCGAACATACGAGCAAAACGAGTTTTATATGACGAACAAAGACGTAAGCAAAGTTAAGCGCAAAGGCACGTTCAAGAGCGCTCCTCTGCCAGTAGAAGCCCACACCGGCCCTGAGCTGGCCGGCGAAGAGCTGGTGAAGGTTGCCGTGGCTGCCCTGGAAGACGTGAAGGCCCAGGACATCCAGGTCCTGGACGTGCGCGACAAGCAGAGCATCACCGACTTCATGATCATCGCCACCGGTACCTCCAACCGCCAGATCGGCGCGATGCTGGACAAGGTTCGCGAAGCGGTCAAAGCCCAGGGCGTCAAGCCATTGGGTGAAGAAGGCAAGGGCGACAGCGACTGGGTACTGCTGGACATGGACGACGTGATCGTTCACATGATGACCAGCAACGCCCGTCAGTTCTACGACCTGGAGCGTCTGTGGAAAGGCGCCGAGCAGAGCCGTGCCGCCGATGGCAAGCACCACAGCCCTGAAGTCGGCCACGCGCACTTCGACAAGCTCAACAAAGACCAGGAATAAGGAACGGCTGTGCGCCTGCGTCTGATCGCTGTCGGTTCACGCATGCCCAAGTGGGTGGAAGAAGGCTGGCATGAATATGCCAAGCGCCTGCCATCCGAATTGGCGCTGGAACTGGTGGAAATACCGCTCAATACCCGGGGCAAGAACGCCGACGTGGCCCGCTTTATCCGTCAGGAAGGCGAAGCCATGCTGGCCAAGGTCGGGCCCAACGAGCGGATCGTGACCCTCGAAGTGCACGGCAAGCCCTGGAGCACCGAGCAGTTGGCGGTGGAACTGGATCGCTGGCGCCTGGATTCGCGCACGGTCAACTTCATGGTCGGCGGCCCTGAGGGGCTGGCGCCGGAAGTGTGCGCGCGGGCGGACCAGCGCTGGTCGCTGTCGCCCCTGACACTGCCGCACCCGCTGGTAAGAATTCTGATCGGTGAACAGCTGTATCGCGCCTGGACAGTTCTGTCCGGGCACCCTTACCACAAATAATCTGCGCCCTGCCTGATGACCCAGCCGATCCGCATCAAGGACCACGAGAAAGACGCACGTCTTGTACGCGCGCGGGTGGTCTTTGGCGCGATTTTGGTGGTGGCATTGCTGGGGGTGCTGATTGCGCGCCTGTATTTCCTGCAGGTGATCCAGTACGACTATCACTCCACATTGTCGGAAAACAACCGGGTGCACGTGCAGCCGATTCCGCCGACCCGTGGGCTGATTTTCGACCGCAATGGCGTGGTGGTAGCGGATAACCGGCCCAGCTTCAGCCTGAGCATGACCCGCGAACGCTCCGGTGACTGGCAGCAGATCCTCGATGTGATCGTCGAGGTGCTGCAACTGACGCCGGAAGACCGGGTGATTTTCGAAAAGCGCATGAAACAGGGGCGCCGGCCGTTTGAGCCGGTGCCGATCCTGTTCGAGCTGACCGAAGAGCAGATCGCCCGGATCGCGGTGAACCAGTTCCGGCTGCCGGGTGTGGAAGTGGTGGCGCAGTTGGTTCGCCACTACCCGCAAGGGGCGCACTTTGCGCATTCGGTCGGCTACATGGGCCGGATCAACGAGAAAGAGCTCAAGACCCTCGACCCGGTCAACTACAGCGGCACCCACCATATCGGCAAGACCGGCATCGAGCGTTTCTACGAGCCGGAACTGCACGGCCAGGTGGGTTACGAGGAAGTCGAGACCAACGCCCGTGGCCGCGTGCTGCGGGTGCTCAAGCGTACCGACCCGGTGCCCGGCAAGGACATCGTGCTGAGCCTGGACATCAAGTTGCAGGAAGCGGCGGAGATGGCCCTGGGCGGGCGTCGGGGTGCCGTGGTGGCACTGGATCCGAGCACTGGCGAAGTGCTGGCGATGGTCAGCCAGCCAAGTTTTGACCCGAACCTGTTTGTCACCGGGATCAGCTTCAAGGCCTACGCCGAGCTGCGTGATTCCATCGACCGGCCGCTGTTCAACCGCGTATTGCGCGGCCTGTATCCGCCGGGCTCGACCATCAAGCCGGCGGTAGCGATTGCCGGCCTGGACTCGGGCGTGGTCACGGCATCGAGCCGGGTGTTCGACCCCGGCTACTACATGCTGCCCAACTACGATCACAAATACCGTAACTGGAACCGCACCGGCGACGGTTATGTGGACCTGGATACGGCGATCATGCGTTCCAACGACACCTACTTCTATGACCTGGCCCACAAGCTGGGGATTGATCGGCTGTCGGCCTACATGGGCAAGTTCGGCCTTGGTCAGAAAGTCTCCCTGGACATGTTCGAAGAATCCCCGGGCCTGATGCCGTCCCGCGAGTGGAAGCGTGCGACCCGGCGCCAGGCGTGGTTCCCGGGCGAAACCCTGATCCTGGGGATCGGCCAGGGCTACATGCAGGCCACGCCGCTGCAACTGGCCCAGGCCACCGCGCTGGTGGCCAACAAGGGGGTGTGGAACCGCCCGCACCTGGCCAAGACCATCGAGGGTGAACGCCCGGTGGACGAAAACCCGATTCCCGACATTGTGCTGCGCGACCCGTCCGACTGGACCAAGGTCAACCACGGCATGCAGCAAGTGATGCACGGCGCCCGGGGTACCGCTCGTAAAGCGGCAGCCGGTGCGCAATACCGGATTGCCGGCAAGAGCGGTACGGCCCAGGTGGTCGCGATCAAGCAGGGCGAGAAATACGACCGCTCCAAGGTTCAGGAACGCCACCGTGACCACGCCTTGTTCGTCGGCTTTGCTCCGGCCGACAACCCGAAGATCGTCGTGGCGGTGATGGTCGAGAACGGTGAATCCGGTTCCGGCGTAGCAGCGCCCGTGGTGCGGCAGATCATGGATGCCTGGCTGTTGACCGAAGACGGCAAGCTCAAGCCCGAATATGGCGGCACCCCATCCAGTGTGGAGGCTACGGCCCTTGAAGAGTAATTTTGACCGTATCCTCTCCAGCGAGGATGTGATGCGCCGCCGCGCCACTTTGCTGCAGCGCATGCACATTGATGGCCCGTTGCTGATCCTGCTGCTGACCCTGGCCGCCGGCAGCCTGTTCGTGTTGTATTCGGCCAGTGGCAAGAACTGGGACTTGCTGATCAAACAGGCGTCGTCGTTTGGCCTGGGCCTGTTGTCGATGGTGGTGATCGCCCAGCTGGAGCCGCGTTTCATGGCGCGCTGGGTGCCGCTGGGGTATGTCGCCGGCGTGTTGCTGCTGGTGGTGGTGGATGTCATGGGCCACAACGCCATGGGTGCGACGCGCTGGATCAACATCCCGGGGGTGATTCGCTTCCAGCCGTCGGAATTCATGAAGATTTTGATGCCGGCGACCATCGCCTGGTACCTGTCAAAACGCACACTGCCGCCCCAGCTCAAGCACGTGGGCATCAGCCTGATATTGATCGGCGTGCCGTTTATCCTGATCGTGCGCCAGCCCGACCTCGGCACCTCGTTGCTGATCCTGGCGGGCGGCGCGTTCGTGCTGTTCATGGGTGGGCTGCGCTGGCGCTGGATCCTCAGCGTGCTGGCCGCCGCCGTGCCGGTGGCCGTGGCCATGTGGTTCTTCTTCATGCACGACTACCAGAAGCAGCGAATCCTCACGTTCCTCGACCCGGAGAGCGATCCGCTGGGCACCGGCTGGAACATCATCCAGTCCAAGGCGGCCATCGGTTCCGGCGGCGTATTCGGCAAGGGCTGGCTGCTGGGCACCCAGTCGCACCTGGACTTTTTGCCGGAAAGCCACACCGACTTCATTATTGCGGTGATGGGCGAGGAGTTCGGCCTGGTGGGCATCTGCGCACTGTTGCTGATTTACTTGCTGCTGATCGGGCGCGGCCTGGTGATTACTGCCCAGGCGCAAACCCTGTTTGGCAAATTGCTCGCCGGCAGCCTCACCATGACGTTTTTTGTTTACGTTTTCGTCAACATCGGTATGGTCAGTGGCCTGTTGCCGGTGGTTGGGGTGCCGTTGCCGTTCATTAGCTACGGCGGAACTTCGCTGGTGACATTGATGTCAGCGTTTGGGGTTTTGATGTCGATCCATACCCATCGTAAGTGGATCGCACAGGTTTGAATAAGGTGAAGATGTCAATGCAAGTAATGCGCGGCTGGGCTGCCCGGCACGTGTCCTGGATGGGCCTGTTGGGCCTGCTGGGAGCCGCTGTGCAGGAAGCGCAGGCCGGCGACTACGACGGTTCGCCCCAGGTCGCCGAGTTTGTCGGTGAGATGACCCGTGACTATGGTTTCGCCGGTGAACAGCTGATGGGCGTGTTCCGCGAGGCCCAGCGCAAGCAGGCGATCCTCGACGCCATCTCCCGGCCCGCCGAGCGCGTGAAGCAGTGGAAGGAATATCGCCCGATGTTCCTGACCGACGCCCGCGTGGCGCGGGGCGTGGACTTCTGGCGCCAGCACGAAGCGGTGCTGGCCCGCGCCGAGCAGGAATACGGCGTACCGGCCCAGGTGATCGTGGCAATCATCGGCATCGAAACCTTCTACGGCCGCAACACCGGCAGCTACCGGGTGATCGACGCCTTGTCGACCCTGGGCTTTGACTACCCGCCACGCGCCGAATTCTTCCGCAAAGAGCTGCGCGAGTTCCTGTTGTTGGCCCGTGAAGAACAGGTCGACCCGTTGACCCTCAAGGGCTCCTACGCCGGGGCCATGGGCTTGCCGCAGTTCATGCCGAGCAGCTTTCGCGCCTACGCCGTGGATTTTGACGGCGACGGCCATATCAATATCTGGAGCAACCCCGATGACGCCATTGGCAGCGTCGCCAGCTACTTCAAGCGCCACGGCTGGGTAGCCGGCGAGCCGGTGGTGATTCGCGCCGATGTGACCGGTGAGCGCGCCGATGAAGGCCTGACCCAGGGTATCGAGCCGGTCAAGACGGTCGGGGAGTTGCGGGCGCTGGGCTGGTCGAGTCAGAATGCGCCACGCGATGATATGCCGGTGACGGCGTTCCGCCTCGAAGGCGAAAATGGCCCCGAATACTGGATGGGCTTGAAGAATTTCTACGCAATCACGCGTTATAACCGCAGCGTGATGTACGCCATGGCCGTGCATCAACTGTCAGACATGCTGGTCCAAGCACGGGGCGTCAAGTAATGCCGGTATCACCGATGTACAAACCCCTGAAGCTGTTGGCGTACGCCGCATTGTCGTTATTGGTGGTCAGTTGCTCCACCAGTCGTGCACCGGTGCAAAAAACCGCTGGCACGGCGATCCGCTCCCAGCCGGGGCTGGATATCAACCGCGCCCACAAAGACGGCGCGCCGTGGTGGGATGTGGATGTTTCGAAGATCCCGGATGCCACGCCGACCCTGCACACCGGCCCTTACAAGGCCAACCCCTATACCGTGCTGGGCAAAAACTACTTCCCGCTGCAAGACTCCAAGACCTACGTGCAATCAGGTACGGCGTCCTGGTACGGGACCAAGTTCCACGGCCAGAACACCGCCAACGGCGAAGTCTATGACCTGTACGGCATGAGCGCGGCGCACAAGACCCTGCCGCTGCCCAGCTATGTACGCGTGACCAACCTGGACAACAACCGCTCGGTAATCCTGCGGGTCAATGACCGTGGGCCGTTCTATTCGGACCGGATCATCGACTTGTCCTACGCCGCCGCCAAGAAACTCGGGTATGCCGAAATCGGCACCGCCCGGGTGAAGGTCGAAGGTATCGACCCGGCCCAGTACTGGGCCCAGCGTGGCAAGCCGGCGCCGTTGATGCTCAACGAACCGCAAACCCCGCAACCGCAAGTCACGGCCTCGGCCGGCAAGATCGAACAGTGGACCCCGCCGCCGGCGCAGCACGCCCCGGACACGGTGGTCATTCCGCATGCAGCACCGGGAGCCTCTACCGTGGGCGGCCAGTACCTGCAAGTCGGCGCTTTCGCCAACCCGGACGCGGCAGAGCTGCTAAGGTCCAAGCTCAGCGGGATGGTCAGCGCGCCAGTCTTTATCAGCTCTATTGTGCGTAACCAGCAGACCCTGCACCGTGTGCGCATGGGGCCGATCGGCTCGCCGAGTGAAGTTGCGCAAGTGCAGAACAGCGTGCGCCTGGCCAACCTGGGGCAACCCAGCGTGGTCACCGCCGAGTAAGCAGTACAAAGGATTGATGGCTCAGGCTCGCATGCGGGTTTGAGCCCTGGTTGTTGGCTCGTTGAACAATAAAAACCCAGGGGCAAGGGGTGGGCATGCAACCGAACACGCGACAGTCTGGCGACGGGCTGTCTGAATAGTTTTGCCCGCGAGGGCAAGTTTCCATAAGCAATTTCGAGAGACGGATGAACATCACCACCTTAGCCAAACGCACGTGCCTGCTTCTTTCGCTGATCATCACCCCGGCCGCCTGGGCGGTTGAAATGGTGCCAGCTTCCCCGCAACTGGCTGCCAAGGCCTGGGTCCTGATGGACGCCGCCAGCGGCAACGTGCTGGTGGAGAACAACGGTGACCAGCGCCTGCCCCCAGCCAGCCTGACCAAGCTGATGACCGCCTACATCGCGACCCTGGAAATCCGTCGCGGCCAGATCGGCGAAAACGATCCGGTGACCGTCAGCGAAAACGCCTGGCGCACCGGCGGTTCGCGGATGTTCATCAAGGTCGGCTCGCAAGTGACCGTCAGCGACCTGCTGCACGGCATCATCATCCAGTCGGGTAACGACGCCAGCGTAGCCCTGTCCGAGCACATCGCCGGCAGCGAAGATGCGTTCGCCGACATGATGAACAAAACCGTGGCCGACCTGGGCATGACCAACAGCCACTTCATGAACCCGACCGGCCTGCCGAACCCTGAGCACTACTCGTCGGCTCACGACATGGCGATCCTGGCTCGCGCGATCATTCGTGTCGACCCGGTGCACTACGCGATCTACTCCCAGAAAGAGTTCTTCTGGAACAACATCAAGCAGCCTAACCGCAACCTGTTGCTGTGGCGTGACAAGACTGTCGATGGCCTGAAAACCGGCCACACCGAAGAAGCCGGCTACTGCATGGTGTCGTCCGCTGTCCGTGACGGCCAGCGCCTGATTGCCGTGGTATTCGGTACCAACAGCGAGCAGGCCCGTGCGGCCGAGACGCAAAAGCTGCTGACCTATGGCTTCCGTTTCTTCGAAACCCAGACCTTCTACCAGAAAGGCACCGAGCTGGCTCAAGCCCCTGTATGGAAAGGCGCGACCCATCAAGTCAAGGCCGGCCTGGCTGAAGACCTGACCCTGACCATGCCTAAAGGCCAGCTCAAGAAGCTGGTTGCCAGCATGACCATGAACCCGCAACTGGTCGCACCGATCGCCAAGGGCGATGTGATTGGTAAAGTCGAAGTGAAGCTGGACGACAAGGTGGTGCACAGCGCCGATCTGATCGCTCTGGACGCCGTCGACGAAGGTGGTATCTTCCGACGCGTGTGGGATAGCATCCGTCTATTCTTCTACAGCTTGTTCAACTGATAGTGTGCACCTGCATGACCCCGCGCTGATCCGGCGCGGGGTTATGCCCGTCGCCACGGCTTACGCTTACGAGGCCGTTACGCCATGACCGATACCGAAGTAAAGGCGCCAAAGATCGAATTCCCAAACGTGGACTATCCCGTCAAGGTGATCAGCGATACGGGCGTGGGCAACAAGGACAAGATCATCGAGATCGTCAAGAAGCACGCAACGATCAACCATGACCGTGTGGATGAGCGTCAAAGCACCAACGGCAAGTACACCACTATTCAGTTGCACATCGTGGCGACTGACCAGGACCAGCTCTACAACATCAACAGCGAACTGCGGGCTACCGGCTTCGTGCACATGGTGTTGTGATGTCACAGACCCTGGGCTTTCGCGAGCTCGGCCAAATGGCTTACGAACCGGTGTGGCACGCCATGCAGCGGTTCACCAACGAGCGCGGCACTGAAGCCCCGGATGAAATCTGGCTGGTGGAGCACCCGCCGGTTTTCACCCAGGGCCAGGCCGGCAAGGCCGAGCATTTGCTGCTGCCGGGAGAAATCCCGGTGGTGCAGGTCGACCGCGGCGGGCAGGTGACTTACCATGGCCCAGGTCAATTGGTGGCTTATCTGTTGCTGGACGTGCGCAGGCTGGGTTTTGGCGTACGTGAGCTGGTCAGTCGCATGGAGTCATGCCTGATCGAGCTGCTGGCCAGCTACGGTGTGACCGCCGCGGCCAAGCCGGATGCACCGGGGGTTTATGTTGATGGCGCGAAAATCGCCTCCCTGGGCTTGCGGATTCGCCACGGTTGTTCCTTTCATGGCCTGGCCTTGAATGTGGACATGGACCTGGCGCCGTTTCGACGGATCAATCCCTGCGGCTACGCCGGTTTGGCGATGACCCAGTTGAGCGATCACGCAACACCACTAGAATTTGCCGAGGTAAGTGCCCGGCTGCGCGCGCAGCTCGTCAAACACCTCGACTATGCTGAGCAGACGACCCTAACGGGCGGAATCGACTGATTATGACTACTGATGCAGTGCAAACCATGATCCCGACGCTGGATGTTACCGAGCGTCCGGCCCCGCGTGCCAAGGTAGAAGCCGGCGTCAAGCTGCGCGGCGCCGAGAAGGTTGCACGCATCCCGGTGAAGATCATTCCGACCACCGAACTGCCGAAAAAGCCTGACTGGATTCGCGTGCGTATCCCGGTTTCGCCGGAAGTCGACCGCATCAAGGCCCTGCTGCGCAAACACAAGCTGCACAGCGTGTGCGAAGAGGCGTCCTGCCCGAACCTGGGCGAGTGCTTCTCCGGTGGCACCGCGACCTTCATGATCATGGGTGACATCTGCACCCGTCGTTGCCCGTTCTGCGACGTTGGCCACGGCCGGCCGAAGCCACTGGACGTCAACGAGCCGGAAAGCCTGGCCATCGCTATCGCCGACCTGAAACTCAAGTATGTCGTGATTACCTCGGTAGACCGCGACGACCTGCGTGACGGCGGTGCCCAGCACTTTGCCGACTGCATCCGCGAGATCCGCAAGCTGTCGCCGAACGTGATGCTCGAGACCCTGGTGCCGGACTACCGTGGCCGTATGGACGTGGCGCTGGAAATCACCGCCGCCGAGCCGCCTGACGTGTTCAACCACAACCTGGAAACCGTACCGCGCCTGTACAAGGCTGCGCGTCCGGGTTCGGACTACCAGTGGTCGCTGACCCTGCTGCAGAAATTCAAGCAGATGATGCCGCACATTCCGACCAAATCCGGCCTGATGCTGGGCCTGGGCGAAACCGACGAAGAAGTCATCGAAGTCATGAAGCGCATGCGCGAACACGACATCGACATGCTGACCCTTGGCCAGTACCTGCAGCCGTCCCGCAGCCACTTGCCGGTACAGCGCTTCGTGCACCCGGATGTGTTCGCCTGGTTTGCCGAAGAAGGCTACAAGATGGGCTTCAAGAACGTCGCTTCCGGCCCGCTGGTACGTTCCTCGTACCACGCCGACGAGCAGGCGAAACTGGTCAAGGCCAGCCTGGTGTCCTGATACGCGGAACGCCGGACACTGCAGGACCCATGTGGGAGCCGGCTTGAGTGGGAGCGGGCTTGCTCGCGAATGCGTTGGATCAGTTGACCTGTCCGGTGACTGACCGCCTTCGCGAGCAAGCCCGCTCCCACCCAGGCCCGCTCCCACATTTGCTACTGACTCTTCCTCTTCTGTTTGCAACCATTGCTGTTTAGAGTGCCTTGGGCAATCCACGCGAGGAGAACCATGGATGACGACTCAATTGACCACTTGTGCGGTACCTGCGCTGCGCGCCGAAGGCGTGATCGGACTGATTGCCCCTGCCGGGCCGGCCGAGCTGGATATCGACACGGCCACGCAATGGATGCGCGCCCGAGGCTACACACTGCGGATCTTTCCGGGCGTGAGCCAGCGTGATGGCTATCTGGCCGGCAGTGATGAGGTACGCCTTGATGACCTGCACGCGGCGTTCGCCGACTCGACCATCGACGCGATTTTCTGCCTGCGCGGCGGCTATGGCACGCCACGCCTGCTGGACCGCCTGGACTTTGACCTGCTCCGGGCCAACCCCAAGCCATTCGTAGGCTACAGCGATATCACCGCCCTGCACCTGGCGATCAACCGGTATGCCGGTTTCGTCACCTTCCATGGTCCGATGTTCAACGCTGACCTGTTAGGTGAAAAGCAACAGCCTACCGAGTCGTCGCTGTTCAGCATGCTGCGTGGGCAAGTGAAAGCCGGTAGCCAGCTGGCTCACCCTGTGGCCTACCCGCTGACCACCGTCGAGCCAGGCATCGCCTGTGGGCGGCTGCTGGGCGGCAATCTATCGATGATCGCAGCAGTGATGGGCACGGCTTACGAGATTGATGCCGAGGGCATCATTCTGTTTATCGAAGATGTGAACGAGCCGTTGTACCGCATTGACCGGTTGCTCACCCATTTGCGCCTGGCGGGCAAGCTGGCCCAGGTGGCGGGCGTGGTGGTGGGGGATGTGGCTGGGGTTGATAGCCTTGCGCTTGAGCGCTTGCTGAAGCAGACCTTCGAGCCGTTGTGCATTCCTGTGCTATCCGGCTGGCGCAGCGGGCACTGCAACCCGAACCTGACCTTGCCGTTGGGCGCCAGGGTGCGGCTGGATGCGGGGGAGAAGCGGTTGGTGTTGGAACAGGATGTGGTGTTTAAGGCCTGAACTTTGTAGCGCCGATAAAGGCCTCTTCGCGAGCAAGCCCGCTCCCACATTTCGATCGCGTTCCTTCAGGAAGTGCACGGTCAAAACGTGGGAGCGGGCTTGCTCGCGAATGCGGTAGCAGCCATACGCCGATCTATCGGCTTTGCAGCGACTCCAGCAACTTCACCGTCGGATACCCATCCGCCGGCCAGCCCAGGGACTGCTGCGCGGCACGAATCGCCTTGCGGGTATTCGCACCGATGATCCCGTCCGGGTTGCCTGCGTCGTAACCATTGGCACTGAGCACCGTCTGCAAGTCAATTCGCTGCGAGCGAGTCAACGGCAGCTCATCTTTCGGCCAGCTCCCACGAATCAAGCCTCCGCCCCCGAAGCGTTCCGACAACAATCCAACTGCCAACGCGTAGGACGACGAGTTGTTGTACTTGAGGATCGCGCGGAAGTTATCCAGCACCAGGAACGCCGGGCCACGATAGCCGGCCGGCAGCAACAGGGCGGCGGAAAGCTGGTCGACGTTGGCCGGGACACTGGCGCCCGGCGGCACCTGGATTCCCAGTTTCAGCCACTCGCCAACGGTCTTGCGTACGCTGCCATCGGCCAGGGCGTAATCAAAATTCAACGGCAGTTGCTGCACCTCGAAGCCCCAGGGCTGGCCTTTCTGCCAGCCGGAGCTTTGCAGGTAGTGCGCGGTGGAGGCGAGGGCGTCGGCCGGGCTGTTCCAGATATCGCGGCGGCCGTCACCGTCGAAGTCTACGGCGTGGGTGTTATAGGTGGTCGGGATGAACTGGGTCTGGCCCATGGCCCCGGCCCAGGAGCCTTTCATCTGGTCGGCGGCGATATCGCCATGCTGGATGATTTGCAGCGCCGCCAACAGTTGCGCCTGGGCGAAGGCCGGGCGACGGCCTTCATAGGCCAGGGTCGCCAGTGAGCGGATCACCGAGTTGTTGCCCTGGAACTGGCCGAAGTTACTCTCCATGCCCCACACCGAGACCAGCGCCTGGCGGTCGACGCCGTAACGGTCCTCAATGCGTTGCAGAATGTCGGCGTACTTCACCAGCAGCGACTGGCCATTGCGCACCCGCAGCGGCGACAGCGCGCCATCGAGGTATTCCCATACCGGCCGGGAGAACTCCGGCTGGCTGCGGTCGGCGCGGATCACCGCCATGTCGGGTACGACATTGGCAAAGGCCGTGTCGAAAACCTGCGGCGTGATACCGGCCTTCAAGGCTTCCACGCGAAACCCCGCCTGCCATTCGGCAAAGGTCTGGGTCGGCTGGATATCAAGATTGTCTGCCACCAGTGGCGCAACGACGGCAGGCGCAGCTACCGGTGCAGTCTGGAGCGGGGGCAGGGGTTGGGCATCGGCAGCGGTGGGTTTTTCCGCGCAGGCGACTAACAGAATGAGGCTGGAGGCAGCGATCAGTTGGCGAAGGTGCCAACGACGGGAAAGACTAGAGGGCATGCACAGGTCCAGGGAATACGAATCAGGTACAGACCTTATCATGCCGGAGGGGCGCTTGCCTTCAGGCAGCCAGAAAGTAAGAAGCCTCCCAGCTATTAGACTGGAAGGCTTCGCGGCGGTAGCTGCCTTTGCCTTTGCCGGCTCGTTCCTGGCGACTGCGGAACAACGGCTGGGCGATGATGGATTTGGCCTTGTTGGGGCCATGCTTGGATGGCTTTTTGCTCATGATGGGTACTCTCTGGCAGGTTGATGATGCGGTGCGAATCATCTGCCGAAGTTTGGATTCTGTCCAGCCCAGCGATACGTAGGACTATTCAGCAGGCAGCGCCAAGCGCTGTCCTGACATCAAAAGTGACAAACGACTCAGGCTCATCCACGGCGATCCAGCCGCCTGCCCCTTGATCTGCGCGTCAATGCGTTGGGCTTCCATCAGCAATTGCGCCCAGCGTTGCGCCGAGTGCCGTTGCAGGGCTTTGCTGATCAGTGGTTTGCGCTTGTCCCATACCGGTGGCCGCGCCTGGCTGAAGGCCTTGTCCAGTGGGATGCCCTGGCTGTACTGCAGGGCAATATTGGCCAGCAGCCGTAATTCTCGCGCCAGGGCCCAGAGAATCACCGGCGGCTCGACGCCTTCGCCGCGCAGCCCTTCGAGCATGCGCAGGGCGTGGGTGGGTTCGCCGTTGAGGATCGCATCCACCAGGCCAAATACGTCAAAGCGCGCGCTGTCCGCCACGGCGCCTTGTACGGTTTCGACGGTGATCTGGCCACCCTCGGCCATCAGCTTGAGCTTTTCGATTTCCTGGGCGGCGGCCAGCAGGTTGCCTTCCACCCGCGCCGCGATCAGCTCCACCGCATCCTGGCTGGCACTCAGCCCGGATTGCGACAGGCGCTGACGAATCCACTGCGGCAGTTGGCTGCTGTCCACCGGCCAGATCTGTATGAACTGAGTCTGGCCACCTTCCACCAGCGCCTTGCCCCACTTGGTTTTCTGCGCACTGCCATCGAGCTTGGGCAGGCTGATCAGCAGCAGCGTGTCTTCGGCAGGGCGTGCGCAGTATTCCATCAAAGCCGCCGCGCCTTTGTCGCCGGGCTTGCCCGAAGGCAGGCGCAGTTCCAGCAGGCGTTTTTCGGCGAACAGCGACATGCTCGCCCCGGCTTGCAGCAGCGTACCCCAGTCGAAACTGGCGTCGGCGCTGAATACCTGGCGTTCATCGAAGCCCTGTTGGCGGGCGGCGGTGCGAATTGCGTCCGCAGCCTCCTGGCACAGCAGCGGGTCATCACCGCTGACGATGTAGACGGGCGCAAGGCTGCCTTGCAGGTGCTTGGCGAGTTGGGCGGGGGCGAGTTTCATAGGCAGTGCGAACGGGGCGCCTGGGGCGCCCCGTCTGGCTTACTCGACAGGAACTTCGACAGGCGACTGTTTAGGTTGGCTGTCTTCATACTCTTGCGCCGCTTTCAGCGCATCGGCATCTGCCTTGGCCTTGGCATCCGCGGTTTGCTGCAGCTTATCCAGTTGCTCCGGCGTGATCAGTTGCAGGCGCAGGACCATGCGCTGCACCAGTTCACGACGCATTTCCTTGCGCACCTGGATGGTTTCGGAGTCCGAACCCACCAGGTTGTTGCCGTCGTGGCTCACGACTTTCTGTATCTGGATCTTGTCGCCCATCAGCGGCAGGTGGTCATGGCCCTGGATTTCGAAGAAGAGCGTGGTGCTCAGCTCAATGTCCGAAGCACGCCCGGCGCTGGCGTAGCTGAGGCTGCGCTGCTCTTCTTTTTCATCCACCAGGTTCAGTTTGTAAGCCGCGCCTGAATAGACTTTGACGCCACTGTTTTCCAGGACCTGGCGCAGCTGTTGCACTGTCTCGCCGTAGGAGTTGCGGGCGGTGACGTCCAGTTCCTTGATCGCCAGTTCGGTGGTGCCGGTGCCGCGCAGCTGGAAGCCGCAAGCGCTCAGCAGCACGGCAAGGCCCATAACCAGCAGATTGCGTTTGATCATTTTGATGCTCCCCTTGAAACCATGTGGGCCTTATCGAGGCCCTGGAGGTTTTGTTCGGCGCCAGGGTTATTCCCTCGGCGCCCGATCCGATTAGCTAGCGACGATATTGACCAGTTTGCCGGGCACCACGATCACTTTGCGGATCGTCAGGCCTTCGGTGAAGCGCAGCACGTTCTCATTGATACGGGCGGCGGCTTCGACGTCTTCACGGCTGGCGCTGGCCGGCATGTCGATCTGGCCACGCAGCTTGCCGTTGACCTGAATCACCAGTTGCAGCGTGTCCTGTACCAGGGCGCTGTCATCCTGTACCGGCCAGCCGGCATCGATGACGGCACCGCTGTGGCCCAACTGGTTCCACAGTTCGTGGCTGATGTGCGGCGTGATCGGCGCCAGCAGCAGGGTGACCGTTTCCAGGCCTTCCTGTACCAGTGCGCGGTCCTGTTCGGTGGCCTGCGGCGCTTTCTCCAGCACGTTCATCAGCGTCATCACCTGGGCGATGGCGGTGTTGAATTTGTGGTGCTGGCCCACGTCCTGGCTGGCGTGCTTGATGGCCAGGTGGGTGCTGCGGCGAATGACTTTTTGCTCATCGCTCAGGGTCGCCACGTCCAGCTTGCCCGGCAAGCCTTGGCTGACATGGGCGTGCGCCAGGCGCCAGACGCGCTTGAGGAAGCGATGTGAACCTTCGACGCCGGAGTCCGACCATTCCGCGCTCATGTCAGGCGGCGAGGCGAACATCATGAACAGGCGGCAGGTGTCCGCGCCGAACTGGTCGATCATCGACTGTGGGTCGACGCCGTTGTTCTTCGACTTGGCCATCTTCTCGGTGCCGCCGATTTCCACCGGCAGGCCGTCGGATTTCAGCTTGGCGCTGATCACCTTGGCCTTGCTGTCACGCTCCAGCTCGACATCTGCCGGGTTGAACCAGGTGTAGGCGCCATTGGCTTCGCGGCGGTAATAAGTCTCGGCAATCACCATGCCCTGGGTCAGCAGGTTCTTGAACGGCTCGTCGGAACTCACCAGGCCTTCATCACGCATCAGCTTGTGGAAGAAGCGCGCGTACAGCAGGTGAAGGATGGCGTGTTCGATACCGCCGATGTACTGGTCTACCGGCAGCCAGTGGTCGGCCGCGGATTTTTCCACCAGGCCGCCTTCATAGTGCGGCGAGGCGTAGCGGGCGTAGTACCACGAAGACTCCACGAAGGTGTCCATGGTGTCGGTTTCGCGTTTGGCCGGGGCACCGCAGTTCGGGCAGGTGCACTCGTAGAATTCGGGCATGCGCGCCAATGGCGAGCCAGCACCGTCCGGCACCACGTCTTCGGGCAATACGACCGGCAGTTGGTCTTCCGGTACCGGCACGTCACCGCAGGTTTCGCAGTGGATGATCGGGATCGGGCAGCCCCAGTAGCGTTGGCGGCTGATGCCCCAGTCACGCAGGCGGAACTGGGTGCGCGAGGCACCGAGGTTTTTCTTGATCAGCGCGACTTCGATGGCGTCGAAGGCGCCTTCGAAATCCAGGCCGTCGAACTCGCCGGAATTGATCAGTGTGCCGTGTTCGTTGTACGCGTCCTGCCACGGAGCCGGGTTGGTGTCGCCCGAACTGGTGCGCACCACGGACTTGATCGGCAGGTTGTACTTGACGGCAAATTCGAAATCGCGCTCGTCGTGGGCCGGCACAGCCATTACTGCGCCATCACCGTAGTGCATCAGCACGTAGTTGGCGACCCACACCGGCAGCTTCTCGCCGGTCAATGGGTGCTCGACGAACAACGAGGTCGGCAGGCCTTTTTTCTCCTGGGTGGCGACGTCGGCTTCGGCGACGCTGCCGCCCTTGCATTCGGCGATGAACGCCTGCAGCTCAGGGTTGTTCTGTGCAGCCTGGGTGGCCAGCGGGTGTTCGGCGGCCACGGCGACGTAGGTCGCGCCCATCAGGGTGTCCGGACGGGTGGTGAAGACTTTCAATACACCTTCTGCGCCGATGGAGTCGACGTTGTAGGGGAACTGCACTTCCATGCCACGGGACTTGCCGATCCAGTTGCGTTGCATGGTCTTGACCTGCTCGGGCCAGCCCGGCAAATCATCGAGGCTCGACAAGAGTTCATCCGC
The DNA here is from genome assembly GCF_013385765.1 of Pseudomonas sp. C8002. Lineage (NCBI taxonomy): Bacteria > Pseudomonadati > Pseudomonadota > Gammaproteobacteria > Pseudomonadales > Pseudomonadaceae > Pseudomonas > Pseudomonas sp. C8002. Next base: position 136,001 of record NZ_JACAPJ010000012.1, read on the forward strand.
GTAGGCGGTGATCTTGAAGTAGTACATCGGGATTTCGCGCTTTTCGATCAGCGCGCCGGAACGCCAGCCGCGGCCGTCGATCACTTGTTCGTTGGCCAGTACGGTCTGGTCCACCGGGTCCCAGTTCACGGTGCCGCTCTTCTTGTAGATCACGCCTTTTTCGAACAGGCGAGTGAACAGCCATTGTTCCCAGCGGTAGTAATCAGGCTTGCAGGTGGTCACCTCGCGGGACCAGTCCACCGCCAGGCCCAGGCTGCGCAGCTGGGTCTTCATGTAGGCGATGTTTTCGTAGGTCCACTTGGCGGGCGCTACGTTGTTCTTCATCGCGGCGTTTTCCGCCGGCATGCCGAAGGCGTCCCAACCCATGGGTTGCAGGACGTTCTTGCCCAGCATGCGCTGGTAGCGGGAGATGACGTCGCCGATGGTGTAGTTGCGCACATGCCCCATGTGTAGCTTGCCGCTGGGGTAAGGGAACATCGATAGGCAATAGAAAGTCTCCTTGCCTGGCTGTTCACTGACTTCAAAGGACTTTTGCTCATCCCAGAACGACTGGGCGGCATTTTCTATTTCACGGGGCTGATATTGTTCGTGCATGGCTACTTTTGAACTGAATAGGGGTGGCCTAATCCTCTTCGGTGCAACGTTCAGGTTGATCGACACCAAAAAGCGGCGCGTCCGTGCCCAAACCCTGCGGGAAGTGGAGTTACAGGAAGCGCCGTAGCATACATGACCCCACTCTATCGAGGGAAACCCTGATTGCGCCGCCGAGGCCGTTGGTCGCGGCGCCAGGCAGGCAGGGCAAGCAGGACTACGCTGTTTAGTGGGGAGTGAGTCTTATCTTCAATGAGGTGAGGGATGGTTGATTCGCAGCGAACTTTAACGAAACCGCAGGTGTACGAAGGACTGATCGACCGTTTGGGTCGAGCACTGGATGCAGCAAAAACCGCAGGCCGATTGTGTGATGAACGGCCTCTGGAGTTGGAACTGCGTGGCTTGAGCCAGGCAGAGCTGGACGTGATCAGGGTGTATCTGGAGTTGAATGAGCATCGCGCGTCCCATGGCATGGCCTCCCCGCCAGCCCAGGAGTTTTCGCGATCGGCCAAGGTGGTATGGCTCAAGGATTTTTCGGCCGGTCGCAGCCCGGAAAAACTCCGGTCCGTGCGTTTCAAGTGAAGTACCGCGTTAGTGATCTGTAGCCTTCTCAGCGTCTGTTCCTGTAAAGATTGTCGCTTAACCCCGTTACACCTTAGGCTTCGGGCATCTTTGGAGATGCCCGATGCCTATTCGCTATTTCATTAAACAATTGTTGTTGCCGCCCGGCATCCTGTTGCTGTTGCTGGCCCTTGCCTGGTGGTTTCGTCGCAGCCGACCGCGGCTTGCGGCCGTGTGCTTTGCCCTGGGATTTGGCGGGATGTGGCTGATGAGCCTGCCGGTGGCGGTTCAATGGGGCGCAAAGGCCCTGGAGACCGAGCCGCCTCTGGCCCGTGATGAATGGGCGACCCTGGCGCAGCGGGCTGATGCCATCGTGGTGTTGGGCTCGGGGCGTGAGCGCGGGGATCCGGCGTGGGGCTCCGATCAGCCGACGGGTATCGGCCTTGAGCGCCAGCGCTATGCAGCCCGCCTGGCCAAGGCTTCGGGCTTGCCGGTGCTGACCACCGGCGGCTTGCACTACGGCACACCGCCCAGCGAGGCGGAGTTGATGGCGGTATCGATGCAGGATGACTTTGGCGTGAGCGTGCGCTGGAAGGAAGAGCGCAGCCGTACCACGTGGGAAAACGCGCAGATGAGTGCCGAGATTCTGCTGCCGCAGGGAGTCAAGCGTGTGGTGGTCGTGACTCAGGCCTGGCATATGCCGCGCTCGCGCTGGAGCTTCGAAAAGGCCGGGTTCACGGTTGTTCCGGCGCCAGTGGGGTTTCTTGGTTTGGACAATGCCCGGCCATTGGGGGGCTGGATGCCGGAGTTCAAGTCGGTATGGCAGAGCGGGCAGTTGCTGAATGAAGCGGTGGGGCAGGTGGGTTACCGGATGTTTTACAGGTAATACCGCCGGGCAAATGTGGCAGCGGGCTTGCTCGCGAATACAGTGTGTCAGTCACTGGTGCTTTAACTGACAGATCGCATTCGCGAGCAAGCCCGCTCCCACATTGTCGTCCGAGTATTTCTGTTAAACCGTTTTGGACATCCGGCCCGCTAACAGCGCCCAGCCAAACAGGCCAAGGCACAGGATGATCAACGGCCACGAACGCCATTCCAGGTATGGGGTGAGGTTGTGCATCGGCACGACCTCGCCGTAGAGAATCCCGCGTTCAAACTGCGGGATCTGCACGGTGATCTGCCCGTACGGGTTGATCAGGCCAGTGACGCCGTTGTTGGTGGCGCGGATCATCCAGCGACCGGCTTCCAGGGCGCGCATCTGGGCCATCTGCAAATGTTGCAGCGGGCCGATGGAGCGGCCGAACCAGGTGTCGTTGCTGATGGTCAGCAACAAATCGCTGCGGGCCGACAGGCCGGCGGCGAACTCCGGGTACACCACTTCATAGCAAATGAACGGCGCAATCTGATAGCCCTTGGCTTGCAGCAGTGCCTGGTCTGACGGCCCGCGGGCGAAGTCCGACATCGGCAGGTCAAAGAACGCGATCAAGCCGCGCAACATGTCCTGCAGCGGCACGTACTCGCCAAACGGCACCAGCTTCTGCTTCAGGTAGGTGCCGTCGCCTTCGCCCACCACCGTGATGCCGTTGAAGAAGCGCTTGTGGTGATGCACTTCCTGGCGGATCGGTACACCGGTGATCAGCGCAGTGTGCCGGTCAGCGGCGAACTTGCCCATCATGCCCAGGTAACCCTCCACGGATTCCTTGAGCACCGGCACGGCGGTTTCCGGCCATACCAGCAGGTCGACAGGCTTGGAGCTGAAGCTCATGTCGCGGTACAGCGCGAGCTGCGCATTGAGCTGCTCGGGGTCCCACTTCATGCTTTGTTCGACGTTGCCCTGGATAGCCGCCACCGTCAGCGGCGCGCCGGCGGGGGTGGTCCATGCATGATGCTTGAGTGCCAGGCCGATGGCCCATGGCGCCACCAACAACAGCAAGCCGGCACCGATGAACAGGTTGCGCTTAGCCGCCAGCAGACGCGGCAGGTTGCAGATCAGTGCGGCGGTCAGCGCCAGGGCAAAGGATATCAGCCACATCCCGCCCAGCGGCGCGAGGCCGGTGAGAGGACCGTCGAGCTGGCTGTAACCGGAATAGAGCCAGGGAAAACCGGTGAGGAACCAGCCGCGAAACGCTTCCTGGCCAACCCACAAGGCCGCGAAGGCCAGGGCATCGGCCAGTGGCGCTTCGTTGCGTCGCAGCCAGCGCGCCCACAGCCAGGCGGGCAGGGCAAAGAACCAGGCAATGGCCGCCGTAAACGCCAGCATCAGCATGCCCGCCAGCAGCACCGAAGCGCCGCCGAAGTGGTGAATGCTGTAGTAGATCCAGCTGGTACCGGCGCCAAACAGGCCGAAACCGAAACACCAGCCGCGCCACAAGGCCTGGCGCGGTGTCAGTTCACGCAATCCCGCATAAAAGAACCCGGCCGCCACCAGCGCAAACGGCCAGAGGTCGAACGGCGCCAGCGCCAGGGTGGTGATGGCGCCGGCCACCACGGCCAGCAAGTTACCGGGCCAGCCGGGTGCAATCATACGGCGCATGTCAGTCCTTAGCGGGCAATAGGTGTCAAACGGATCAAGTGAATACGGCGGCTGTCGGCATTCAGGATGCGGAAGCGATAGGCACCGATCTCGGTGGTCTCGTTACGCTTGGGCAGATGCCCGAACGCACTCATCACCAGGCCGCCAACCGTGTCGAATTCATCGTCGGAGAATTCGCTGTCGAAGAACTCGTTGAAGTTCTCGATCGGCGTCAGGGCCTTGACCAGGAAATCACCGCTGGGCAGCGGCTTGATGTAGCTGTCTTCTTCGACGTCGTGCTCGTCTTCGATGTCGCCGACGATCTGTTCCAGCACGTCTTCGATGGTCACCAAACCCGCTACACCGCCGTACTCGTCAATCACGATGGCCATGTGATTGTGGTTCGCACGAAATTCGCGCAGCAGCACATTCAGGCGCTTGGATTCGGGGACGAAAGTGGCAGGACGCAGCAGGTCCTTGATGTTGAAGCTGTCGCCGTTCTCCTTGAGGATCAGCGGCAGCAGGTCCTTGGCCAGCAGGACGCCCATGACGTCGTCATGGCTTTCGCCGATCACCGGGTAGCGCGAGTGCGCCGAGTCGATCACGGCCGGGAGGAATTCCCGAGGGGTCTGGGTCGCCTTGATGCTGACCATCTGCGAGCGCGGAACCATGATGTCCCGTACTTGCAGGTCAGCTACCTGGATGGCGCCTTCGACGATAGCCAGCGCTTCGCTGTCCAGCAACTTGTTCTGATGCGCCTCGCGCAGCAGCTCCAGCAGCTCCTGGCGGTTTTTCGGCTCGTGGGCAAAGGCCTGGGTGAGTTTCCCCAGCCATGACTTTTGCCCGTTGCTCGATCGGTCTTCGCTCATAGCGATTACTCTAAATCCTTTATTGTTTCAGTTAGGTGTAGTTGCAATTTCGTCGTCTGCATACGGGTCACGATGACCCAGTTCTGCAAGCAACGTTCGTTCCAGTGCTTCCATTTCTTCGGCTTCGTCATCGTCTATATGGTCGTAACCCAAGAGATGCAAGCAGCCGTGGATGACTAGATGGGCCCAATGGGCCTCAAGTTCCTTGCCCTGTTCCTTTGCTTCACGCTCGACCACTTCGACGCAGATCACCAGGTCGCCCAGCAACGGGATATCCAGCAGCTCATCGGGTACGTCGGCGGGAAACGACAGCACGTTGGTCGCGTAGTCTTTTTGTCGCCAGGTGTGATTCAGTTCACGGCCTTCGGGCTCGTCCACCAGGCGAATGGTCAGCTCCGAGTCGGCGGTGCGCTGGCGCAGGGCCAGGGTGCACCACTGGCGGAACTGTTCTTCGCTGGGGGCGGGCGCTTCGGTGGCCAGCTGCAGGTCAAGCTCAAGCATCGCGGCGAGTGTCCTTGGCCGGTTGGTCGTCGCGGTGTTCGAAGCGCTCGTAGGCTTCGACAATGCGCTGCACCAACGGGTGACGTACCACGTCTTTGGGCATGAAGTGCGTGAAGCTGATCCCCGGCACGTCCTTGAGTACGTCGATCACCTGGGCCAGGCCCGACTTGGTGCCTTTGGGCAGGTCGACCTGGGTGACGTCGCCGGTGATCACGGCGGTGGAGCCGAAACCGATCCGGGTCAGGAACATCTTCATCTGCTCGACGGTGGTGTTCTGGCTTTCGTCGAGAATGATGAAGCTGTTGTTCAGCGTACGGCCACGCATGTAGGCCAGCGGGGCGATCTCGATCACCTGGCGCTCGATCAGCTTGGCCACGTATTCGAAGCCGAGCATCTCGTAGAGCGCGTCGTAGAGCGGGCGCAGGTACGGGTCGATCTTCTGGGCCAGGTCGCCGGGCAAAAAGCCCAGCTTCTCGCCGGCTTCCACCGCCGGACGCACCAGCAGGATGCGTCGCACCTGCTCGCGCTCCAGGGCGTCGACCGCGCAGGCCACGGCCAGGTAGGTCTTGCCGGTACCGGCAGGGCCGATGCCGAAGTTGATGTCGTTGCCCAGGATCTCTTTGACGTAGCGCTGCTGGTTCAAGCCGCGAGGGCGAATCATGCCTTTCTTGGTGCGCAACGCGACGCTGGCTTCGGCTACCGGGTTATTGGCCAGGTCCTCCACGGCGGATTCCTGCAGGTACAGGTGCACCGTTTCCGGCGACAGCTCGCTACCTTTGGTTTCCCGGTAGAGGCGGCGCAGAAGGTTTTCTGCCGAGGTGGTGTGCTGGGGTTCACCAATCAGCTCGAATTGATTGCCGCGGTTGCGGATCTCGATGCTCAGGCGTTGTTCGATCAGGCGCAGGTGCTCGTCGAACTGTCCGCACAGATTGGCGAAACGGCGAGCCTCAAAGGGCTCGAGGAGAAAACGATGTGGTTCTATGGGTGCGTTCAAGGTCGTTTTTAGCCGCCCTGGGGCAATTAAGATGAAATCAAGGATAACGCCAGCAGGCTGCGTGCGAAAGCACTTATATATCCCGAAGCTGGCACCGTTCTAATGTGGGAGCGGGCTTGCTCGCGAATGCGATGGGGCAGTCAGCCTGTTCGTTGCCTGATACACCGCCTTCGCGAGCAAGCCCGCTCCCACATTGGTTCCCGGTGGTCGAATTATTGTTACACCAGCGAACCGCGCAGCGAGTGCGGTTGTGCCGCGTCGATGTGCACGTCGGCGAACTGCCCGATCAGCGTCGGATTATCACAGCGGAAGTTGACGATCCGGTTGTTCTCGGTCCGGCCCTGCAATTCGCCAGGGTCTTTTTTCGAGTAGTCGGTCACCAGGATGCGCTGGGTCGAGCCCACCATCTGTCGGCTGATCTCGAAACCCTGCTGGTTGAGGCGGTGTTGCAGGGCGTTCAAACGCTCCTTCTTCAACGCTTCCGGGGTTTCGTCGAGCAAGTCAGCCGCCGGGGTGCCCGGGCGCTGGCTGTAGACGAAGGAGTAGGAGAAGTCGAAGCCTACGTCTTCGATCAACTTCATGGTCTGCTGGAAATCTTTCTCGGTTTCCCCTGGGAAGCCGACGATAAAGTCCGAGCTGATGCAGATCCCCGGCACCGCCGCACGCAATTTGCGCAATTTGGATTTGTATTCCAGGGCGGTGTGGTTGCGCTTCATCGCCGAGAGAATGCGGTCCGAGCCCGATTGCACCGGCAAGTGCAGGTGCTTGACCAGCTCCGGCACTTCGGCGTGGGCCTGGATCAGGCTGTCGGAGAACTCCAGCGGGTGCGAGGTGGTGTAGCGAATCCGCTCGATCCCGTCGACGGCAGCCACTACGCGGATCAACTCTGCGAGGTCCGCCAGGCGCCCGTCGTGGGTCTGGCCACGGTAGCCGTTGACGTTCTGCCCCAGCAGGGTCACTTCACGCACGCCGTTCTCGGCCAAGTGAATGATCTCTGCCAGCACGTCGTCGAACGGGCGGCTGACTTCTTCGCCGCGGGTGTATGGCACCACGCAGAAGGTGCAGTACTTGCTGCAGCCTTCCATTACCGACACATAAGCGCTTGGGCCGTCGATGCGCGGCTCGGGCAAATGGTCGAATTTTTCGATTTCCGGGAACGAGACGTCGACTTGCGGCAGCTTGGTGATGCGCGCGGCGTCGATCATTTCCGGCAGGCGGTGCAGGGTCTGCGGGCCGAATACCACGTCGACGTACGGTGCACGGTCGCGAATGGCGGCGCCTTCCTGGCTGGCCACGCAACCGCCGACGGCGATCACCATGTCCGGGTTGGCCAGTTTCAGTTCACGCCAGCGGCCCAGCTGCGAGTAGACCCGGTCCTGGGCCCGCTCGCGGATCGAGCAGGTATTGAGCAGGATCACGTCGGCGTCTTCAGCGCGAGCGGTGACTTCCAGGGCCTGATGTTCACCCAGCAGATCGACCATGCGCGAGCTGTCGTACTCGTTCATCTGGCAACCGTGGGTTTCGATGTAAAGCTTCTTGGCCATGGGGATCGTCAACTGGTGGTAAAGAACCGCGCATTATAGGGGGCATGCCGATAGGTTCCTAGCACTGTGCATCGGACGCCATGCTATAGTTCGCGCCCTCTTTTATATCCCCCGATGTGTTACCCGCCCACCATGACCAAACGTGAAGCTCCAATCTACAAGGTGATTTTCCTTAACCAGGGCCAGGTGTTCGAAATGTACGCCAAGCAGATCTATCAAAGTGATCTGTGGGGCTTCCTGGAAGTGGAAGAGTTCGTCTTTGGCGAGCGCACGCAGCTGGTCGTCGACCCGGGCGAGGAAAAACTCAAGGCTCAGTTCGAAGGCGTGGTGCGCAGTTTTGTGCCGATGCATTCGATCGTGCGCATCGACGAAGTCGAGCGCCTGGGCACGCCGAAAATCAGCGAGGCCCGGGGCATGAGCAATGTCATGCCGTTTCCGATGCCGATGCCTGAGAAGTGACGTTCAACTATTTTGTAGGGTATTTCTGATTCTTGCCTCTCGTGCATGGACATTCTGTTTAAAAAACAGCAGATTTTGTTTATGCAGAGAGGGCGCCATGAATACATCAATAATAAAAAGCCTGTTTCAATGGGACGTGAGTTCCACTTTTTTAATTAACTCTCCATCAAAAAGGCTCTGCCCTGGAATACAAGGGCATTAGCGTTCTATCGCCTGGCGTTAGTTAACACCGATTTTTTTCTTATGACGCAGTCATCAACGGACTTATCTGTTCGGGAGTAGCCCTGTGCGCGATCCTCGTTATGACATTCTGTTTGAGCCGGTACAAATAGGCCCGGTTCGCACCCGTAACCGCTTTTATCAAGTTCCCCACTGCAATGGCATGGGCCATGTGCATCCTTCCGCCATGGCACGCATGCGCGGGATAAAAGCCGAAGGTGGGTGGGGCGTCGTCTGCACTGAAGAATGTGAGATCAGCCCGCTGAGCGAGTTCTCTCCCTACATAGAGGCGCGCTTGTGGGATGAACGCGACATCCCGGCGCTCGCGCGAATGTGTGAGGCCGTCCACCAGCACGGGTCACTGGCCGGCGTAGAGTTGGCATTCAATGGTTACTCGGCCCCCAACCGCTACAGTCGTGAGATTCCCTGGGCGCCCTCCAATACGCCGGTGCGTGGTTATGACCCGGTACAGGCCCGGGCCATGAGTCGTGCCGATATCCAGCAACTGCGCGCCATGCACCGTGCCGCCGCACTGCGGGCGCGGGACGCGGGGTTTGACATCATCTATGTCTATGCCGGGCATGACCTCGGCGTGCCGTTCCATTTCCTCACGCCACGCAACAACCGCCGTACTGATGAGTATGGCGGTGTGCTGGAAAACCGCGTGCGGCTGTTGCGCGAGTTGATTGAAGACACCCGCGATGCGGTGGGTGATCGGTGTGCCGTGGCGGTACGCCTGGCGGTAGACGAGCAGAGGGTCGACGGCCTGTCTCGCGATGGAGAGGGCGCTGAAATATTCTCGATGCTGGCGGACTTGCCGGATTTGTGGGACGTCAACGTCGCCGATTGGTCCAACGACAGTGTAACGGCGCGCTTTGCCTCGGAGGGTTATCAAGAGACCTTCCTGTCGGGTCTGAAGGCTCTGACCCGCAAGCCGGTGGTGGGCGTCGGGCGGTTCACCTCGCCAGACACCATGGTCTCGCTGGTCCGCCGTGGCATCCTGGACTTGATTGGCGCGGCCCGCCCTTCGATTGCTGACCCGTTCTTGCCGAAGAAGATTGAAGAGGGTCGAGCGGACGAGATTCGCGAATGCATTGGCTGCAATGTCTGTGTCAGTGGCGACCACACGAGCACGCCGTTGCGCTGCACGCAAAATCCGACCATGGGCGAGGAGTGGCGGCGCGGCTGGCACCCCGAGTCGGTCAATCGTGCGCATCACCCTGGGCGGGCGCTGGTGGTCGGCGCAGGGCCCGCAGGGCTGGAGTGCGCGCGGATACTGGGCGTTCGGGGCATGGAGGTGGCGCTGGTGGACAGCTTGCGCACCCTTGGCGGACGGGTGGCGCTGGAGTCCCGGCTTCCAGGATTGGCGAGCTGGGGGCGGGTAATCGACTATCGGTTGGACGCCTTGAGTCGCCTGGCGTCGGTTGAGATTTATCGGGAGAGTCGATTGCAGGCCCAGGACATCCTGGACTTCGCCGCAGAGCATGTGTTTATCGCCACCGGCTCCCGCTGGCGGCGGGATGGGTTGGGACGGGCCCTGCGTCGCCCGTTACCGGGCCTGGGAAGCCTGCCCGTCATCACGCCGGATGATCTGATGGCCGGTGTCCTGCCGGCGTCACCAGCGCTGCTGTTCGATGACGATCACTATTACATGGGCAGCGTCTTGGCTGAGCACCTGGTGGCGCGGGGCGTGCAAGTGATATTCGTCACCCCGGCGGCGGATGTGGCGGCCTGGACCCACAACACCCTTGAGCAACACCGCATCCAGCGCCGCCTGCTGGAGCTGAACGTCACGATCGTCCCGTCCCATACGTTGGTCAGGTGTATGCCTGAAGGCCTTGTCGCAGGGTGCGTCTACACGGAGCGGACACGCTTCATTCCCGCCGCTTCCTTGCTGTTGGTCACCTCCCGCGAACCCGAGCAGGCGTTGTATCAGGCGTTGAACAGCGCACCCGAACAGGTGCGCGCGGCCGGGATCGGCACGCTGACGTTGATCGGCGATTGCGTGGCGCCCGGCACGATTGCTGCGGCGGTGTATTCGGGGCATCGAATGGCACGGGAGTTTGATGCACCCGTTGATTCTTTATTGGTCCGGCGAGAGATTCCGCTTATCGAGGTGTAGTCAGTCTCGCTGTTTATTTAATAACGAGGAATACAATAATGAAAAAAACAATCCTGATGTTATTCGCTGTTCTTTTATTAAACACGCCACTGTTTGCCAATGACTATGCCGTCATCCGTTTTGGTGTTGATCCCAATTACGCGCCTTTTGCCTATAAAGATAACAAAGGCACGTTGACGGGGTTCGAAGTTGATATCGGTAACGCCCTCTGCACTCAGTTGCGTGTTCGCTGCCAATGGGTTGAAAGTGATTTTGACGGGCTGATTCCCAGTCTGAATGCCGGCAAGATCGACGCCATCCTCGCCTCAGTGACGGTCACCGCCGCACGAGAAAAGGTGATTGATTTCTCCTCGGAGGTATTTTCCAGCCCCACCGCCATGGTGCTCCGCCCCGGCGCTGAGCTGGCCAAGGGTACGGCTGTTGGCTATCTGCAAGGCAGTACCCAGGAAGTCTATGCCCGCCAAGTGCTCGCCGGGCAGGGTATAAAGATCGTGGCTTATGCCGATCAGGAACAGGTGTATGCCGATCTCGTGGCAGGGCGGCTGCAAGCCTCATTGCAGGATGCACAGCAAGCGCAAAGCGGATTTATGCGCACAGCCCAGGGTGCGGGGTTCGTCCTCGGGCCGCCGATCGAAAGTGCATTGATGCCCTCCAAAAGCGCCATCGGCATCGCCAAGGGCAATCATGCCCTGAAAGCCCTGCTGGATAAGGGCCTCGCGGCACTGCACGCCGAGGGTACCTACGCTCGGCTGCAAGACCAGTACTTTCCGGGTGTGAACATGTTCAGCGGTCAATGACCGTCCTTCAATGGCGAGCGAGAGCGCAAACATGTTGCCCACCTTCACTCAATTCACCTCGACCCTGGACAGTTTTGCGCCACTCTTGTTGGGCGGTGTCTGGGTCACGCTGCAACTGGCGCTACTGTCACTGCTGCTGGGGCTGGCGTTCGGCCTGCTCGGTGCTGGCGCCAAGCTGTCCAGGGTCAGGGCCTGGCGCCTCTGCGCACAGCTCTACACCACTCTGATTCGCGGGGTGCCCGACCTGCTGTTGATGCTGTTGATTTTCTATGGGGTGCAAACCGGTTTGAGTCGTCTGACGCAGGAACTGGGCATGGCCTACATCGAAATCGACCCATTCAGCGCGGGCGTACTCACCTTGGGGTTTATCTACGGCGCCTATTTCACCGAAACCTTTCGTGGTGCCCTGCTGGCTGTACCTCGCGGCCAGTTCCAGGCCGCCAAGGCCTTGGGCATGACCTTCAGTCAGGGCTTCGTGCACGTGATATTCCCGCAAATGATGCGGTTCGCCCTTCCGGGGCTGGGCAATAACTGGATGGTTTTACTCAAGGCGACTGCGCTGGTGTCGATCATTGGCTTGGCGGATTTGGTCAAGGTCGCCCAGGTAGCGGGCAAAAGTAGCCAGCAGTTATTGGCCTTTTTGCTGATGGCCGCATTGATCTACCTGTTGCTCAGCAGCGTTTCAAACCTTGCCTTGCGCTGGCTGGCGCGTCGTTACGGCGTCGGTGCGCAGGAGCCGTCACCATGATCGAGTTGATCCAGGAATACTGGCGGCCGTTCATCTATTCCGACGGTCAACAACTTACCGGCCTGGCCATGACCCTATGGCTGACCAGTGCCTCGCTGTGTCTTGGCCTACTGCTGGCACTGCCCTTGTCCATCGCCAGGGTGTCATCCAGATGCTGGCTGCGTTGGCCGGTGCAATGCTTCACCTACCTGTTTCGCGGCACGCCGCTGTATATCCAGTTGCTGATCTTTTATACCGGGATCTACAGCATTGCCGCCGTGCGTGAACAGCCCGTGCTGGATGCGTTTTTCCGTGAGGCGCTGAACTGTACGCTGTTGGCATTTGCCCTGAATACCGGCGCCTACACCACGGAAATTCTCGCGGGCGCCATTCGGGCGATGCCTCGTGGTGAAGTCGAAGCCGCCCGATCCCTGGGGTTCGACGGCTGGAAGCTGTATGTCCACCTGATCATGCCGTCCGCATTGCGCCGCTCATTGCCCTACTACAGCAATGAGGTGATTTTCATGTTGCATTCCACCACGTTGGCGTTCACCGCCACGGTGCCGGATATCCTGAAAGTGGCACGGGATGCCAACGCCGCAACCTTCCTGACCTTTGAATCATTCGGCTTCGCAGCAGCCCTTTACCTGTGCATTACCTTTGCCTTGGTAGGTTTGTTTCGCCTGGCTGAACGGCGCTGGCTGCGTTTTCTGGATGCCGCCCGATAGGAGATCGAAATGCAGACCCACGTGCATGAGTTGTTGGAGGTCGTACCGGGGACGACGCGACAGATTCGCAGTTTTCATTACGGCCCGGCCAATGCAGCCGGCAAGGTTTATATCCAGGCGTCCCTGCACGCCGATGAACTGCCGGGCATGCTGGTCTTATGGCATCTGAAGCAGCGGCTGGCGCACCTGGAGGCAGCAGGGTTGATGCGTTGGTCGGTTGTGGTGGTGCCGGTGGCCAATCCGCTGGGGTTGGAGCAAGTGTTGATGGATGTGCCCCAGGGGCGCTTCGATAACGACAGTCGGGAAAACTTCAATCGTTTCTTCCTCGACGTCAGCCAGCAGGTCGGTGATCGCGTCGAAGCCCTGTTGGCGGATGAACCGGGCGCCAATCTGCAACTGATCCGTGGCGCCTTGCTGCAAACACTGGCCAGCCAGGAGCCGGCGACACAGTTGCAATCCATGCGCTTGACCCTGCAAACGCTGGCCTGCGATGCCGATATCGTGCTGGACCTTCATTGCGATTTCGAGGCCGTGCAGCATTTGTATTTGTCGCCGGATTTCTGGTTGCACGTGGAGCCTTTGGCCCGTTACCTGGGAGCCAGGGCGTGTTTTTTGGCCAAAGAGGCCGGCGGGCAATCGTTCGATGAGTGTTTTACGTTGTTCTGGGCGCACATGCAGGCGCGTTTTCCCGGGCGCTTTTCGGCACCGGGGTTTGCTGTGACTGTAGAGCTGCGGGGTGTTGCCGATGTGGATCACGGACTGGCGCGTCAGGATTGCCAGGCGTTGATCGACTACTTGATTCAACGGGGAGCCATTGACGGCCAGGCACCACCGCTACCGCCATTACTGAATGTGCCAACGCCGTTGGCGGGAGTAGAACCGGTGGTGAGCCCAGTGGGAGGCTTGATTGTGTTTTGCGCGAAGGTGGGGGATTACCTGGCGGCCGGGCAAATCCTCGCCGAAGTTATCGATCCGATCACTGATCGGGTGACACCGGTTGCTTGCACCCGAGAAGGGCTTTTGTATGTTCGATCAGTGCGGCGAATGGCGAGTGCCGGTATGACGATTGCCCATGTAGCTGGCCCGAAGGCGCATCGACAGGGTTATCTGTTATCACCTTGAAGGATCCGGCAGCGGCGAAAACGGCGAGCTGCCATCTGCGCTCTGCAGTTCCTGCAGGTAGTTGCGGAAAATCTGTCCCAGCACTTGGGTAGCCACTTCCAGTTCGTCGCGCTGCATGTGTTCGGCCACTTCGTCGGCCGTGTCCAGTGCATCTTCGGCGCCGTTCACCGCTGCCATTTTCAGCACGATGTACGCCTGGACGTTATTGGCTGGTACGCCTTCGCCGTGGAAAAACATGGTGCCCAGCTGGAATTGCGCCTGCGCGTGGCCCTGCAACGAGGCTTTCTCGAAGTAGCTCAAGGCTTTGTTGAGGTCGCGTGCGGGGTTTTTACTGTCGTAGAAGTACTCGCCCAACTCGTATTGCGCCTGCGCATCCCCGCCATCGGCCTGTTTCTGGCACGCGCTCAGGGCTTCGGCCTGGCTTTCCGGCTGGGTATTGAGGGTGCAACGACCCATCGCTGGGATTAACAACGAGTTGCCGCCTGCCTGGGCATACGCCAGCAGCGGCTGAAGGAGCAACAGGCAGCCCAGAACCAGGGTGCGGCCGGTGCGTTTCATGGGAATCGACTTACCTCTGACGGGGCGCGGGACCCACGGGGGGATCCAATAAGCGCGCATTATGAAATAAGCAGGCACCTGCTTACAAAGTCTTTACTCGTTTTTCTGCTGCGTGGGCAAGTTATCTGCCGGATTGCAGGTGAATTCTCGAAAAAAGACGGAAATGCCTGTAAGCAAAGTAGCAAATCTGACGCCGCCAGGGGCGGCGCCTGATTTTTGATCCGCTTATTTCAAGGCGGCGAAGGCGCGTTCGGCAGCATCGAGGGTCAGTTTCAGCTCGGCATCACCATGGGCGATCGAGGTGAAGCCGGCTTCAAAAGCGCTCGGGGCGAGGTACACGCCACCTTCCAGCATCAGGTGGAAGAAGCGCTTGAACAGGTCGGCATCGCTGCCCATCACATCGTCGAAGGTGACGATGTCGTCGGCGCCGCTGAAGTACAGGCCGAACATGCCGCCCGCCTGGGTGGTCACGAACGGAATGCCGGCGGCATCGGCGCGCTGTTGCAGGCCGTCCAGCAGGCGAGTGGTGTAGTCGGTCAGCTCGGCGTGGAAGCCCGGGCGGCTGATCAGGCGCAGGGTGGTCAGGCCGGCGGCCATGGCCAGCGGGTTACCCGACAGGGTGCCTGCCTGGTACACCGGGCCCAGCGGCGCGATGTGTTGCATGATTTCGCGCTTGCCGCCGAAGCAGCCCACCGGCATGCCGCCACCGATGATCTTGCCGAAGGTGCTCAGGTCCGGCGTGACGCCGTAGTAAGCCTGGGCGCCGCCGAGGGCAACGCGGAAGCCGGTCATCACTTCATCAAAAATCAGCACCACGCCGTGCTTGTCGCACTGTTCCCGCAGGCCTTCCAGGAAGCCCGGCGCCGGCGGCACGCAGTTCATGTTGCCGGCCACCGGCTCGACGATGATGCACGCCACTTCCTGGCCGACTTCGCTGAGCATCTGCTCGACGGCAGCGATGTCGTTGAACGGCAGGGTCAGGGTATGTTTGGCAAACGCGGCCGGCACCCCGGCGGAGCTCGGTACGCCTTGGGTCAGCGCACCGGAACCGGCCTTGACCAGCAGGCTGTCGGAGTGGCCGTGGTAGCAGCCTTCGAACTTGATGATGCTGTCGCGGCCGGTAAACCCACGGGCCAGGCGAATCGCGCTCATGGTGGCTTCGGTGCCGGAGCTGACCATCCGCACCATCTCCATGGAGGGCACGATGGAGCACACCAGGTCAGCCATCTCGGTTTCCATGGCGGTCGGTGCGCCATAGGAAAGGCCGTGTTGCAGCTGCTGGCGCACCGCGTCCAGTACTTCCGGATGGCTGTGGCCGAGGATCATCGGGCCCCACGAACCCACGTAGTCGACGTAGCGCTTGTCATCTTCGTCGGTGACGTAGGCGCCTTCGGCATGCTTGAAGAACAGTGGGGTGCCGCCAACGCTCTTGAACGCTCGCACGGGAGAGTTCACACCGCCGGGGATGTGTTTCTGGGCATTGGCAAACAGGGTTTCGGAACGGGACATGATCGTGTTCTCTGAATTCAAGATTTTAGAAGATCGTTGAAAGCGCGGGCGCGGCGCGTGACTTCCTGGGTGCTGTCGGCACCAAACAGGCCGTGGACCACTGCCAGCAAGTCGGCACCGTGGGCCACCAGCGGCTTGGCATTTTCCAGGGTGATGCCGCCGATCACGCAGATCGGCAGGTGCAACCGCGTGCGGGCCTGGGCCAGCAGTTCAACGGTGGCTGCCGGCGCGCCGGGCTTGGTGTTGGAATTGAAGAAGCGGCCGAAGGCGACATAACTGGCACCTTCGCGGGCAGCCTGCTCGGCCAGTTCGATCTGGCTGTGGCAGGTGGAGCCGATGATCGCCTTGGAACCGAGCAGCGCACGGGCCGGGGTCAGCGGGCCGTCGGTCTGGCCCAGATGCACGCCGACGCCGAGGCGTGCGGCCAGTTCGGCGTCATCGTTGATGATCAGTTGGGTCTTGTAGCGCGAGCACAGCTCCCGCAGTTTTTCGGCTTCCCGCAGGCGGCGCGCTTCGTCGCTGCTTTTATCGCGGTATTGCAGCAGGGTCACGCCACCGTCCAACGCCGCTTCGACGTAGGCCAGGAACTTGCCGGCCAACAGTTGGCTGTCGGTAATGGCATAAAGGCCACGTAGTTTCATCGGGCAGGCCTCTTGGTGTTACGAGCAGAAATCCAACGGCAGACGACGAGGCACGAATTGCCCCTGGCCGAGTTGTTCAGCGTCACGCAGGGTGCGCCAAGTGTAGTTGAGGGCCGATTGCACAGCGCTGACCAACCCTTCGCCTTGTGCCAACCGACCGGCCAGCGCGCTGGCCAGGGTGCAGCCCGAACCGTGGTAACTGCCGGGCAGGCGCTGGCAGGTAAAGGTCTGGTGCGTGCCGTCGCGGCTGTAGAGGCGGTTGTGCACTTCGTGCTCGTCGCCATGGCCGCCGGTGATCAGCAGGTGCTTGATGAACGGCAGCAGTTTCGCGGCGCATTCGTCCGCCGTGCCCTCGGGCAATTCGGCGAGGATGCGTGCTTCAGGCAGGTTGGGGGTGGCGATCATCGACAGCGGCAACAGCCGCTCGCGCATGGCGTAGCCGACCTCGTCCTTGCCCAGGCTGCCGCCGCCGCCGGCACGCAGCACCGGGTCGCAGACCACCGGCAAATGCGGGTGCGCCTTGAGCAGTTCGACCACGGTGTCGACCATCTCCAGGGAACCGAGCATGCCCAGTTTCACCGCGGCCACTTCGGAGTCACCGAGCACGGCGTTGGCCTGGGCCAGCACCCACTCGCGATCCAGCACGCGGAAATCGCTGACGTTGACGGTGTTCTGCACAGTCAGCGCGGTGACGGCCGGGGCCGCATGACAGCCCTGGGCGAGCAGGGCTTCGATATCTGCCTGCAAGCCGGCGCCACCACTGGGATCATGGCCGGAGAGACAGAGGACAACGGGGCGAGAGCTGTAGATATTCATGGTGCGCGAGCTTACCACCAAACGCTTTTTGGGTGGCTGTCGGGCGATGGTTGAATTTTTAGCGGAGGCGAAGGTGGAAATGGCTGTTTGCTATCATCGTGAAATGCAGGTCAAATGCCCTGTAATGCCCGCTCTAGAGCCTTTCAAAAAATTATTTCAATGGTGTCTTTTGGCCTGTAATGGCTATGCTAGAGTGGATTCAAACCAATAACTGTATCGCCGGTTTACGTCTGCTCAAAAGGAATGGAGGCTTTTGACATAACCGGACAGGTCACGCTGGGGCTCTATGCGCTATTTGCTGATGTTACTGTTGACCGGGCTGCCGATGCTGGCCGGCGCAGTCGAGTTCAACGAGACCACCACGCGGTTGCCCCTGGGCCAAGTGATGCAAGTCCTTGAGGACCCCAGTGGCGCCCTGACCATTGGCGATATCAGCTCGCCGGTCCTCGCCAGTCGTTTCAAGACCCACGACAAAGCCACATTGAATGCCGGCTATTCGCGCTCGGTGTTCTGGCTCAAGGTCGATTTGCATTACCGTGCACAGCGCCCGGATGCCCCGCGCCGCTGGCTGCTGGAACTGGCTTACCCGCCGTTGAACCAACTGGAGCTGTACGAGCCTGACAGTGTCGGCAACTATCGACTGGTATCGCGCACCGGCAGCATCCTGCCGTTTTCCAGCCGCGAAATCCGCCAGAGCAACTACCTGTTCAAGCTCGACTTCGTCCCTGGCCAGCAGGAAACCCTGTACCTGCGCCTGCAAAGCCAGGGCTCGATCCAGGCACCGCTGACCCTCTGGTCCACCACCGCGTACCTCGAAGAACAGCCATTGCGCCTGTACGTGCTGGGTGTGATCTACGGCGTGTTGCTCGGCATGCTGATCTACAACCTGTTCATCTACCTGAGCGTGCGCGACACCAGCTACCTCTATTACATCCTCTATATCGCCTCGTTCGGCCTGTATCAGCTGTCGGTGAACGGCGTCGCCGTGCAGTATTTCTGGCCGAATAACCCGTGGTGGGCGAACGCGGCGGTGCCCTTCCTGATCGGTTCGGCGGCGCTGTTCGGCAGCCTGTTTGCCCGCAGTTTCCTGCACACCGCGCTTTACAGTCGCTGGATCAACCGGCTGTTGCTGGCCCTGGCGGTCAGCGGCGGGGTGGTGATGGTGCTGGCCCTGTTCACCAGTTATGCGCTGGCGCTGCGCCTGGCCACCGCCCTGGCGCTGGTCTTTACCGTGACCATCTTCGTCGCGGCCATCAAGGCCTGGTATTGCGGCCAGCGCATGGCGCGCTACTTCATCATCGCCTGGACCGCGTTCCTGCTGGGCGGTGTAGTCAATACGATGATGGTGCTGGGCTACCTGCCCAATGTGTTCCTCACGATGTACGCCAGCCAGATCGGCTCGGCACTGGAAGTGGCCTTGCTGTCCCTGGCGCTGGCCGACCGGATCAATTCGATGCGCGAGCAACAGGCGCAAATCCTGTTCGACGCCAGCCAGAAACTCGAAGTGCTCAACACGCAACTGGCCCACAGCAACCAGCTCAAGGATGAATTCCTCGCCACCTTGACCCACGAGCTGCGCACGCCGATGAACGGTGTGATCGGCTCCCTGGAATTGATGCAGACCGAGCCGCTGCCAGGCGACCTCGCGCAGTACCATCAAACCGCCTCCGGTGCGGCCCGCGAGATGATGCGCATGGTCAACGGCATCCTCACCCTCACCGAATTGCAGGCCGGGCGCCTCAGCCCGCAACCCCAAGTGTTCAGCCTGCGTGGGCTGCTCGACACCTTGCGCCAGCAGTTCGCGGCCAGCGCCCAGAACAAAGGGTTGGCGTTCTCCATTGATCTGGCAGAAGACCTGCCGGACCGCATCAACGGTGATCCCGGCAAGCTGGCGCAGTGCCTGGATTGCCTGTTGGACAATGCCTTCAAGTTCACCCACGAGGGCTCGGTGCGTGTGCGGGTGGTCGGTGTACCCCAGGCGGATGGAACGCTGCGCCTGACCTTCATTGTCACTGACACCGGCATCGGCTTCGCCTACCTCGATGAGGCGACCCTGTATCAGCGCTTCTTCCAGCTCGATGGCTCGACCACTCGCCAATACGGCGGCATGGGCATTGGCCTGGCGATCTGCCGGCAATTGATCGAGTTGCTCGGTGGGCGCCTCACCCACAATTCCGAGCCGCGGCGCGGCAGTCGCTTCCAGCTGGAGCTTGCGGTCAGCCCCGTCCAGCCCGAACCCGCTGCCGTGCGGCGAGTACCGCAGGCGCAACGCACGCCGCAGGAGTGCACGGTGCTGCTGGTAGACGACAACAGCGTGGCGCAACTGGTGGTGCGCGGCATGTTGCTCAAGCTCGGTTATCGGGTGAAAACCGTCGACAATGGGCCGGCCGCCCTGGCGTTGCTGCAGAGTCAAACCTTCGACGCAGTGTTGCTGGATGTGCCGGAGGGCGGCTTTTCGCTGTGCTGCCAGATCCGTGCGTTGCCCGGCTGTGGTGAGCTGCCGGTGATCGCCTTGAGCACCTCGTTACAAGCCCCGGAACGCGAGCGCTGCCACGGCGTGGGTATCACCGACCGAGTGGCCAAGCCGGTACGTTTCGAGGCCCTGCAACGGGTGCTGCAACTGCGGTTGTTGCATATGGTTGAGGGTGAAAGCGCCGCCAATTAGGCGTTTATGCCACTTTTTTAACCCGGGTGACGGTGCTTAACTGAAATTCAGGCCTCAATGAACGTGGCCTTTTTTCAGGAGGCCCGTCATGCACCTGCACCAGTTCGCCGAAACCCACGACGTCACCAACCAGCCACCGTCCCTGGACGGCACCAACCTGTACCGTATCGACTTGCCGCTGCAAGACTGGTCCCGGCGCTTCGGCGCCGGCTGGGCCGAGCAGCGCATCGACACCTATGGTGCGCTGGCGGGCGGGCCGCTGATGGAAGCCGGGTTCCTGGCTAACCAGAACAAACCGGTGTTCAACAGCCATGACCGGTTTGGCCATCGCATCGACCTGGTGGAGTTTCATCCGGCCTACCACGAGCTGATGCGCACCGCCGTCGAACACGGCCTGCCGTCGTTGCCGTGGGCCCATCCGCAATCCGGCGCCCATGTGGCCCGCGCGGCGATGACCTACCTGCACAGCCAGGCCGAAGCCGGCACCGGCTGCCCGCTGACCATGACGTTCGCCTGCGTCCCGGCCCTGCGCCTGCAGCCAGACCTGGCTGAAACCTGGCTGCCGAAAATCCTCGCCACCGAATACGACCCGCGCAACGTCGGCATCGCCCACAAGGCCGGCGCCACCATCGGCATGGCCATGACCGAGAAACAGGGTGGCACCGACGTGCGCGCCAACACCACCCGCGCTTACCCGGTGGGCGCCGGCGGCCCGGGCCAGGCGTATGAGCTGGTGGGGCACAAGTGGTTCTGCTCCGCGCCGATGTGCGATGGCTTCCTCACCCTGGCCCAGACCGACAAGGGCCTGACCTGTTTCCTGCTGCCCCGGCACCGCCCGGATGACACCCGCAACGAGTTCTACATCCAGCGCCTGAAAAACAAGCTCGGCAACTGCTCCAACGCTTCCAGCGAAGTGGAGTTTCGTGGCGCGCTGGCCTGGATGATCGGCGAAGAAGGGCGCGGCGTACCGACCATCATCGAGATGGTGGCGATGACCCGCTTCGATTGCATGGTCGGCTCCAGCGCCCTGATGCGCCAGGCGCTGACCCAGGCCAGCCATCATTGCGCTCACCGCCTGGTAGGTGGCCGGGTGCTCAGCGAGCAACCGTTGATGCAGAACGTACTGGCCGACCTGGCCCTGGAAAGCGAGGCGTCCCTGGCCTTGAGCATGCGCATGGGGCGCGCGCTGGACCATCTGGATAACGAACAGGAAGCCAAATTCGCCCGGCTGGTGACGGCGGTGGGCAAGTACTGGATCTGCAAGCGCGCGCCCGCGATGATCAACGAAGCCGCCGAGTGCATGGGCGGTGCGGGGTATGTCGAGGACAGTATCCTGCCGCGCTTGTACCGTGAGGCGCCGGTCAACTCGACGTGGGAAGGTTCCGGCAATGTGCAGTGCCTGGATGTGCTGCGGGCCCTGTCCAAAGAACCGGGCGTATTGGAGGCGCTGTTTGTCGAGCTGGGGGATGGTCATGGCCACAAGCACCTGGCGCGGCATATCGAGCAGTTGAAGTCGGCGTTCATGGACACCCAGGACATCCAATACCGTGCCCGGCAATTGACCGAGGACATTGCGGTGGCGTTGCAGGCCAAGCTGCTGCTGGAGGCGGGCAATGCCAGTGTGAGTGATGGCTTTATCGCCAGCCGACTGGGTGAGTCGTCGGGCCGGGTCTATGGCACCTTGCCGCGCGGTGTGGATGTGGAGGCCATCGTCGCCCGGTCGACACCTCAAATCCTCTGAATGAATGCGGGCAAAAATGTGGGAGCGGGCTTGCTCGCGAAGGCGGTGGATCAGCCAATACATGTGCTGACTGACCTAGCGCTTTCGCGAGCAACCCCGCTCCCACATTATTGATCGCATTCCAATTCCGGTGTTCCAGTGCGCCAGGGATACAGGCAAGATGAAGGCCTGCAAGTCAGAACACAGGATGCTTACCGTGACCGAAGCTTTTGTTGTCGTTCAAACCGCCGAAGAAGCCGTGGATCGGCTGGCGGCTCTCCATGAGCGTGCTACCGGCGCGCTCAATCAAGCCCTCAAGCGCTACCTCAAAGACCGCGTCGAACCCGACGCTGAACAACGTGCGATGTTTCGCTACCCGGAACTGCGCCTGACCTACCTGGTGCAGGGCGAAGTCCCACAGACCACCCGGGCGTATGCCAAGGTTCAGTTGCCGGGGACCTACAGCGTCACCGTCACCCATCCGTCGGCCTTCCGCAAATACCTGCTGGAGCAACTGGTGCCGTTGATGCACGACTTCACCGTGACGGTGGAAGTGGGCGTCAGCCAGCAGAACATTCCCTACCCGTACGTGGTGGAGCAGGGTGACGAACTGGCCGGCTCCGGTGTAACTGCCGCCACGCTGGCGCGGGTGTTCCCGA
The DNA here is from genome assembly GCF_013385765.1 of Pseudomonas sp. C8002. Classification (NCBI taxonomy): domain Bacteria; kingdom Pseudomonadati; phylum Pseudomonadota; class Gammaproteobacteria; order Pseudomonadales; family Pseudomonadaceae; genus Pseudomonas; species Pseudomonas sp. C8002. The sequence continues at coordinate 158,315 of NZ_JACAPJ010000012.1, forward strand.
GTACCGACCTGTCTGCCGCCACCGATGGCATCGCCGACGGCCTGTACGACTGGGAAAACACCGACCCGCTGCCATTGGCGTTGTTCGATGCCGCCCGCGTCGACTTCTCCCTGCGCCGCCTGGTGCACTACACCGGCAGCGACTGGCGCCATGTGCAGCCGTGGATTTTGCTGACCAACTACCACCGCTACGTTGACCAGTTCATCGTGCATGGCCTGGAACAGTTGCGCAGCGACCCGCGCTTTATCCGCATGGTGCTGCCGGGCAATGTGATCATCGACAAGAGCATGGACCACGGCGAAGCGTCTGCCATTGCTGCCGGCGTGGTCTGGCACCGTTATCAGATGCCGGCCTACCACTTGCAGGCGAGCGACGGCCATGGTGTGACCCTGGTGAACATCGGCGTCGGCCCGTCCAATGCCAAGAACATCACCGACCACCTCGCCGTATTGCGTCCGCATTGCTGGCTGATGATTGGTCACTGCGGCGGGCTGCGCCAATCCCAGACCATCGGTGACTACGTGCTGGCTCACGCCTATATGCGTCGCGACGGGATTCTCGACCGGGTAGTGCCGCCGAACATTCCGATCCCGGCCCTGGCCGAAGTGCAGATGGCCTTGCAGCAAGCCGCGGCCAACGTCACCGGCGAGAAGGGCGAGGAGCTGAAAAAGCGCCTGCGCACCGGCACCGTGCTGACCTACGACGACCGCAACTGGGAGCTGCGCTGGGCCCAGGAACGTCCGCTGATCAACCTGTCCCGCGCCGTGGCCGTGGACATGGAAAGCGGTACCATCGCCGCCCAGGGCTACCGCCTGCGGGTGCCGTACGGCACGTTGCTGTGTGTCTCGGATAAACCGCTGCACAGCGAGATCAAGCTGCCGGGATCGGCCAACGCGTTCTATGAGCGTGCGGTCAGCCAGCACTTGAAGATCGGCATCGAGGCGGTGGATCTGTTGCGCACCGAACTCAACTCGCTGCACTCGCGCAAACTGCGCAGCTTCGACGAGCCGCCGTTCCGCTAAACGGTTGGGATGGTTATTTAACGGTCAGGCCACTAGCATTGTCGGTCCTGACCGTTAGATGTTCCTTTGCCATGTCCCGTCCTGCCCGTCCTGTTTCCCGCCGCCCCGGTGTGAAAAGTCCGCAAACTTCGTCAGCCCCGCGTCGTGTCGCCAAGGCGCCACCGGCCGAGCCCAAGTTGATCCTGTTCAATAAACCCTTCGATGTGCTGACCCAGTTCAGCGATGAAGGCGGGCGGGCGACCCTCAAGGATTTCATCGACATCCCCGGCATTTACCCGGCCGGGCGCCTGGACCGTGACAGTGAAGGCCTGTTGCTGCTGACCAACGACGGCCAATTGCAGGCGCGCATCGCGGACCCCAAGCACAAGCTGGCGAAAACCTATTGGGTGCAGGTGGAAGGCGAACCGACCGAGGAACAGCTGCAACGCCTGCGCGACGGTGTGGAGCTCAACGACGGCATGACCCTGCCCGCCGAAGCCCGGCAACTGGACGAGCCACAACTGTGGCCACGCAACCCGCCGGTGCGGTTTCGCAAGAGCGTGCCGACCCATTGGCTGGAGTTGGTGATTCGTGAAGGGCGTAACCGCCAGGTGCGGCGCATGACGGCGGCAGTGGGGTTGCCGACGCTGCGTCTGGTGCGGGTGCGGATTGGTGACTGGTCGATCGACGGCCTGGACCAAGGCCAATGGAAAGAAGTGCCGGCGCGCTTATAAGGCGCCGGACTCGATCAGGCCGATCACCACGCTTTTGATGATGAACGCGGCAACGCCCAGGCCCAGCACGAAGAACAGGATCATCGAGCCAAAGCGCCCGGCCTTGGATTTCTTCGCCAGGTCCCAGACGATAAAGCCCATGAAAATGATCAGGATGCTGACCAGGCCGGTCATCATCCATTCTTCAAACACGGCGGGATCAATCGAGTTCATCGGGTCGTTTCCGGCTGGGGCAGGGCGCCGATTATACGCCAGGGCAATCGGCGCGACATTGACCTGCGTCGGTCTGCCGCAGACTTACCACCCTGCGGGAACACAGTCAAAATGTGGGAGCGGGCTTGCTCGCGAATGCGGTGGATCAGTCAGCACATTCGGTGCCTGGCACACCGCATTCGCGAGCAAGCCCGCTCCCACATTTGTTCCGCGCTGGTCTTAAGTGCGCAGGTGGGTCAGCGGCAGCTCGGTGCTGTTGAGCACCTGGTTCAGCACAAAGCTTGAACGCACGCTGGTGACGCCTTCGATGCGGGTCAGGTGGCCCAGCAGCAACTTCTGGTAGTGATCCATGTCTGGCACCACCACTTTCAGCTGATAGTCGGCGTCCATCCCGGTCACCAGGCTGCATTCCAGTACTTGCGGCAAGGTGCGGATGGCCGCTTCGAAGTTCTCGAAACGTTCGGGGGTGTGTCGGTCCATGCCGATCAGCACGTAGGCCGTGAGACTCAGGCCGAGCATCTTGCGGTCGAGCAAGGCGACCTGGCGGGCGATGTAGCCGTCGTCTTCGAGTTGCTTGACCCGGCGTGAGCACGGCGAAGGCGACAGGCCGATGCGCTCGGCCAACTCCTGGTTGGAGATCCTCGCGTCGCGCTGCAATTCCGCCAAAATACTCAGGTCGTATCGGTCAAGTTTGCTCATGGGGCTGGCCTTTGTCGTAACTATTGCGGTGAATTATCTATCCAGGGTTAAAAATTGCGCAAGCACTGTTTATTGACGCAATCTTCGCAATCATCTGCCCGAGGCCGAGGCGTAGAGTTATCAACAGAATCACTGCCCGGACATACAGTCCACTGCAGCCCGCCAATAAGGCCGGCTGCGGCCGCCAACCCCACAGGGTTGCCCCGGCCCCCGGGCTGCACACTGTCCACAAGACGGCGTGAGGTGAGCCAACGTCAAAAGCGTTGAGCCAGGACGAAGTTCTCAAGGGGCGACCGACGGGTCGCCCCTTTTTATTGCCTGCGAAAATACTTCTCGTGACTGATAACCTCTCGCAGAACCGGGCCCCGGTTTTCCAGTCTTACGTGTAGGCCCTAATCCGCAGTGAGGAATAGCATGAAGCGCATCTGGCGTTTGGCAGGTGTTGGTTTGCTGATGATGAGCGTTGGTGCGCAAGTGATGGCCGACGACCCGCCACGCCAGGAAGGCGGTGGTCAGCATGAAAGAGGCCCGGAAGGGCATCCAGGCAATAATCAGCCTCGGCCGCAGAACAACCAACCGCGACCACAAAATAATCAACCGCGTCCTGAAGCCCCTCGGCCCGAGAACAATCAGCCGCGTCCGCAGAATCAGCATTTCGAAAACAATCAGCCACGGCCGCAGAACCAGAATGTCGAGCGCCCGAACGGGGGTGGCCAGTGGCAAGGTCGTCCTCAGGGCAACCAACAGCAGCAACCGCCGCACCCGGCGCCCCAGCCAGCCAATAACCTGCCGATCCAGGGGCGCCCGGACACCGTGCGCCAGACCCAGGAACCGCGCCCCGGCAATTACCAGGACATTCCGCGTCGCAACGACGGCAACCAGCATTGGCAAGCCGGCAATGGTGGCCCGGGTCGTCCCGGTTTCAACGGCGGTAACGGCGGTGGCAATAACCACCCTAACGATCACCGCTGGCCAGGTCGCCCCGACGGGCACGGCAATGGCTGGGGCCCAGGCCCGCAATACCGTCCGGGTTACATCATCGACCGCTTCCCCGACCGCAATTACCGCGTGCCGTATCGCGGCCAGGACTACTTCTTCTCGGGTGGCTACTGGTATCGCCCACAAGGCCCGCGCTATGTCGTCGTGACGCCGCCTTACGGGATTCGCGTGCAATACCTGCCCGACTACGCGCGGGAAGTGTGGGTGGGCAGTGCGCTGTTCTTCCTCGCCGCCGGTGCCTATTACACCTACGAAGAAAGCAGCCAGCAGTACGTTGTGGTGCAGCCGCCACCCGCCGCGCCAGCGCCGCAACCCGTGCCCCAGGGCAATGGTTATGACGTGGTGGCTTACCCGGCCAACGGCCAGTCACCGGCGCAGGTCCAGCAGGACGGTTACGACTGCTATCGCTGGGCGGTGCAGCAAAGTGGCTTTGACCCAAGGACCGTCACCTACGCCCCCGACCCGGCCGTGGTGCAAACCTACCGCCAGGCCCAGGGCAACTGCCTGAGCAGTCGCGGGTATCAGGTGCAGTACTAGGCCTTCGCGCCCTTGACCACTTCCTGCGGGTCGGCGTGCACCAGCACTTCGGCTCGCGGGTAGGCGTTGTGGATGGCATCGGCGGCCTGGTCGCTGATGCCATGGGCCACCGACAGACTCAATTCCCCCGGTAACTCCAGGTGCAACTGCACAAACCAGTGGCTGCCGGAAATCCGCGTGCGCAAGTCATGTGCACCGAGTACACCGGGCACACTGCAGGCCAGTTCCAGCATGTGCTGGCTGACATCCGGCGGCAGTTCCTCGTCCATCAGCACCGAAAAACTTTCCCGGGCGATCTGGATGGCGCTCCACAAAATGTAGGCCGCGATGCCCAGGCCGAACCAGGCGTCCACCTGATGAAAACCAAACGCCGCCAGCACCAACGCCACCAGGATGCTGCCGTTGAGCATCATGTCTGAGCGATAGTGCAGCGAGTCGGCGCGGATCGCGTTGGAGCCGGTTTCGCGGATCACCCGGTATTGCAGGATCAGCAGCGCCGCCGTCAACGCCAGGGACAGAACGATCACGCCAATACTCAGCCATGGCGCGCCCACAGGTTCCGGATGCTGCAAACGCTGGAACGCCTGGAAGGCGATCAACACCGCACTGCCGGCGATGAACAGCGCCTGGGCCATGCCCGACAGGGATTCCGCCTTGCCGTGGCCATACCGGTGATCGTCATCCGCCGGGCGCAACGCGTAGTGCACGGCCAGCAAGTTGAGCAACGAGGTAACGCCGTCGAGCAGCGAGTCGGTCAACCCGGCGAGCATGCTCACCGAGCCGCTGAGCCACCAGGCGATGGCCTTGGTCACAATCAGCACACAGGCCACGCCGACGGAAGCGCGGGTGGCCAGGCGCAACAGCCGGGCGTGTTCGGGACTGGTGGTCATGGGGCGGGTCAGTCCTTAAGCGGCGGGTTGCAGGCCCAGGGTGGCGAGTTGTTGCACGCTGCCCTTGAACTGGATCATGCGCGGGTCGTCCAGCGGCAGGTTATGCCCAGTTTCTTTCTGGATGATGGTTTGCAGCTTGGCGTTGTCGACCTTGCCGTCGGCGCCGATGGCTTGCTGGAGTTTTTCCGGAGCTACCTGGGCGGTTTTGCCCGGCTCGAAGTAGATCGCGCCGGTGGCGAAGTCGACACCAAAGGCGATCAGGCCCGGGATCACGTAGAACAGCAGGCCGACCGCATCGAGCACGGCAATTGCCGGGTCGATCTTGCCGTCGATCTGGCCCCGGCGGTCGGGGTAGAAAATCGAGCCGCAGGCCGTCAACTGGCTCAGCAGGGTGACGGCCAGAACACCGCCGATGACACGGGAAGCAACACGCATGGGACTCTCCTTGAACATAATGAAAGTGACTATAAGCCAGTCTACAAGGCGACGATGATCAAGTGTGGGAGCTGGCCGCATTCCAGTCAGTACGGGGCCGTGTCGTTGAGACCATCACCGACACCCGGCAGTTCGCCGTTATACTCGCCGCTCTGCTTTGGAGCCAGTATGAATTCGTTGCCAATCGATGATGTTTTACCCGCCCTGCGTGACGCCCTGGCGACGCGCCATGAAGCCGTGCTCGAAGCACCGCCCGGCGCCGGTAAAACCACACGGGTGCCATTGGCGCTGTTGAATGAACCCTGGCTGGCCGGGCAAACCATCCTGATGCTCGAGCCCCGCCGCCTGGCCGCCCGTGCAGCGGCAGAAAGGCTGGCCAGCGAGTTGGGGGAAAAGGTCGGCGAAACCGTTGGCTACCGCATTCGCCTGGACAGTAAGGTCGGCCCCAACACCCGCATCGAAGTGGTCACCGAAGGCATCCTCACCCGTCGCTTGCAGGATGACCCGGCGCTGGACGGCGTGGGTTTGTTGATCTTCGACGAGTTCCACGAACGCAGCCTGGACGCCGATCTGGCGCTGGCCCTTAGTCTCAATGGTCGAGACCTGTTTCGCGACGAGCAGCCACTGAAGATCCTGCTGATGTCCGCCACCCTGGAAGGCGAACGCCTGGCCGGGTTGCTGGACGACGCGCCGATCCTGCGCAGCGAAGGGCGCATGTACCCGGTGCAGATGCGCTGGGGCCGGCCATTCCAGCCCGGCGAATTTATCGAGCCACGGTTGGTGCAGACCATCCTTGAAGCCCTGCATGATGAAGCCGGCAGCGTGCTGGTGTTCCTGCCGGGGCAGGCCGAGATTCGTCGGGTTAATCAGCAATTGGCTGACGCGCTGGGCGATAACCCCGATGTGCTGCTATGCCCGCTGCACGGCGAACTGGACCTGGCCGCCCAGCGCGCCGCCATCGACCCGGCGCCCGCCGGCAAGCGCAAAGTGGTGCTGGCCACCAACATTGCCGAGACCAGCCTGACCATCAACGGCGTGCGCGTGGTGATCGACGCCGGGTTGGCGCGGGTCCCGCGTTTCGACCCGGGCAGCGGCATGACCCGTCTCGACACCCAGCGCATCTCCCGCGCCAGCGCCACCCAGCGTGCCGGCCGGGCAGGGCGCCTGGAGCCGGGGGTGTGTTATCGGTTGTGGTCCGAAGACCAACATGAAGGGCTGGCGGCGTATTCCAGTGCGGAAATTCTCTCGGCGGATCTTTCCGGTTTGGCCCTGCAATTGGGCCGCTGGGGCGTGGCGCCTACTCAGTTGGTATGGCTCGACGTTCCGCCCACCGCGGCTTATGCACAGGCCCAGGATTTGCTCGAGCGCCTCGGAGCGTTGAGCGATACCAAGCTGACCGCCCACGGCCAGAAAATGGCCGGGTTGCCGGCGCACCCGCGAATCGCTCATTTGCTGCTGCGTGGTCAGGATCTGGGCCTGGCGAGCATGGCCTGTGACGTGGCGGCACTGTTGGGTGAGCGCGATATCCTGCGTGGTGCCGGTGCGGATTTGCACAGCCGCCTGGCCCTGTTATCCGGTGAAGAAAAGGCCCGTGGCACCCAGGGCGGTGTGCAGCGTGCCCGCCAACTGGCGCGGCAATACCGTGGCTATTTAAGAGGCAAGGCAGAGCAGCCGGTGGCTGATCCCGATCATCCGCGCTGGCTCGGCGCGTTGCTGGCGCTGGCCTACCCGGACCGCGTCGCCCAGCAACGGCGGGCGGGCGGTGCCGAATACCGCCTCGCCAACGGCCGTGCCGCGTTGTTCGCCGAAGCCGACAGCCTGATGAAGCAACCCTGGCTGGTGATCGCCGATCTGGGCAGCCGCCAGGGCCAGCGTGAAGAACGGATTTACCTCGCGGCGGATTTTGATCCGGCGCTGTTCGACTCGGTGTTGGCCGAGCAGGTGCGTAATGTCGACCAGCTTGACTGGGATGAGCGCGAAGGCGTGCTGCGGGCCGAACGCCAGCGCAAGGTCGGCGAACTGGTGCTCAGCCGCGAGCCGCTGACCGGCCTCGACGAATCCGCCCGCAGCCAGGCGCTGGTCAACCTGGTGCGGCGCAAAGGCCTGGAACTGCTGCCCTGGACCCCGGAGCTGCGCCAATGGCAGGCGCGGGTGATGCTGCTGCGTGGTCTGGATAGCGGCAAGGCCAGTGAATGGCCGGATGTCAGCGACAGCGCCTTGCTTGCCAGCCTGGAACACTGGTTGATGCCGTACCTGGGCAAGGTGTCGCGCCTGAGCCATTTCGCCAATCTGGATATTTCCAGCTTCCTGCATAACCTGCTGCCGTGGCCGTTGCCGGCGCGGTTGGACGAGCTGGCGCCGCACCATCTGAAGGTGCCGTCGGGCTCGTCGGTGCGGCTGGACTACAGCGAGCAGCCGCCGATTCTGGCGGTGCGCTTGCAGGAATTGTTCGGGCTGGCGGATACGCCGCGGATCGCCGGCGGGCGGCAGGTGGTCAAGCTGCACCTGTTGTCGCCGGCCAGACGGCCCGTGCAGGTGACGCAGGACCTGGCGAACTTCTGGCGCAGTACTTACGCCGAGGTGAAGAAGGATTTGAAGGGGCGGTATCCGAAGCATTACTGGCCGGATGATCCGTTGATTGCTGAACCGACTGCCCGGATCAAGCCGAGAAAGTAAGTACATCGCAGATCTAATGTGGGAGCTGGCTTGCCTGCGATGGCATCACCTCGGTCTGTCGGATAGACCGAGGTGCCTGCATCGCGGGCAAGCCCGGCTCCCACACTGTTTTGCCGCGTGGCTTACTGCGCGGCGGGCAACAGGAACCGCGCAATCACCGGCAAATGATTGGAGATACGCACCGTATCGCTCTGGCGCACCTTGCTCTCAACCTTCTTGATGCGCGAGCTGTGGAACAGGTAATCCAGCGTACGATCCGGCCCCTCTACGGTTGGGTCATTCGGGAAATACGTCAGCCACTTGTCCCGGTCAATCCCGCTGGATTGGCTGTTGCTCGGGATCATCGGGTACTTTTCCCACAGCAGGTGCAGCTCACTGTCCGGCGAGTATTGCCCGCGCTTGTCGGGGTCCAGGCGCAGGAATTGCCCGAGCGGCAACAGGTTGAAATCCCCACCCATCAGCCATGGCGTGCCGCGGCTCTCGAATTTATCCACCAGCTTGACGGTCGCCTGCACCTGTTCCAGCACGGCGTTGTGCCCGGGGGCCGCGCCGTCCAGGCGAGTATTGAGCACGGCCAACTGGCCGCCATCGCTCAACGGCAGGTAGGTCAGCAATAACGCGGGCTTGGGCTGGAACTGACGGCTGATCAGGTTGGCGCGTGCCACCGGCAATTGCAGGCGCTCGGCGTGTTCGATCTGGTAGCGGCTCATGGTCACCAGCTTGCGGCCGACGCTGCCGAAGATATGCAGGTCGGGCACGAAGTCGGCTTTCCAGTCGAAGGCCTGGGCGCTGCACGGGTAGAGGTCGGCCAGGCGCTCCTGGAGCAAGGCCAGTTGGTCCTGGTAGCTGGAAGGCTTGGCGCCTTCGTCGACTTCCTGCAACAGCAGGATGTCGGGCTGCTCGTCGCGGATCACCCGCGCCACTTCGTCGAGGCTTGAAGCCATGTCTTCAACGGTCGGGCGGTCGTCCGGGCCGCTGCCGTCCGAGGTGTCGTACCAGAACACGTAGTTCTTGCCCGCCAGGTACTGCACGTTCCAGGTCATGACCTTTAGCGCCTGCCCAGGCAGCAGGGTCGGCGCACGGGGCGCGACGCAGCGGATGGGCAGGGTTTCCTTGTCGGCAGGGCGCCAGGTCAGGCTGTAGATCAAGCCGGTCAGCAGGGCCGCGAGGATCAGCAGGCCCAGCAAGGTAATGCGCAGTAGTCGGGTCATCGGCTCGGCTTATGGCGTTGCAGGACAGGCCCGGAGCATATCACCGCGCGTCGGCGTCGCCACCAATCAACATGAACAGGCGGAACAACACCACGCTGGTGAACAGTTGCAGGAAGCTTTGTGCGCTGTCGATCAGCAGGCCCAGCAGCGGGTTCGGGTCCGGATAGACGGCCACGCTGGCGCCCTTGAGCAACCACAGCGGGGTCATCACGCACAGCAGGCACACCAGGATCCGCCAGAAATGCCCACGGGTCAGGCGCAGGCTTTCCTTCATGGCCGACAGCGCCGACATGCCCCGCAGCACCAGCAGGTATTCGGCGAAAGCCAGCACCACCATCAGCCACAGGCCGGGCAGGAAATACAGCGACAGGCCCAGCAGGATCAGCAGCGTGCTGATTGCCGTCAGCAGGGCAAAGCGCGGCCACAGGGTCAGGGCCATGGCCAGCACATCCAGGGTGCGCGGCGATTCACCCCGGGTGCGGGCGTCGAGGAACAGGATCAGTGCGCCGGTGTACAGCGGGTACACCAGCAGCCCGATCACCACGCTGTAACCGGGAAACGCGTCTGGGCCGAGCGTGTGGTCGAGCACCTGTTGCAGCAGGGCTTCGAGGATCACCAGTGGCAGGCACAACTGCACGATGGCGCCCAGGTTGCGCTTGAAAAAGAAGAAGGAGTCGCGCAATACGTCTAACGGATTCATCAGGGTCTTCACAGGCCGAAAAGCAAGGGCGTTACTTTAACCGATCAAGAGCAGATGCAAGCAAACGTAAACCTTGCGTAAAGACCATTGAAACAATCAGCAACAGCCCCATAACTGGGTTGTACCTTGCACATCGTGCGCAAGGCGAAGATTTCTACCGGCAATCTAACGAGGTCGCCATGAACAGCGAAGAACAAACCCTGATCGACGGACTGTTTTCACGGTTGCAGCAAGCCGAAACGGACTCAGCCCCCCGCGACGCCCAGGCTGAAGCGCGGATCAAGGAACACGTCACTCGCCAACCGGTCGCTGCGTACTACATGACCCAGTCGATTCTGGTGCAAGAGCACGCGATCAAGAGCCTCGATGCGCAGAACAAGCAGCAGGCCCAGCAGATCCAGGAGTTGCAGGACCAACTGCAACAGGCCAGGTCCCAGGCGGCGCAGCCTGCACCGAGCAGTGGCGGTTTCCTGTCGAGCATTTTCGGCGGCGGTTCCCGTGACCCGCAGCCGACCCAGAGCGCACCGGCGTCGTCGGGCGGTGGCTGGCGTGAACCAGCGCGTCCGTCGTTTGGCGGGCAACCTGCGCCGCAGCAGAATTACGGTGCTCCCCAGCAGAACTATCAGCAGCCCCAACAGGCACCCGCAGCGCCGATTGGCAGCGGTTTCCTCGGCGGCGCCCTGAAAACCGCAGCTGGCGTGGCCGGTGGTGTGATGCTGGCAGAAGGCATCAGCAGCCTGTTCAGCCACAACTCGCAACAACCGCAAGTGGTTGAAGAGATCATCCGCGAAGAGCCGGCCCCGGCCAGCGACAACGGCAACTGGGGCAACGACGACCAGAAATATGCCGGCAACGACAGCTGGGGCAGCGACAACGCCTCCGACAGCTTCGCCGACAACGACTATTCCGACGACTCCTCCTCCTTTGGCGACGACGATTCCTTCGTCTGACCCACACTCAACCGGGGCGCTTCGTCGCCCCGGGCTGATTTTTCTCGGAAACTCCCTTGTGGCTGGCATACTGGCAACCTTTCCGGGCCCTTGAGTCCGGGGTCCATGCGCGTGTCATGAGGATTTGCGGTGAAAAAGATAGCCGTGTTCGCCGATGTACAAAACCTCTACTACACCGTGCGCCAGGCGTACGGCTGTCACTTCAACTACGCCGCCCTGTGGGCTGATATCAGCCAGCGCGGGCAGATTGTCGAGGCGTATGCCTATGCCATCGACCGTGGCGACAGCAAACAGCAGCAGTTCCAGCAGATCCTGCGCAACCTGGGTTTTACCGTGAAGCTCAAGCCTTACATCCAGCGCAGCGACGGCTCGGCCAAGGGCGACTGGGACGTGGGCATCACCATCGACATCATGGACGCCGCCGCCCATGTCGACGAAGTGGTGCTGGCCTCCGGCGACGGTGATTTCGACATGCTGCTGGACCGCATCATCAGCAAGCACGGCGTCGAAGCCGTGGCCTACGGCGTGCCGGGGCTGACGGCCAACTCATTGATACGCGCCGCCAGCCGCTACGTGCCGATTGAAGGCGCGTTGCTGCTTAAATAGATTTTTGACGGAGTTGGAACAGGTTTGGAACGTATAGCGGTCATCGACTTTGAAACCACCGGCATCCAGCCGAGCAGCAGCTGCCGGGCCACGGAAATCGCCGTGGTCATCCTGGAGCAGGGCCAGATCGTGGACCGCTACCAGAGCCTGATGAACGCTGGTGTGCGTGTGCCGGGGTTTATCGAGCAACTGACCGGCATCAGCAACGCCATGCTGCGCACCGCACCGTCGGCGGAGCGGGTGATGAACGAGGTGAACGAGTTTGTCGGCACCACGCCGCTGCTGGCCCACAACGCCGCGTTTGACCAGAAGTTCTGGGATTTCGAGCTGGGGTTGATCCGGCGTACGCGTTTGCAGAAGTTTGCCTGTTCGCTATTGCTGGCGCGACGCTTGATGCCGGCGGCGCCGAATCACAAGCTGGGTACCCTGACCTCATTTGCCCAACTGCCCCACACCGGCAAGGCTCACCGGGCGATGGCGGACGCGGAGATGGCGGCGAACCTTACCGCGCATCTGGCCGAGGAACTGCGTCGCACCCACGGGTTGCGGGAGTTGTCACACGAATTGCTGTGCAGCCTGCAGAAGGTTCCGGCGGCGAAGATCAATGATCATCTGAAGAAGCATCGCGGGTTCTAAGTCGCTTGAGCAGAACTCCATCTTCAACATGACGAAGATCCAAATGTGGGAGCGGGCTTGCTCGCGAATACGGAGTATCAGCAAACACATGCGCTGACTGACACACCGCATTCGCGAGCAAGCCCGCTCCCACATTAGTTTTGCGGTGTTATCGAGGCTGTAAGCAGTCCAGCGACCGATCCACCACCACCTTCGAATCAGTGAAGCTACTGACGTCATCGCAGGCAAGCCACACACAGTTGAGCGCGGGTGTTTCAAGCAACTCGGTCAACTATGGCGATCGTTCCCACGCTCCGCGTGGGAATGCCGCCCTGGACGCTCTGCGTCCGCTCTTCAAGTCGTGACGCAGAGCGTCACCGGATGCGTTCCCACGCAGAGCGTGGGAACGAGCTGCAGAGCGGCGTGTTCAGTTGCCACTCTTCCCATTCCCCTCCAACTGCCCCAACGGCACCCGCCGCTCTATCGCGCTCGACAAGATGATCGAGGTCTTGCTGAACCCGAATTTCGCCACCCGATTGATCAGGTTCTCCAGCTCCGGCATCGAGCCCACCGCCGCCTGCATGATCACGCACGGATCGCCCGTCACCCGATGGCATTCAGTCAACTCGGGAATTTCCGACAGCGCGTCGTAAACCTTCTGGCTCCCATGATTGGTCAACCGCAACTCAATCACGCACTGGATCGGCAACCCCACCTTCGACAGGTCGACCTTGGCCTGATACCCGGTAATCACACCACTGGCTTCCAGTTTCGCCACTCGCTCAGCCACGGCGGGCGCGGACAGGTTCACGGTGCGCGCCAGTTGCGCGTAGGACGCGCGGCCGTCTTCCAGCAGGGCGCTGAGAAGCATACGGTCGTATTTGTCCATGATAAGGCTCCGGGAATGCATAGCTTTCGAAAGCACGGTTTATAGCCTTGATAACCATGTTTTGAAAAGTGTACTGGCGCTTTAAACAGGTTTTGTAACTTATGTTTAAGGCCGGGGATTTCTAAAATAACGCTCCCTTGTCCTGCCACAGAGCTGCCCAATGCCTGGCCCACGTCGCTTTCCCTTACCGTTGATCGCCGCCTTTTTTGCGTTGTACGTGATCTGGGGGTCTACCTACCTGGTGATTCGCATTGGTGTGGAGTACTGGCCGCCGCTGTTGCTGGCGGGGATTCGCTTTATGACGGCGGGCGCGCTGATGTATGCCTTCCTGCGCTGGCGTGGGGCCCCGGCGCCGACCTGGGTGCAGTGGAAGGCTGCCGCGAAGATCGGCATTTTGCTGCTGACCTTCGGCAACGGTGCGGTCAGTGTGGCAGAACATACGGGCGTGGCGTCCGGGGTTGCCGCGTTGGCGGTGGCGACGGTGCCGTTGTTCACCTTGCTCTGTGGTTATTTCTGGGGCGCGCGTAATACCCGTCTGGAATGGGCCGGGGTGGTGCTGGGGATTATCGGTATCGCCATGCTCAATATGGGCTCCAACCTGCAATCGAGCCCCACCGGTGCGGCCTTGCTGATTTTTGCGGCGGCGGCCTGGGCCTTTGGTTCGGTGTGGAGCAAGCATTTGCCGCTGCCTCAAGGCGCGATGGCCAGTGCGGCGGAGATGCTGATCGCAGGTTTCGTGCTGCTGTTGCTCAGTGCCGTCAGCGGCGAACACCTCCAAGCCATGCCGCCGCTGGAAGGCTGGCTGGCCCTGGCGTACTTGACCGTGTTCGGCTCGATCATCGCCTTCAATGCCTATATGTACCTGCTCAAGCACGTACGCCCCGCGGCGGCCACCAGCTATGCCTACGTCAACCCGGCGGTGGCGGTGTTGCTCGGGATTGTGTTTGTCGGCGAGACCATCGGCACGGAAGAAGCCCTGGCGATGCTGGTGATTATCAGCGCGGTGCTGCTGATCAGCCTGCCACAGTGGCGAAAGCCAAAACCGGAAATAAGGTAAACTGCCGCGCATTGCGACCCTGCGCTGACTTTTTCCTACGGTATTTCCATGACTTTCGCCACACTTGGCCTGATCGAACCCTTGCTGCGCGCCCTTGAGACGCTTGGCTACCAGACCCCGACGCCGGTGCAGGCGCAAGCCATTCCGGCGGTGCTGGCAGGCCGTGACCTGATGGCTGCGGCCCAGACCGGCACCGGCAAGACCGCCGGTTTCGCCGTGCCGCTGCTGCAACTGCTGACCATGGAAGGGCCGAAAGTCAGCGCCAACTCGGTGCGCGCGCTGATCCTGTGCCCGACCCGCGAACTGGCCGAGCAGGTTCATGCGAGCGTCGCCGAGTACGCCCAAAACGTGCCGCTGACCACTTACGCCGTGTACGGCGGCGTGAGCATCAACCCGCAGATGATGAAGCTGCGCAAAGGCGTTGATGTGCTGGTCGCCACCCCTGGCCGCCTGATCGACCTGTTCCGCCAGAACGCGCTGAAGCTCAACCAGCTGCAAACCCTGGTGCTGGATGAAGCCGACCGCATGCTCGACCTGGGCTTCTCCGAAGAACTGGCGAACATCTACCGCATGCTGCCGAAAAAGCGCCAGACCTTGCTGTTCTCCGCAACCTTCTCCGACGAGATCCGCCAGTTGGCCGGGCAGATGCTCAACGACCCGCTGACCGTCGAAGTCAGCCCGCGCAACGTCGCTGCCAACACCGTCAAGCAATGGGTGGTGCCGGTGGACAAGAAGCGCAAGGCCGAGCTGTTTGTGCACCTGATGCGCAAGGGCCGCTGGAAGCAGGTGCTGGTGTTCGCCAAGACCCGTAACGGTGTGGACGCGCTGGTGGAAAAACTCCAGGGCCTGGGCATCAATGCCGACGGGATTCACGGCGACAAGCCACAAGCCACGCGCCAGCGTGCGCTGGATCGCTTCAAGAGCAGTGACGTGCAGATCCTGGTGGCCACCGACGTGGCGGCCCGTGGCCTGGATATCGAAGACTTGCCGCTGGTGGTCAACTTTGACCTGCCGATCGTGGCCGAGGACTACATCCACCGCATCGGCCGTACCGGTCGTGCGGGCAACACCGGCGAGGCGATTTCCCTGGTGTGCGCCGATGAAGTGAACATGCTGTCGGCCATCGAGATGCTGACCCGTCAGACGTTGACCCGGAAGATGGAGCAGGACTTCGAACCGGAGCACCGTGTGCCGGATACCGATGCCACTGGTCAGGTGGTGAAGAAGCCGAAAAAGCCGAAGAAACCCAAGGCTTCGGGCGGCGGTGGTGGCAAGCGCAACCTGGGCAAGTGGGTGGACAGCGGGGAGGCGACGCCGGTCGAGCCTTCGATCAAGCCAGTGCGTAAGGTGCCCGTGTTTAACACCGGGCCGCGGAAAAAGAAGTAGGGCTTGTTGGTTATCAAGTAAACGCATAGTGACTATCGTGAGCGGAGCAATTCCGCTCGCGTCAAGTTGTGCCTCGTCATCCTTGATGAGTTATTGCTTGTGATTTGGATATTTTTTGTAATTGTCGCCGTGTTTAAGTGCTGGAACTTAAAATGCTTCATTTCCACTGAGGTTGAGTCAGAAACTGATTTCTGAATGACGAACTTAGATGGAGATGTAGATATGGCTGTGTTTTTAGTACCTTTTGTTTTGCCGGTCCTGGCGGCGGCGGGCATTATCGGCGGCGTTGTTGTAGACGGCGAAATCAAGAAAGGCAAGGCCGCTGACGAGAAAGCTTTCAAGCAGGTAGAGTTGCGTGTGGCCGAATTAAGGTCCCGGGTTGAAGATCATGCGGCGCGCGGCGAGTATGGGCAGGCAATCCATTCGTTCAGAGAGTTGATGTCGTTGTATGAGGCTAATTATTCGATCAGTCCTGAGATAAGGGCGCCATTGGATAAGTATCTACAGGATATGCTTTATACCAGTCAGGAAGAGGGCCAGAAACTCAGCTACGCCTTCAAGCAGGAATGGAACGATTTGAAACACGGCGATCCTTCCAGACTCTTCAGTGCGTATTCAGGTTATATAGAAAATCTGAAAATTTTACTGCCTGAAGAGGATGCTTTCCTGCAGAAGCAAGTAACAGCTTTTAAACGTGCCTATCCCGATCTAACAGCCAGTTGAGTCAGAGGTAACTTTGCTGCCGGGCGGTGATGGGGTGAGTGGGTCATGCCGGGGTGGCCGGCCTCAACCACTCAAGAACACCGCGCCCTGCCGCCTGCCCGCTGGCAAAACACCCCGTCAGCAAATACCCGCCCGTCGGCGCCTCCCAGTCCAGCATCTCGCCTGCGCAAAAAACGCCCGGCAATTGCTTGATCATCAAGCGTTCATCCAGCGCCTCAAACGGCACGCCGCCTGCGGTACTGATGGCTTCATCCATTGGCCGGGTTTTCACCAGCGTCAGCGGCAGCGCCTTGATATCCACCGCCAGCTGCGCCGGATCATTGAAGTGCTCCGCCGGTGACAGCTCGCGCAAAAGCGCCGCCTTCACCCCATCCAATCCCAACTGACTGTGCAAATGCTTGCTCATCGAGCGTGAGCCGCGCGGCTTGCTCAGCGCTGCGATCACCTTGTCCAGTGGCTTACTCGGCAACAGGTCAATGTGCACCGTGGCCGATCCATCCCGGTTGATCGCCTCACGAATCGGTGCCGACAACGCATAGATCAGGCTGCCTTCGATGCCCGTGGCGGTGACCACACATTCCCCCAGCCGTGGCTTGTCGTCTGCCAGGCCAATGGCGACGTTTTTCAGCGGTGCCCCGGCGAATTTACTGACCATCAACTCGCTCCAGGCCGACACCTCGAAGCCACAGTTGCTCGGTTGCAACGCCGCGTAAGGCACGCCTTTGTCTTCCAGCAACTTCAGCCACGCCCCATCCGAGCCCAAGCGCGACCAACTGCCGCCGCCCAAGGCCAGCAACACCGCATCACCGCATACGCTTTTGTCGCCCTCGGGGCTGTGGATAAGCAGGCTGCCGTCGGCATTCCAGCCCAGCCAGCGATGGCGGGTGTGGATAACTACGCCCTGGTCGCGCAGGCGCTTGAGCCAGGCCCGCAGCAGCGGGGCGGCTTTCATGTCAGTAGGAAACACCCGGCCGGAGCTGCCGATAAAGGTTTCAATCCCCAGCCCGTGTATCCATTCGCACAACGCATCGGCACCGAACTGGCGCAGCAACGGCGCCATGCACGGCGCCCGTTCGGCATAGCGCGCCAGAAACGCCGGGTACGGTTCGGAATGGGTGATGTTCATGCCCCCCACGCCCGCCAGCAGGAACTTGCGGCCTACCGAGGGCATACCGTCGTACAGGTCGACCCGGATCCCGGCCTGGCTCAACACTTCGGCGGCCATCAGCCCGGCCGGGCCGCCGCCGATGATGATGACGTGTTGAGATGGGGTTTGAGTCTGGGGCATGGGGATAACTGCGGTTCGGCAAAGTAGGCCGAGCATTCTACCCGAGGATGCTCATGCTGCCTGATCAAAAAACATACAGCCTTCTGCAGGCCAGGCGGCTTATGGCCTGTAGGGGCTTTCACTCAGGTTATCCACAGGCAGTTCCACAGCGATTGTGGGTAACGCGCATAACTCAATGACAGCCTGATGATGTCCAGACGCGCTGCGCGCTGTGGTGCAGGATCCCGTGGCGACGGGCCAGGGCAGGGCGGTCTTTGCTGTAGCCGCCGCCGATCACCCCGACCACCGGAATATCGCGGCCCAGGCAGTGCCGCATCACGCTTTCATCGCGGGCGGCGACGCCTTGGTCTGTCAGCTTGAGGTAGCCGAGGGCGTCGTCCTTGTGCACATCCACGCCGGCGTCATACAGCACCAGGTCGGGCTGATACAGCGGCAGCAGGTAGTTGAGGGCATCGTCGACCACCTTGAGGTAGTCCGCGTCGCCCATGCCCATGGGCAGCGGGATGTCCCAGTCGCTTTGCGCCTTGCGCGCGGGGAAGTTCTTTTCGCAGTGCAGGGACACGGTGATTGCATCCGGGGTGTCGTGGAGGATGCGTGCGGTGCCGTCGCCCTGGTGCACATCGCAGTCGAAGATCAGCACCCGGTTGACCCGCCCGCTGGCCAGCAGGTAATGGCTGATCACGGCCAGGTCATTGAAGATGCAGAAACCCGCCGGGTAATCGTAGTGGGCGTGGTGGGTGCCGCCGGCCAGGTGGCAGGCCAGGCCGTGCTCCAGGGCCTGCTCGGCGGCCAGCAACGAGCCGCCCACCGCGCGCACGGTGCGCCGGGCCAGGGCTTCGCTCCAAGGCAGGCCAAGGCGCCGTTGGTCTTCGCGCGACAACTCGCCGCTCATGTAGCGTTCGATATACCCAGGTTCATGGGCCAGGGCCAGAATCTCGGCGGGGCAGAGTTCCGGGCGCAGCAGTTGGCTGTCCCGTGTCAGGCCGCTCTCCACCAGGTGGTCACGCAGCAGGCGGAATTTATCCATGGGGAAGCGGTGGTCTGCCGGGAACTCGGGGCTGTAGTCGTCGTGGTAGATCAATGGCAAGGGCATGGCGATTTCTGACGGGAACCAGCGACGGATCTTAACAGCGCGTTACACTCACGCACATGGCAAGGGAGGGGGACCAATGGAGCCGATACTGCAATTGGAAAGCGCACGCCTGGTGCTGCGCCAATGGAGCGATGCCGACTTGCCGGAGTTTGCGCGCATGTGCGCCGACCCGCAGGTGATGCGGTATTTCCCGGCCACCTTGAGCCGCCTGGAAAGTGCTGCGCTGATCGGACGTATTCGCGGCCATTTTGCCGAGTACGGTTTTGGCCTGTGGGCCTTGCAGCGCAAGGACAGCGGCGAGTTCATCGGCCTCACCGGCTTGCTGAATGTGAGCTTCGAGGCCCCGTTCACTCCGGCGGTGGAGATCGGCTGGCGCCTGGCCAGGGAACACTGGGGCCTGGGTTACGCCAGCGAAGCCGCCTGGACTGCCCTGCGCTGTGGTTTCGACCGGCTGAAGCTGGACGAAATCGTTTCGTTTACCACTGAAGCCAATCTGCCATCACAAAAAGTCATGCAGGCCATCGGTATGCATTACGATCCCCTGGCAGATTTTGAACACCCCAAGGTCGCAGCGGATGACCCCTTGCGGCATCATGTGTTGTATCGCATCACCCGCGCCCAATGGTTGGACACGCTGCACGGATAAGCAGCCCGGAATGCCCAATAGATTGTTGTAGGAGATGCTCTATGAGCCAAGTGTTGGAAGATCTGGTGGACCTGCTGACCCTGGAACCGATCGAGGAAAACCTCTTTCGCGGCCGCAGCCAGGACCTGGGCTTTCGCCAGCTGTTCGGCGGCCAGGTGCTCGGCCAGTCGCTGTCGGCGGCCAGCCAGACCGTTGAAGAGGCGCGGCATGTGCATTCGTTGCACGGTTACTTCCTGCGCCCCGGCGATGCGGCGTTGCCGGTGGTGTATTCGGTTGACCGGGTGCGCGATGGCGGCAGTTTCAGCACGCGCCGGGTGACGGCGATCCAGAAGGGCAACCCGATCTTCACCTGCAGCGCTTCGTTCCAGTACGACGAAGAAGGCTTCGAGCACCAGACCACCATGCCTGTGGTGGTTGGTCCGGAAAACCTGCCCTCGGAGCTGGAACTGACCCAGCAGCGTGCGCACCTGATTCCCGAGCACATGCGCGAAAAGCTGCTGTGCCCCAAGCCGATCGAAGTAAGGCCGGTGACCGAGAAAGACCCGTACAACCCGCAGCCGTCCGACCCGGTCAAATACGTGTGGTTTCGTGCGGACGGCGCCCTGGCCGACTCGCCGGCGCTGCACAAATACCTGCTGGCCTACGCTTCGGACTTCGGCCTGCTGACCACCTCGCTGCTGCCCCACGGCAAGACCGTGTGGCAGAAAGACATGCAAGTCGCCAGCCTCGACCACGCGCTGTGGTTCCACGCCGACCTGCGTGCCGATGACTGGTTGCTCTACGCCATGGACAGCCCATGGGCCGGCAATTCCCGTGGGTTCTCCCGGGGCAGCGTGTACAACCGCGCCGGGCAACTGGTGGCATCGGTTACCCAGGAAGGCTTGATTCGTCATCGCAAGGATTGGGCATGAGCCTCAGTGATGTGAAGCACTGGGTGTTCGACATGGATGGCACCCTGACGGTGGCCGTGCATGATTTTGCGGCGATCCGCGTGGCGCTGGATATTCCGGCGACTGACGACATTCTTACGCACCTGGCGGCGTTGCCCGCCGATGAAGCAGCGGCCAAGCATGCGTGGTTGCTTGCGCATGAGCGTGAGCTGGCGCTGGGTTCGGTAGCCGCTACCGGTGCCGTGGAGTTGGTGCGGGAATTGGCCGGGCGGGGTTATCGCCTGGGCATCCTGACGCGCAATGCACGGGAGCTGGCCCATGTGACATTGCAGGCGATCGGCCTGGCGGACTGCTTTGCAGCCGAGGATGTGTTGGGGCGTGATGATGCGCCGCCCAAGCCTGACCCGGGTGGTTTGTTGAAGCTGGCGCGAGCGTGGGAAGTGGCGCCGCAAGAGATGGTGATGGTCGGTGATTACCGGTTTGATCTGGATTGCGGGCGGGCGGCGGGGACGAAGACTGTGCTGGTCAATCTGCCGGAAAACCCGTGGCCGGATCTGGCGGATTGGCATGCTGAAGATTGCGCGGTATTGCGCCGGATGATTTAGTCCGGTCGATGAAAATCCAATGTGGGAGCGGGCTTGCTCGCGAATGCGGTGTGTCAGTCAATACATAGGCTGACTGATCCACCGCATTCGCGAGCAAGCCCGCTCCCACATTTTTGATCCGGTTTCTTCAGTGGTTATTGGAACAGTACTTTCTGCCCCTCAGGCGACGTAAACATCTTGTCCCCGTTATGCCCAACCCCCGGCACTTCCACCAGCTTGTGGCCCAACTGCGGGTGCCGTTGCTTGAGGTAGTCAAAATAATTGTGCCCGCGAATCAAGCGATACGCGCCCTGGGTTTCAGCGCCGCAGCTCTTGTCCAGCGCCGGGTGATTCGGGTCGGTGTCCTGCTGGCCCAGCAAGTAAGTGACATTACGCGAGACGTAAGCCTGCTCCAGCTGCTCGGCACTTTGCCCCTTGGCGTAGGCCGGCAGGTTTTGCATGCCGTACTTCCAGTCGTTGAAGCCCTGGCAACTGGCAACATCGAATTTCACCGGACGCTGTGGGCTGAAGTACGCGTAGGACGACGGGTTGGCCACCACATAACGCAGGCTGATGCCCTCGGTTTGCAGCAGCGGGTGATCATGCCCGGTCAGCGCAAAACGCTGCACCACTTGGCCGCCACCGGAATGGCCGGCCACCACGATTTCCTTCAGGTTCGGGAACAGCTTGCGGTTGCCCAGGTGCTTGATGATCTGGTCCAGCGCGCCGTAGGAGCTGATCTGGCCCGGGCCTGTGGACGGCTCGCCGGCCATCCAGTCGTTACTGTTCCAGCGCAGGGTCTGGCTGTCGATCTGGTTGCGCTTGAGGTCGGTCTGGTTGAGGAACTGTGGCGCAATCACCAGGGTATTGGCGTTTTGTCCTGCGGCTTCGGCCGCTTTTTCGCCGCTGTCCAGGTAGGTCATCGCGTTGCGCAGGCGACCATGCACGATGATCAGCGCGCGGGTAACTTGAGGCAGCGGCTGGCGCCAGTCCTGGCTCAAGCCGACGCTCAGGTCGCCGGCATCCAGGTGAAAACGATCGGGACTGACCACCTTGACGCCATGTTCGGCAGCCCAGGTGGAGGAGGAACAGGTGATCAACAAACCTAACAGCAGACCCAGTCGTTTATTCATTTAAAGGCTCTTGGCGGTAAAGGTGTCGCATTGAGTGATCTGGCCCTGGGCGAAGCCGGTCTTGAACCAGCGAACCCGCTGTGCCGAGGTGCCGTGGGTAAACGAGTCAGGCACCACGCGGCCCTGGCCCTGTTGCTGCAAGCGGTCATCGCCAATCGCGTTGGCCGCATTCAGTGCTTCTTCAATGTCGCCGGGCTCCAGCCAGTTCAGGCGCTTTTGCGCGCGGTTGGCCCACACCCCGGCGAAGCAGTCGGCTTGCAGCTCCTGGCGCACCAGCAGGCCGCCGTCGCCTTGCATCTGCCGGCCTTGCTGGCGGGCTGCCTGAATCTTCGCCGAGATGCCCAGCAGCGTCTGCACGTGATGTCCGACTTCATGAGCGATCACGTAGGCCTGGGCGAAGTCGCCGGCGGCCTTGAAGCGCTGGGACATTTCCCGGAAGAAATCCAGGTCCAGGTATACCTGTTGGTCTGCCGGGCAATAGAACGGCCCGCTGGCGGACGTGGCGCCACCGCAGGCGGAGTTCACCCGGCCACGGAACAGGATCAGTTTGGGGTTCTTGTAGGTCAGGCCGTTTTCCTGGAACACCTGGGCCCAGGTGTCTTCGGTGTCGCCGAGTACGGCGCGCACGAAGTCGGCTTGTTCATCATTGGCCGGCGGCGCCTGGCGGGTTTGCGGGCTGACGGAGGGCGCTTGCTCGGTGAGCTGGCCGCTGAGTTGCCCGAGGATCTGCATCGGGTCCTGGCCGGTCAGCCAGCCGATGCCGACGATCAGCACGATGGCCGTCAGGCTCAGGCCCTTGCCGCCCCCAAAACGCATGCCACCGCCACCGCCGCCGCTGTCATCGCGGGCGTCTACCACGTTGTCGCTGCGTCGGCCTTTTTTCCATAGCATGTGGCAATCCTCTTTGTGAACCTGCAGCTCAGTGTTGTTGGTGTGTAGGGTTGGCGCCAGTCCGGCTGTCTGACGATGCTAAACGCTGCGTCGTCCGATCTGTATGAAGCTTGTGTCAGTCGCGGCAATACCCTTCGCCGGTGTCGACGATCAGGCAGTCCTTCTTGTCGGCCAGCCATTTCAGGCCAGTGGCTTCGCCGTCGCCAGCGCTCAGGATCTGCGGGCCGTCCGGGCGTTCAAAGGTGATGCCGTCTTCGGATGCCTGGCCCTTGAAGGTGCCGGAATCGTCGTCATCCAGGCCGTATTTCATGGTCAGTACATAGTGGCCGCGGCCGATGCTGTCGTCCTTGGCGATGGTCAGGTTCAGGCCTTCGACGCCAATCCACTTGCCGACCCATTTGTCGGTGGGCAGCACTTGCGGTACCAACGTTGCCTGGACAGACGGCGGGGCGGGCGCCTTGGCGGTCTCGGCTTGCTTGTCGCAGGCGCTGAGCAGCGTCAGGGTCGAAAGAATCAACAGGGTTTTTTTCATGGTGAGAAAGCCTTGGTTAAAAAACGCGCAGTGGGCGGGGCGGCGTGAAGCGTTGGACTGGAAAACCGCAATTTAGTGCGCTGTTCGAACAGTGTTTGGTTATGCTCTTGAGCGAGGCGCTTTACCCGTTCTAGATTATGCCGCGGTATGCGGCGGTCATTTCAGCCTGCCACTCAAGAGAATGCAATGACCCTCAGTACCCCACTTTCCGGCGTCAACCACCCGCTCAAAGGCATTTTGCTGATTGTGGTGGCGACCTTTCTGTTTTCCAGCCACGACGCGCTGTCCAAATACCTGGCCGGGTTCTACCCGATCGTGATGGTGGTGTGGGCCCGCTACCTGGTGCACACGCTGTTGATGGCCGGGATCTTCCTGCCGCAATCGGGCCTGCGGGTACTGCGCAGCAAACGCCCTTTACTGCAAGTGGCGCGGGCGTTGTGCCTGCTGGGCACCAGTCTGTTCTTTACGGCGGCGCTGCACTTTATCCCGTTGGCCGAGGCCACGGCGGTCAACTTTCTTGCGCCGATCCTGGTCACCGCGTTGTCGGTGCCGCTGTTGGGTGAGCACGTGACCCGCGGCCAATGGCTGGCGGTGATTTGCGGGTTTATCGGGGTGCTGATCATTGTGCACCCGGGGGGTGAGCTGTTCACCCCGGCGGTGTTGTTGCCGCTGACGTCGGCGTTGTTCTTCTGCTTCTACCAACTGCTCACCCGCATCCTCAGCAAGTACGACACCCCCACCACCAGCAACTTCTTCGCCGGGTTGTGCAATACCTTGGTGATGAGCGCCTTGGTGCCGTTCTTCTGGCAGGTGCCGAGCCTGTGGCACGGGGTGCTGATGCTGGCGCTGGGCACTTGCGGGATGACCGCACACTTGATGCTGACCCAGGCCTTCCGCTTCGCAGCGCCAGCCCTGCTGGCGCCGTTCGGCTATTGCCAGATCGTGTTTGCGGGGTTGTTGGGCTGGCTGGTGTTCAACCACACCCCGGACCTGACCACCGTGGTCGGGATCGGGGTGATTTGCCTGAGCGGGTTGGCCGCTGCCTGGCAGCAGCGGCGCAGGTAGGAAACTCAGACCTCGACGGTCGGAATCTTGCGCGGCGCCATGAAGTACATCCAGATCAGCGCGATGAAGTACATCGCCGGAATCAGGGTGAACAGCACGGTGTAGTTGTTGTTGGTCACGGTCAGGATATGGCCGACGATTTGGGTCATGAACATCCCGCCGATGGCCGCGCACATGCCGCCAAAACCAAACACCGTACTCATCATGTGCTTGGGCGTGTAGTCCATCACCAGGCTCCAGATGTTGGCGGTCCAGGCCTGGTGCGCGCCGATGGCCAGGGAAATCGCAAACACCGCGACCCACAGGTGGCTGGAGCCGGCGGCCATGATCACTCCGACGATGCAGCAGGCAAACAGCAACATCGACAGCAGCCGCGCCTTGATCGGGTTCATCCCGCGTCCGATCAGGAACGAAGACAGGATCCCGCCGCCGATGCTGCCGAAGTCCGCCGTCAGGTAAATGATGATCAGCGGGATGCCCATCTGGGTCACGTTGATGCCCAGGTTGTATTGCTGATTCAGGAACGGCGGCAGCCAGTACAGGTAGAACCAGAACACCGGCGCGGTCATCGAGTAGGCGAGGGCGAAGGCCCAGGTGCCGCGCATCCGCAGGATCCGGCTGAACGGTACGCGGGGTTGTTCCGGTTCGACTTCCTGTTGCACGTAGTCCAGTTCCGATTGCTTCACGCTTGGATGGTCTTCCGGGTTGTAGTACTTCAAGCCCCAGAGCACCAGCCAGATCCCGCCCAGTGCCGACATGCACAGGAACGCCGCCTGCCAGCCCCACACGTGGAGGATCAGCGGCAGCAGCATCGGCGTCATCATCGCGCCGACGTTGGTGCCGGCGTTGAAGATCCCGGTGGCCACGGCACGCTCGCCAGCGGGGAACCACAGGCGGGTGGTCTTGACGCAGGCCGGGTAGTTGGCGGCTTCGGTCAGCCCGAGAATGAACCGGCAGACCATAAAACCCACCGCCGAGGTGGCCAGGCCATGGGCGCCGGTGGCCAGGCTCCACAGCAACACCGCGCAGAAGAACACGCGCTTGACGCCGACCCGGTCGATCAACCGGCCTTGCAGCACAAAGCCGATGGCGTAACCCACCTGGAACCAGAAGTTGATGTTGGCGTAGTCCATCGCCGTCCAGCTCATTTCCTTGGCCAGGATCGGTTGCATCACGCCGAGGGCGGCGCGGTCGATGTAGTTCAGGGTGGTGGCGAAAAACACCAGGGCCAGCATGCCCCAGCGGGTTTTACCGACAGCCATGGCGCCACGGATTTTGTCACCGATGCCGCTATGGGGATTGCTGTGGCCCACGGCCACGGCGGGATTTTGCGAAGGCATGAGGAAGTACCCGGTTTTTTGAAATTTTTATGGTGTGTTCAGGGTCTTGGTTAACCGAGGCCGCTCAATGGAAGCGGGGCTCAATGTGCTGTCGATGGTGCGCAGCGGCTAAAAAATCGTCAATTCGCCGATTGCCATTCTGTTCGATAATCGCCCATAAAACTAACCGGTTCGTACATTTCAATTGCTGTGATGAACCTGGCGGCCAATAATTTGCCGTAAACAAGACATGCCTCAATGCCGGGAGTCGCCCCATGCAACGCTCCATCGCCACCGTTTCCTTGAGCGGAACCTTGCCGGAAAAACTCGAAGCCATCGCGGCTGCCGGGTTTGATGGCGTGGAAATCTTCGAAAACGATCTGCTGTATTACGACGGCAGCCCGCGTGAAGTTAGGCAAATGTGCGCCGACCTCGGCATTGCCATCACCTTGTTCCAGCCGTTCCGGGACTTTGAGGGCTGCCGCCGCGACCGCCTGACACGCAACCTGGAGCGGGCCGAGCGCAAGTTCGACTTGATGCAGGAGCTGGGCACCGACCTGGTGCTGGTGTGCAGTAACGCGTCAGCCGATTCCGTGGGCGATGAAAGCATTCTGCTGGATGACTTGAGCCTGCTGGCCGAACACGCTGGCCGCCGGGGCTTGCGCATCGGCTATGAAGCGCTGGCCTGGGGCCGGCACGTCAACACCTGGCAGCAGGTGTGGAACCTGGTGCGCAAGATCGATCATCCGAGCCTGGGCGTGTTGCTCGACAGCTTCCACACCCTGTCTCTCAAGGGCGACCCGAGTGCGATTGCCGAGATTCCCGGCGACAAGATTTTCTTTGTGCAGATGGCCGATGCGCCGATCCTCGCGATGGATGTACTGGAATGGAGCCGGCATTTCCGCTGCTTCCCAGGCCAGGGCGAGTTCGACCTGGCGGGCTTTCTCGCCCCGATCATCAAGAGTGGCTACACCGGGCCGTTGTCCCTGGAAATCTTCAACGACGGCTTCCGCGCCGCGCCGACCCGGGCGAATGCCGCCGACGGCCTGCGCTCGCTGCTGTACCTCGAAGAGAAAACCCGCCAGCGATTGGAGCAAGAAGCGACGCCGGTCCCCGAGATCCTGTTTGAAACCCCGGCCGCCAGCGAATACGACGGCATTGAATTCCTCGAATTCGCCGTGGATGAAAACCTCGGCGCCAAGCTCACTTCATGGCTGGAGCGCCTGGGCTTCGTCAAGGCCGGGCAGCATCGATCCAAGAGCGTCAGCCTGTTGCGCCAGGGCGATATCAACCTGATCCTCAATTGCGAACCCTATTCCTTCGCCCATAACTTCTTCGAGGCCCACGGCCCGTCGTTGTGCGCCACGGCGATCCGCGTCAAGGACAGCGCCAAGGCCCTGGAGCGGGCGGTGGCCTACAAGGGCCAGCCGTATCGTGGGCTGGTCGGCCCCAACGAGCTGGAGCTGGCAGCGGTGCGTGCACCGGATGGCAGCCTGATCTACCTCGTCGATCAGAGCGAAGGCGGCCTCTACGACACCGACTTCAACCTGCAACCCGCAAGCGCTGCCAGCGGCGGCCTGCTGCGCATCGACCACATGGCCATGGCCTTGCCCGCCGACAGCCTCGACAGTTGGGTGTTGTTCTACAAAAGCTTGCTGGATTTCGAAGCCGACGACGAAGTGGTGCTGCCGGACCCCTATGGCCTGGTGAAAAGCCGGGCACTGCGCAGCCGTTGCAGCTCGATTCGCCTGCCGCTGAATATTTCCGAGAACCGCAACACCGCGATTTCCCACGCGCTGTCGAGCTATCGCGGCTCGGGCGTGCACCACATTGCCTTCGACTGCGCGGACATTTTCGCCGAGGTCAGCCGGGCCAAGGATGCGGGCGTGCCGCTGCTGGATATCCCGCTGAACTACTACGATGACCTGGCGGCGCGGTTTGATTTCGATGACGAGTTCCTCAGCCAGCTCGCGTATTACAACGTCCTCTACGACCGCGATGCCCAGGGCGGTGAACTGTTTCACGTTTATACCGAACCGTTCGAGGGCCGGTTTTTCTTCGAGATCATCCAGCGCAAGAACGGTTACGCCGGCTACGGTGCGGCCAACGTGGCGGTGCGCCTGGCGGCCATGGCCAAGTCCCGCAGCGGTGCGGTGCGCCAGGCCAGGTTGTAAGGTGCCGGCGCTTCCTTCGGCGTGCGGCGCGGCCCATAATCAGCGCCTGCACCTAAGGCCGTGAGCGCACCATGACCCTGACCTCCGAGCTTCCCGCCGCGGCCACCGCACCGCGCAAGAGCCGCAAGAACAACCCGGAAAAGACCCGCGAGAACATTCTCCAGGAAGCCATCGTCGAGTTTGTCACCCAGGGCCTTTCCGGCGCCCGGGTGGACGCGATCGCGGAGCGTATCCAGACCTCCAAGCGCATGATCTATTACTACTTCGGCAGCAAGGAACAGCTCTACGTCGAGGTGCTGGAGAAACTCTACGGCGACATTCGCAACACCGAGACACGGATGAACCTGACGGCCCTGGAGCCCAGGGAAGCGATCCGCCGGCTGGTGGAATTCACCTTTGATCACCACGATCAGAACGTGGATTTTGTGCGCATCGTGAGCATCGAGAACATCCACAACGCCGAGTATGTAAAGCAGTCGACGTCGATCAAGGCGATGAACAGCAACATCCTCGAAGCCCTTGGCACCACGTTGCGCCGGGGCGCCGAGTTGGGGTTGTTCCGGGAAGGGCTGGAGCCGCTGGACGTGCACCTGCTGATCAACTCGTTCAGCTTTTACCGGGTGTCCAACCGCCACACCTTCAGCGAGATCTTTCAGATCGAGTTGTCGGATGAGGCGGTCAAGCAGCGGCATCGGGCGATGATCTGCGAGTCGGTGTTGCGCTACCTGCAGGCTTGAGTTCAACACCGAGCAAAATGTGGGAGCGGGCTTGCTCGCGAATGCGGTGGGTCAGTAAAACATCCGGTGGCTGACACTCCGCATTCGCGAGCAAGCCCGCTCCCACATTTTTGATCCGGTTTCTACAGTTGGGTGGTCATGCTCTGGAAGTGCGCGAGCATGCGCTCTGCATCCGCCACTTCGCCAGTGAACAACTCAAACGCCTTCACCGCCTGAAACACCGCCATGTTGCCGCCATCCAGGGTGCGGCAACCCAGGGCGCGGGCGTTGCGCAGCAGTTCGGTTTCCAGTGGGAAGTACACGATCTCCGCTACCCACAAGTCGGCGCGCAAGGTGCCCAACGGCACGGGCATGCCCGGCAGCTTGGCCATGCCCATCGGCGTGGTATTCACCAGGCCATCGGCCTCGGCCATGGCGCTTTCCAGGTCATTGCCGGCCTGCGCCCGGCCGGTACCGAAATGCTGGTTGAGGTTGTTCGCCAGGCTGCGGGCACGTTCGGCGTCCATGTCGAAAATACTCAAGCGTTCCACGCCTTCACCCAGCAGCGCATGGGCGACTGCCGCCCCGGCGCCGCCCGCGCCCATCTGCACCACGAACTTTCGAGCCACATCACTCAAGCCCCGGCGAAAGCCTTCGGCAAAGCCCAGGCAGTCGGTGTTGTGGCCGATGCGTTTACCGTCGCAAAGCACCACGGTGTTCACCGCGCCGATGCCCCGTGCTTCGGGTGACAGGTCATCCAGCAGCGGCAGGATCGCCTGCTTGCACGGGTAGGTGATGTTCAAGCCGGTGAAGTTCATCTGTTCGGCCGCCATCAACAGGTCGGGCAGGGCGCGGGTATCCGTCTGCAACTGGTCGAGGTCGATCAGGCGATACAGGTAACGCAAGCCCTGTGCATCGCCTTCGCGCTCGTGCAAGGCCGGGGTGCGGGAAGCCTGAATGCCGGCGCCGATCAGGCCGGCCAGAATTCGACGTTTGGACACCGCGCTCATCCCTTCAAGTTCTTGCTGAAATGTTCGAGGGCGAGGTGATAACCGTGGCTGCCAAACCCGGCCAGCACCGCCTTGGCAATCGGCGACACGAACGAGTGATGACGGAACGCTTCCCGGGCATGCACGTTGGACAAATGCACTTCGATCACCGGTACTTCACTGGCCACCAGTGCGTCGCGGATCGCCACTGAAGTGTGGGTCCAGGCTGCCGGGTTAATCACGATGCCGGCGCAACGGGCGCGGGCGCCGTGGATCCAGTCCAGCAATTCGCCTTCGTGGTTGGTCTGGCGGAATTCGACTTTCAGGCCCAGTTGCTCGGCGCTGCGGCCACACAGGGCGGCAAGGTCGGCCAGGGTTTCATGGCCATAAGTGGCGGGCTCGCGAGTGCCGAGCAGGTTGAGGTTGGGGCCGTTGAGCACCAGCACGATGGGCGGCATAGAGGGTTCTCCACTGTTGTTTTTATGTAGGTCGATAAAATGTACTGAATGGTTAATTTGGTCAATCGCGTGGGTGGGAACCGTTCGATTACCGAACGCAGAATGAAAACCACCGTTGTGTGGATCAGAGTTGATATCAATTGAAAATCATTCTCGACAACGCTTAAGATGCCCGCCTGTTTCCTTAACATTCCAGGGAGTCGGTTTGTCGGACATGGATCTCAAAGGCCTGTTTCTCAAGCACGCCGATACTCTGCGCGGGTATCTCGCACGCAAGGTACGGGACCCGCAGTTGGCCGCAGACCTGGTGCAGGAGAGTTTCCTGCGCCTGGCGCAAAAGCCGGCCGGCGAGCGCATCGACAACTCCCAGGGCTATCTCTATCGCACGGCCGGCAATCTGCTGATCGACCATATCCGCCAGGAGGCGCGGCGCAAGACCGACTCCGTGCCCCATGAGGCGCTGGCCGAGATTGAAGATGAAATGGCCGGGTTGGAGGCTCAGGCGATGGCGCAGCAACAGCGGCAGGCATTGAAGCAGGCACTGGCGGAATTGCCGGAGCGTACCCGGCAGATTTTCCGTCTCAACCGGATCGAGGGCATGACCCATGCCCAGGTCGCGCGCCACCTGGGCATTTCCGACAGCTCAGTGCAAAAGCACCTGGCCAAGGCGCTGGCGTATGTCATGCAGCGTTTGCAGGAAGGTGAGGCGGGGCCGTCCGACGAATGAATTACCGACAAATCTGGGGTCAGACGTCACAGCGTTATATAACGAAAAATTCGAGATTCACACGTGAATAGCCCGGGTCCGCAACAGCACAGCATTACCGAGGCGGCTGCCGATTGGGCGGTGCGCCTGCACGCCGGCGCCCTGACCGATCAGGAGCAGGCCGAGCTGCGCCAATGGATCGCCAGAGACAGCCGCCATGAAGCGGCGCTGCGTTTTGCCGAGCAGACGTGGGCGGCGCTGGGCGAGGTGCATCGCGATGAGACGCTGCATCGCCAGCGGCCGCCCGCCACCGCTGCGCCGGTGCGTGGCCCTCGTCGGCGCAGGCCGTGGCGCATGGCGGCGAGTGTTGCGCTGTTGCTGGTGGTGGCGGGCGTCGGCTGGGTGCGCGGGCCTGAGGCGCTGCTGCAGGTGCAGGCCGATTACTTCACCCAAAAAGGCGAAGTGCGCACCGTGCACCTGGCGGACGGCAGCAGCGTGCAACTGGATTCTGCGAGTGCGATCAAGCTGGATTTTGACGGTGTGCAGCGGCGCATCAGCCTGATCAAAGGCTCGGCCATCTTTGATGTGGCGCCCATGGCCGGTGAGGAAAAAAGGCCGTTCGTGGTGCACAGCGCCAGCGGGCAAACCCGTGCCCTGGGCACGCGGTTTGTGGTCGAGCGTGAGGACGACCGGCAGGCCTGGGTCGGAGTGTTGCAGCACAGTGTGGCCGTCACGCTGCAGGCGCTGCCGCAGAAAGCAACTGTGCTCAAGGAAGGCCAGGCTGCGCGCTACAGCCCGGAGAACGGCGTGGTCGCCCTCGACGACTTCGACCTGGAGCGCGCCACCAGTTGGCGTCGCGGTGTGCTGATCTTCGACCGCTTGCCGCTGGCCAAGGTCATCGAACAGCTCAACCGCTACCGGCCGGGCAAGGTGGTGCTGACCAATGCCGACCTCGGCACCCGTGAAGTCAGCGGCGTGTTCCGCCTCGATATGCTCGACACGGCCCTCGGCACCCTGACCGAAGAATTACAGGTGCAGCGCTTTGATCTGGCGGGGCTGAGCCTGATCTATTGATGGGGTCGCCGGGCCCCGTTTACGCCCTTTGAAAAAACTTTCAAAAAAACCTTACTGAGTTCCGACGCCTGACACGTCCTGTTAAGTGAGAAGTATTCGCATAAACAAGAATGGTCAGCGAAGGGATAACGTCGATGTCTGCAATCACCAAGGGGCGCAACACCGGTAGCCGGTTGGCCCTTGCCATCCACCTGGGGCTGTTAGCCTCCGCCTGCCAGGTGCAGGCCGCCGAGGCGCCAGTCGGTGAATCACAGCCTGTCACGTTGACGTTTGATATTGCGGCGCAACCCTTGGGCCTTGCCGTACTGACGTTCGCCGACCAGGCCGGGTTGCAAGTGTTGTTCGACAGCGCGCGCCTGCAAGGCCTCACCAGCACCGCGCTCAAGGGCCGTTACAGCGCCCAGGAAGGCCTCGGCCGATTGGTGGGCAGTGCACCGGTGGAATACCGCTTTACCGGGGACCGGCAGGTGACGCTGACTCGCGTCGGCGCCGACCATGACGGTGCGCTGACCGTGGGCACCACCACCATCACCGGCAACACCAACGGCAAGCCAAGCGACTGGGTGTACGACACACCGCGCTCGGTGGCCGTGATCAGTCGCGAGCAGATCGACAAACGCCCACCACGCCACGCCGCCGACATGCTCGAAGAAACCGCCGGCGTGTACACCGCCGTCAACCAGCGTGACCCGGGCCTGTCGGTGAACATCCGCGGCGTGCAGGACTACGGCCGGGTCAACATGAACATCGACGGCATGCGCCAGAACTTCAACGTCAACGGCCACCAGCAGCGCAACGGCACGATGTTGATCGACCCGGAATTCATCTCCAGCATCGAAATCGACAAGGGCAGCCAGTCCGGGCAGGGCGGTGCTGCCGTGTTGGGCGGGATTGCATCCTTCAAGACCCTGGAGGCCAGTGAGTTCCTGGCCGATGGCAAGGACTATGGCGGGCGTCTGCGTGCCGGTAGCGGGATTGGTGAACTGGGTAACGGCACCTATTTCAACGGCAGCGGTGTGTTTGCCTTTGGCGACGAGCGCGGCGACGTGCTGCTGGGGTACAGCGAACGGCATTTTGGCGACTACCGCGCCGGTACCCACAACGACCAGAAACTGGGCACTCATTTGCGCGCTCGTGACTCCCAGCCTGCGGCCTTCGACGATTGGCTGAACAGTGAGGTCGGTGACACCGGCAGCGTGACCCGCTCGCAAATCGTCAAGTTCGGCCTGAACCTGCCCAATGACCAACGGGTGCAACTGAGCTACCTGGAAAGTGACAGCGACAGCAATGACGCGTGGGCCTACACCGCCCCGGATAACCAGAGCGTGTACTACCAGCGCGTCAGCAAGAACAACCTCAATGCCAGGAACGTCGGACTGGATTATCGCTACACGCCGGATAACCCGCTGATCGATTTCAAGGCCAAGGTCTACTACGTCACCACACAGATGGACCGGGACAATGCGCCCAACACCGCGTCGCTGACCTCCGGCAACTATGTGGCGGGCTACACGGATCATTTTCAGACCGATACCTGGGGTGTACAGGGCGACAACACATCGCGGTTCGACTTCGATGCGTTGGGTCATGTGAGTTGGAACTACGGCGTGGAGGTGTATCAAGACAAGTTCAAGCCCAGTACCAACAAGGTCGAGGCCACCAACCTTTCCGGCCTGTTGCCTTACGTTGAAGGCGGGACGCCCGGTGGCAAACGCACCATCGCCAGCCTGTTCAACAACCTGCAGTACGAATATGGCGACTGGCTGACGCTGGATGCGGGCTTGCGGTACGACCGCTATCGGCTGGAAGGGGTCACCGGGATGACGCTGTACCGGCGCGATCGGTTCTACAGCAGCACGGTAGGTGCCAAGCGTGTCGAGGAAGTTTTCGACATTGATAGAGAAGAGGGCCAGTTCTCTCCCACGTTCGGTATCGGCATAAAGCCGGGGCTGGACTGGATGCAACTTTACGCCCGCTGGGGCAAGGGCTGGCGCCCGCCGGCGGTAACGGAAACCTTCATGACCGGGCGTCCTCACGGTGGCAGCTCATCAGAGCGGGTGTTTCCCAACCCGTTCCTGAAACCCGAAGAGTCGCGGGACTGGGAAATGGGCGTGAACGTATTCAAAGAGGGACTGCTGTTCGGTGACGACCGCCTGGGCATGAAGGTGGCTTACTTCGATACCCGGATCGAGAACTTCTCTTTCCTCAATCACAGCGTCAGTTTGCCGGAGACCTCCGTCGGCGGTTTTCTCGGCACGATGGCGTACGTCAATAACACCAACCCCACGCGCTTTCGGGGGGTGGAGTACCAGCTCAACTACGACATGGGGCGGGCGTACGCCAACCTTAGTTACACCCACATGATCGGCAGTAATGAGTTCTGCTCGAAGAACTATTACATGGGCGGGGCGAAGAAGAACGGGCCGTCCACCACACGCTATGAACGCTACACCCGGCCAAACGGCACGACCGGCCTGCGCCCGGTGACCACGTATGAGGTGCTGGACGACGATGTCGCCAACAA
The DNA here is from genome assembly GCF_013385765.1 of Pseudomonas sp. C8002. Lineage (NCBI taxonomy): Bacteria > Pseudomonadati > Pseudomonadota > Gammaproteobacteria > Pseudomonadales > Pseudomonadaceae > Pseudomonas > Pseudomonas sp. C8002. Next base: position 192,718 of record NZ_JACAPJ010000012.1, read on the forward strand.
CAAGGAAAGCTGTGGCCGGATCATGGGCAACGCCACCTATATGCCGGCTGATCGCGGCTCGCTGACCCTGGGCGCGCGCTTCCTGGAAAAGCGACTCGATATGGGCGTCCGCGTGCGCTACAGCTCAGGCAATGGCGAGAACCTCGACTCACAAGGTTATGACTTCATCGACCAGGCGCTATGGCCCCAGTACACCCTCTATGACCTGTACGCCAGCTATTGGATGACCGACCAATTGAACATCGCCCTGGCGCTGGAAAACGCCACCGATGAGGCCTACTTCGTTGCGATGGGGGACGCCAATAACCTGAGCCTGGCGCGCGGGCGAACGTTGAGCGGGATGCTCGAATACAAGTTCTGATCAAGGTGCCACGGCACTTTATCAACCAACGGTTTTGCCCAAGGGTGGGCAAAAAGTGCGCTGTATGAGCGTGCTGATCAATCGTGTTGTTTATAACGAGGTTAAGTGATGACTATTTCTGTTAGTTACGAAGCTGCTCTCGGTGCTTACTCCGTCTCGGACTACCTGACCGACTGGGCACTGGGGTTCAACACTGCGGGTCACGGCAGCAGCAACACCGGCGGCTTCAGCAACGGCTCCCTGAGCGGCGACCAGTATTCGACCCACGGCGCCAACAATTCCGACTACGCGTTCATTGCCGACAGCAACACCAGCAACGGCCTGCACTACGTATTCAACCCGGCGCTGCCAGCCAGCCACAACGAAAACCACTACCTGTGGGGCAACCTGGATAACGTTCAACTGGGCACCGGCCTGGGCGGCGGCAATGGCAGCGACTTCACCCTCGATGCGTTCAAAGTGGCTTTCAACGGCCTTGACTTGAGCGCGGCACAAGGTGCAGGCCGCGTCGGCAACGACGTTCAGAACGTGATCTACAGCCTGATGCAAGGCAACACCTCGGCACTGGAAACCGTGCTCAACAACCTGCTGGACGACTTCGGCCTGTCCACCGCCAACACCTTCGACGAGATCTCGGCCGGCCTGGCAGCACACGCTACGGCAACCACCACCGACGTCGCCCTGGTAGGCGTGCAGGACGTTGCACAGGACTGGGCACTCGCTGCCTGATGTGGCTGTGCAATGAAAAAAGCGAATGGAAGATCGCTCTCCCATTCGCTGCGTAAACCCCGTCGTCGCCGTGAGTTTCGAAGGCCAGGGCGACGGCGGTGACAAATTCTGCGCAGCGGCGCGCGGCGTGTCAAACGCGGGCGGCGCTTCCCGATTTCCCCCATGAGACTCCCTCGATGCGCCATGCCGGCAACGAAACCCTGGCCGCTCTCACGGCCTATAAAAGTGGCTTCCTCAACATTGGCTTGTTTTCGGCAGTGATCAACCTGTTGATGCTGGCCCCGGCGCTGTACATGTTGCAGGTCTACGACCGGGTGCTGGCCTCCGGCAACTCGATGACCCTGTTGATGCTGACGCTGATGATCCTTGGCTTGTTCGGCTTGATGGGCGCGCTGGAGTGGGTGCGCAGCCAGGTGGTGATCCGTCTTGGCACACAGATGGACATGCGCCTGAACCAGCGGGTGTACGACGCCGCGTTCGAGGCGCAACTCAAGGGCGGTACCCAGGCGGCTGGGCAGGCGTTGAGCGACCTGACGACCTTGCGCCAGTTCGCCACCGGCCAGGCGCTGTTCGCATTTTTTGATGCGCCGTGGTTTCCGGTGTACTTGCTGGTGATCTTCCTGTTCCACCCCTGGCTCGGCGTCCTGGCGCTGGCCGGTGCGCTGATGCTGATGGCGCTGGCGTGGGCCAACCAGCACATCTGCCAGGCACCGTTGACTCAGGCAAATCAGCTGTCGATCAGCGCCAGCCAGCAGGCCACGGCCAACCTGCGCAATGCCGAAGCCATCGAAGCCATGGGCATGCTGGCAACCCTGCGTGCGCGCTGGTTTGCCCAGCACCAGGCGTTTCTGGCGGCGCAGAACCTGGCCAGTGAAAAGACCGCTGCCATCAGTGCCTGGTCCAAGGGCGTACGCCTGGCGTTGCAGTCATTGGTCCTCGGTCTGGGTGCATTGCTGGCGGTGCAGGGGGCGATTACGCCGGGCATGATGATCGCCGGCTCGATCCTGATGGGGCGGGTACTGAGCCCTATCGACCAACTGATCGGCGTGTGGAAACAGTGGAGTTCGGCGCGCCTGGCCTATGACCGTTTGACCCTGATGCTGGCGGCCAACCCGGCGCGCACCGAGCGCATGAGCTTGCCGGCGCCCAGCGGCCAGTTGACGGTCGAGCAGGTAAGCGCGTGTGCGCCTGGCAGTCGTCGGCCTGCATTGGCCAACCTCGGGTTCAGCCTGCCTGCCGGTGACGTGCTGGGCGTGATCGGGCCTTCCGGTTGCGGCAAGTCGACCCTGGCGCGGCTGCTGGTGGGGGCCTGGGCGCCCTTGGCCGGCAAGGTACGGCTGGACGGCGCGGACCTGGCGCAATGGGACAAGCAGCAACTCGGCCCGCACATTGGGTATCTGCCCCAGGACATCCAGCTGTTCGCCGGCAGCATTGCCGACAACATCGCGCGTTTCGACACCGTGGATTCGGACAAGGTGCTCGCTGCCGCGCAAATGGCCGGCGTGCATCAACTGATCCTGCAGTTGCCCCAAGGCTACGACACCCAACTGGGGGAGGGCGGTGCCGGGTTGTCCGGCGGGCAGAAGCAACGTGTCGCGCTGGCGCGAGCGCTGTACGGCGTGCCTGCGCTGATCGTACTGGATGAGCCCAATTCCAATCTCGATGAGGCCGGCGAGCAGGCCTTGCTCCGTGCCATCACCTTGCTCAAGGCGCAGCGTCGCACGCTGGTGCTGATCACCCACAAGACCCCTGTGCTGGCGTTGACGGACCAATTACTGATTCTGCGGGACGGCCAGTTGCAGGCGTTCGGGCCCACGGCGCGGGTGTTGGAGGCCACGCAGAAACCGGTGGCCGCGCCGCCCAAACCGGTGTCGGCGATGAGCATGAGCTACCGCCTCGGTGAAGGAAAAAAAGCATGAACCGACCTGTGCTTGTGACGGACAACAGCGTGCCGCCGGTGAACAACGTGCTGGCGCTGGACGATAAAAAATACGCGCGCCTGGGCTGGTTGCTGGTGCTCGGCGGGTTTGCCGGGTTCCTGGGCTGGGCCGCGCTGGCACCGTTGGACAAGGGCGTGGCGGTGTCCGGCAAGGTCATGGTGTCGGGGCACCGCAAGACGGTGCAGCACCCCGCGGGCGGGATCGTCGAGCGGATCGAGGTGCGCGATGGCGAGGTGGTAAGCGCCGGCCAGGTATTGATCCGCCTGAAGGAGACCCCGTTGCGCGGGCAGATGCAGTCTTTGCGCAGCCAGTTCATTGCGTCCCGGGCCAGCGAAGCGCGCTTGAGTGCCGAGAGCGAAGGCTTGTCGGCCATCGTCTTCGGTCCCGAACTGCTGAACGAGCCTGAGGCCGCCGCCACCTTGAGCCTGCAACGGCAACTGTTCAGCAGTCGCGTCCAGGCCCTGGCCACGGAGCAGCAAGGCCTGCGGGAAACCATCGCCGGGGCCGAGGCACAATTGCGCGGCACCCGGGAATCCCAGGCCAGCAAAGTGCTGCAACGCACCGCGATGAATGAACAACTGCAAGGCCTGCGCGAGCTGGCGCGGGACGGCTACATTCCGCGCAATCGGCTGCTGGAAAATGAACGGCTGTATGCCCAGCTCGACGGTGCGATTGCCGAGGATTTCGGCCGCATCGGCCAGTTGCAACGGCAAGTCCTTGAACTGCGCCTGCGCATCCGCCAGCTCGGCGAAGACTTCCAGAAAGACCTGCGCGGCCAACTGGCCGAAACCCGCACCCGCAGCGACGACTTGCGCAACCGGTTGGCCTCGGCCGAATTCGAACTGGCCAACAGCCTGGTGCGCGCGCCGGCGGCTGGCGTGGTGGTGGGGCTGGAGGTGTACACCGAAGGCGGCGTGATCAAGCCCGGCCAGGCGCTGATGGACATCGTGCCCCAGGGCGAACCACTGCTGGTGGAAGCGCGGGTGCCGGTGCAGATGGTCGACAAGGTGCACCCGGGCTTGCCGGTGGAGTTGCTGTTCTCGGCGTTCAACCAGAGCACCACCCCACGCATTGCCGGTGAAGTGACGCTGGTGTCGGCCGACCGCCAGGTCGACGAGCGCACCGATGAGCCGTATTACACCTTGCGCGCCCAGGTCAGTGCAGCTGGCATGCGCCAGCTCGACGGCTTGCAGATTCGCCCGGGCATGCCGGTGGAAGCGTTCGTCAAAACCGGTGAGCGCTCGATGCTCAACTACCTGTTCAAACCTTTGCTGGATCGGACTCACATGGCGTTGGTGGAAGAATGAAGGCGCTGTTATTCGGTCTGTGTTGTGCCTGCAGTGGATCGGTTCAGGCGCTGGGATTGCTCGACGCCTATGACTTGGCCCTGCGCAACGATCCGACGTTTCAGGCGGCAATCCAGGAGCGCGAGGCCGGCGAGGAAAACCGCATCATCGGCCGCGCCGGGCTGTTGCCGAACCTGTCCTGGAGCTACAGCAACTCGCGCAATGAGTCCGAAGTCACCCAGTCGACGGCGGTGGGCAACGTCACCAGCGACCGCGATTACCGCAGCTATGCCTCGACCCTGACCCTGCAACAACCGCTGCTCGATTACGAAGCCTATGCGCGCTATCGCCAGGGTGCAGCGCAGGCGCTGTTTGCCGATGAACGCTTTCGCAGCAAGAGCCAGGAACTGGCCGTGCGGGTGTTGAGCGCCTACAGCCAGGCGTTGCTGGCCCAGGAGCGGATCGAGCTGAGCCGCGCCCAGAAACGCGCGTATGCCGAGCGCCTGCAACTCAATGAACGGCTGCTCAAGGGCGGCGAGGGCACCCGCACCGATGTGCTGGAAACCCAGGCACGCCTGAGCCTGGCCCAGGCCGAAGAGATCGAATCCCTGGACACCCAGGACGCAGCCTTGCGCGAGCTGGAAGCGATTGTGGGCCAGCCGTTGCAGATAGACGAGTTGGCGCCGCTGACTCGCCAGTTCGAGATCCCGCCGCTGGAGCCCAACCGTTTCGAGACCTGGCGGGAAATGGCGATGGCCAACAACCCGGAGCTCAAATCCCAGCACCACGCGCTGGACGTCGCCGAATACGAAGTGGAGCGCAAGCGCGCCGGGCACATGCCCAAGGTCAGCCTGTATGCGAGCAGCCGCCAGACCAGCTCGGATTCGGAAAGCAGCTACAACCAGAAGTACGACACCAACAGCGTCGGCATCCAGGTCAGCCTGCCGCTGTTCGCCGGTGGCTCGGTGTCGGCGTCAACCCGTCAGGCCGCCAATCAACTGTCCCAGGCCCAATATGAACTGGACGCGCAGACCGCCAGGACGCTGATCGAACTGCGCAAGCAATTCAACCTCAACACCAGCGGCGCGGCCAAAGTGCGGGCGTATGAAATGGCGGTCAGCTCGGCCACCGCCCTGGTGACGGCGACGAAGAAAAGCGTGACCGGTGGCGAGCGCGTCAACCTCGATGTGCTGGATGCCGAGCAGCAACTGTTCACGGCACGCCGCGACCTGGCGGATGCGCGGCATGCGTATCTGCTGGCGCGGATACAACTGAAGTATTTTGCAGGGTTGCTCAACGAGCAGGACCTGCGGGCGTTGGCGGGGTATTTCCAGCCATCGGCATGATGGCTATATCGGCTAACACACCGATCCACTGTGGGAGCTGTCGAGCCTTGGCGAGGCTGCGATGGCGGCGGGGCTGATGACATTTTTCTGTCTGACCCACCGCCATCGCGGCCTCGCTAAAGCTCGACGGCTCCCACATTTTGATTTTTGCAATGCTGGGGATTTAACGCCGGGTCAGCAACACACCCGATTCCATGTGGTGCGTCCACGGGAACTGGTCAAACATGGCGCACTGGGTAATCCGGTGCGTGTCATGCAGTTGCGCAATGTTCGCCGCCAACGTCTCCGGGTTGCAGGAGATGTACAGGATGTTCTCGAAGCGCCGGGTCAGCTCGCAGGTGTCCGGGTCCATGCCGGCACGCGGCGGGTCGACGAACACGCTGCCAAACTCGTAGCTCTTGAGGTCGATGCCGTGCAGGCGGCGGAACGGCCGCACTTCATTCAAGGCCTCGGTCAGCTCTTCGGCAGACAAACGCACCAGGGTGACGTTATCCACCGCGTTTTCATCGAGGTTGCTCAGTGCCGCGTTCACCGAAGTCTTGCTGATCTCGGTGGCCAGCACTTTGCGCACGCGAGTGGCCAGGGGCAGGGTGAAGTTGCCGTTGCCGCAATACAGCTCCAGCAAATCGTCACTGCGGTCGCCGAGCGCTTCGTACGCCCAGTTGAGCATCTTCTGGTTCACCGTGCCGTTGGGCTGGGTGAACGCGCCTTCAGGCTGGCGATAGCTGAAGGTGCGACTGCCAACGTCGAGTTTCTCGACCACGTAATCGCGGCCGATCACATCGCGCTTGCCCTTGGAACGCCCGATGATGCTGACGTTCAGGTCTGCCGCCAGCTTGTTCGCCGCCGTATGCCAATGCTCATCCAGCGGGCGGTGATAGCACAGGGTAATCATCGCGTCGCCGGCCAGAGTGGTGAGGAACTCCACCTGGAACAGCTTGTGGCTCAGGGCGGCGCTGGCTTGCCAGGCGGCCTTGAGTTGCGGCATCAACTGGTTGATGCGCAGGCTGGCAATCGGAAACTCTTCAATGAGGATCGGTGTGCGCTTGTCGTCCTGGGAGAACATTGCGTAGTGGCGCTGACCCTCTTCGCGCCACAGGCGGAACTCCGCCCGCAGGCGGAAGTTCTGCAACGGCGAGTCGAAAACCTGAGGCTCTGGCGCGTCGAACGGCGCCAGCAGGTCACGCAGGCGCGTGACCTTTTCTTCCAGTTGAACGGTGTAGCTTGCGGCGTCAAAAGTCATGCGTTGAACCAGCCCAGCTTGATCACAAACAGAATCGACAGGATCACCAGCGCCGGGTTCAGCTCACGGTAGCGGCCCGAAAGCAGCTTGATGGCGGTCCAGGCGATGAAACCGAAGGCAATGCCGTTGGCGATGGAATAAGTGAATGGCATCGCCAGGGCGGTGATCACCACCGGTGCGGCGACGGTGATGTCGTCCCAGTCGATTTCGGCCAGGCCCGAGGTCATCAGTACGGCGACGAACAGCAGCGCCGGTGCGGTGGCGAAGGCCGGGACGCTGGCCGCCAGTGGCGAAAAGAACAGCGCCAGCAGGAACAGGATCGCGACCACGACGGCGGTCAAACCGGTACGGCCACCGGCGCTCACGCCCGCCGCCGATTCGATGTAGCTGGTGGTGGTCGAGGTGCCCAGCAGCGAGCCGGCCATGGCCGCCGTACTGTCAGCGATCAGCGCACGGCCCATTTTCGGCATGTGGCCGTCCTTGCCCATGAGACCCGCGCGCTTGGCGACGCCGATCAGGGTGCCGGAGTTGTCGAACAGGTCGACGAACAGGAACGCGAAAATCACGCTCACCAGGCCGATGTCCAGGGCGCCTTTGATGTCCAGTTGCAGGAAGGTCGGGGCCAGCGAAGGTGGCATCGACATCACGCCGCCGAACGGGGTGAAGCCCAGCACGATGGAGGCGATGGTCACCACCAGGATGCCGATCAATACCGCGCCGCGCACTTTCAGGGCTTCCAGCGCAACGATCAGCGCGAAGCCGAGGGTGGCGAGGATCGGCGCGGGTTGTTTCAGGTCGCCCAGGCCCACCATGGTGGCCGGGTTGCTGACCACGATGCCGGCGTTGTGCAGGGCGATCAGCGCCAGGAACAGGCCGATACCCGCCGCAATCGCCGAGCGCAGGGGCAGCGGGATGCTGTTGATGATCCATTCGCGGATGCGGAAGATCGACAGCAGGAAGAACAGCACTGCCGAGATGAACACCGCGCCCAGCGCCACTTGCCAGGTGTGGCCCATGTGCAGGACCACGGTGTAGGTGAAGAATGCGTTGAGGCCCATGCCCGGTGCCAGGGCAATCGGGTAGTTGGCGATCAGGCCCATCACGGTGGAACCGATGGCCGCCGCCAGGCAGGTCGCAACAAAGACCGCGCCCTTGTCCATGCCGGTCTCGCCGAGAATGCTCGGGTTGACGAACAGGATGTAGGCCATGGCCAGGAAGGTGGTGACGCCCGCGAGAATCTCGGTGCGCACATTCGTGTTGTGTGCCTTGAGTTGAAACAGCTTTTCCAGCATGCCTGCTCCCTGTGACGCTATCTTGCGTCGTTATTTGTTGACCTCTAAGTCAAAGCACAAACTGCGCCAAGCGCCTGTGGTTCCAGAGAGGATCGGAAAAAGCGGCGCATCATACCAGCAGCCGAGGGCCAGTGGCGCATAGGCTTGATCATGGCCTTGAGGCATACTGCGCCGACGTTTATTACAGGGTCATCGACAGCATGAAAAAAGCCAGCGCCTGGAGTCTAGCTCTGTTCGGTTGCATCGGCCTGTGGCTCGGTGCGGCACCGGCGTGGGGCGCGCCTGCACCGGCGTTGAGCGAGGTGCGGGTATTCAAGGTTCAGTCGGCCAAGTGCACTGAAACCATTCCCGAGCGGGCCGACAGCACCCAGATGTGCACGCACCGCGGGCAGACACTGGTGTACGTGATGGAAGTCGGCCTGGGCAACAGCCCACAGGCATTTTTCGACGGCGCGTCGGTGCCCCGTATCAGCACCACCGCCATCTGTCAGGTGGGTTCCATCAGCCAGCCATGCAGCGGCGCGGGAACGTTGATGGGCTACATCTATACGTTCCAGCTGGATAATGTCGAAGCCGGCGGCACCTTCCAGTACAGCAACACCTCGATCAACCCGCCGCGCAACCAACTGGTTACCACCCTCAGCATTCGCTGATCGCCACCCATCAATTGCCTTGAACGCTCATAACCCCGGGAAGTCGTACCGCTAAGACGGCGACTTCCCAGAACGCCGCGATTGCACACCAATCCGTGAGGTGTTTATGAGCGCAACCCCCAATGGCGCGGCGGCCAAGCCGTTCGTCAGTCATCCGATACGCCTGACCCTCAATCGGGACCCCATCCAACTGGATGTATTGCCCTGGACCACCCTGCTGGACCTGCTGCGCGAGCAACTGGACCTGACGGGCACCAAGAAGGGCTGCGACCACGGCCAGTGCGGCGCCTGCACCGTGTTGCTCAATGGTAAGCGGGTGAACGCCTGCCTGACCCTGGCGGTGATGTGTGACGGTGCCGAGTTGACCACCATCGAAGGCCTGGCCTCGGGCGAAGACCTGCACCCGATGCAGCAGGCCTTTATCAAGCACGATGCCTTCCAGTGCGGCTACTGCACGCCGGGGCAAATCTGCTCGGCGGTGGGCCTGGCCCTTGAAGGCCGCGCCCACGACACCGCGCAAATCCAGGAACTGATGAGCGGCAACCTGTGCCGCTGCGGCGCCTACAACAACATCCGTGATGCCATCGAAGAAGCCTTGCCGGCGTGCCGCGTGCAGGGAGGTGAGCAATGAATCCCTTCCATTACAGCAAGCCGGCCGACGTGCAGGAGGCGGTGCACCTGGTCAGCCCGGCGTCGCGGTTTATCGCCGGTGGCACCAACCTGCTGGACCTGATGAAAGAGAACATCAGCCGCCCGGAGCACCTGATTGATATCACCGGGCTGCCACTTCGCGACGTAGAAGAAACTCCAGAGGGCGGCTTGATGATCGGTGCCCTGGTGAGCAACGCCGACCTGGCCTGGCACCCGCTGATCGAGGAACGTTACCCGCTGCTGTCCCAGGCCATCCTCGCCGGCGCCTCGCCGCAATTGCGCAATATGGCCAGTACCGGCGGCAACCTGCTGCAACGCACCCGTTGCTACTACTTCTATGACGCTGCCGTGCCCTGCAACAAACGCGAGCCCGGCAGCGGTTGCCCGGCGCGGGTCGGTTTGAACCGCATCCACGCGATCCTCGGCGCCAGCGACCAGTGCGTCGCCACCCATCCTTCGGACATGTGCGTGGCCCTGGCCGCCCTGGATGCGCGGGTGCATGTGCAGGGCCGGGGTGGTGCGCGGGTCATCGAGTTCGCCGACTTTCACCGGCTGCCGGGCGATGCACCCCAGCGGGATAACCAGTTGGCCGACGACGAACTGATCACCGCCATCGAGTTGCCTGCCGACCACCTGGCTGCCCACAGTCACTATCTTAAAATCCGTGACCGGGCTTCCTACGCCTTCGCCCTGGTATCCGTCGCGGCGGCGCTGGAGCTGGATGGCGATGTGATCGTCGACGCCCGCCTGGCCCTGGGCGGCGTCGCCCACAAGCCATGGCGTGATCGCGCGGTGGAAGCCGCGCTGATCGGCCAGTCCGTCAGCCGCGAAACTTTCAGCACTGCCGCCGAAACCCTGCTGCTGGACGCCGAGCCGCTGGAGCACAACGGCTTCAAGATCAAACTGGCACGCCGCGCGATCATTCGCGCCCTGAGCGATGCCGCTGTTGCAGGAGCCACGTCATGAGCGCAATCGGCAAACCGTTGGACCGGGTCGACGGTCTGCTCAAGGTCACCGGGCAAGCGCGCTATGCCGGTGAGTTTCCCGAGGATGGCTTGCTGCACGGCAGCGTGGTGTCGAGCAACATCGCCAAGGGCCGGGTCATCCGCATTGATGCGTCCCAAGCCCTGGCGCTGCCCGGTGTGGTGATGGTGCTTGATCACCTCAACCGCCCGAAACTGGCCAGCTACGACGACAGCTACGCCGATGCCGATGCTGCCGACGGCTCGCCGTTTCGCCCGCTGTACAACGACCGCGTGCTCTACAGCGGCCAGCCGTTGGCATTGGTGATTGCCGACAACCTGGAGCTGGCGCGCCACGCCGGTTCCCTGGTGCAGATCGAATACGCCGCCGAGCCTGCCGAGACCGATCTGCTGGCCTTGCAGGAGCAGGCGCACCCGTCGCCGCAAACACCGCCCAAGCCGCGCGGCAACTTCCAGGCCGAATGGACCGGCGCCGCCACGAGCCTGGATCTGCACTACAGCACGCCCATCGAACACCATAACCCCATGGAACCCCACGCCAGCACCGTGCTGTATCAGCCGGACGGCACCCTGCATATCCACGACAAGACCCAGGGCCCGCAGAACTGCCAGGCCTATGTGCAGAAAGTCTTCGGCCTGGATAAAAGCCAGGTGCGGATCTTCGCCGCGTTCGTCGGCGGCGCCTTTGGTTCCGGTCTGCGCCCGCAGTACCAGTTGCCGCTGGCAGTGATGGCATCGCTGGCCCTGAAGCGTTCGGTGCGCGTCACCCTCACGCGCCAGCAGATGTTCACCTTCGGTTATCGCCCGCGCACCTTGCAGCGCCTGCAACTGGGTGCTGCCGCCAATGGCCGCTTGCTTGCCCTGGGCCACACCGCCATCGGCCAGACCTCGCGCTTCGAGGACTTCAGCGAACACGTGGTGGAATGGAGCGGCATGCTCTATCACTGCGATAACGTGCTGCTGACCTACAAGCTGGTGCCGCTGGACGTGTTCACACCGCTGGACATGCGCGCCCCCGGCGCAGCGCTGGGGGTGATCGGCCTGGAATGCGCGATGGATGAACTGGCCTGCGCCCTGGGCATCGACCCGGTGCAATTGCGGCTGATCAACTATGCCGAGCGCAATCAGAACGAAGACAAGCCCTGGTCCAGCAAAGCGTTGCGCGAATGCTACAGCGAAGGTGCCGAGCGTTTTGGCTGGAGCCAGCGCAACCCGGAGCCGCGAAGCATGCGCGATGGTCGCCAACTGATCGGTTGGGGCATGGCCGGTGGCGTGTGGGAGGCCCTGCAAATGAAGGCGAGCGCCAAGGCACGCATCGACCACCTCGGCAAGCTCACGGTCAGCAGCGCCACCACCGATATCGGCACCGGCACTTACACGGTCATGGCGCAGATCGCCGCCCAGGCCAGCGGCGTGCCGGTAGGCGATGTGACGTTCCTGCTGGGGGATTCATCGCTGCCGACGGCGCCGTTGCAGGGCGGCTCGTTTACCGTGTCGTCGGTGGGCAGTGCGGTGCAACAGGCCTGTGAAGCGTTGAACGCCAAGCTGTTGGACATTGCTCGCAAGACGTACCCGGCGTTCAAAGACGCTGAGTCGGCGCGGTTTGAGAATGGCCAGCTGCACGCCGGTGACCAGCGCATCTCCCTGGCGCAATTGGTGCAAGACAGCGGCGAGCAGGCGCTGGAAGTGCAGGTGGATTGCGAGCCGGGCAAACAGCGCGAAGGCTATGCCTCTGCCACCCATTCGGCGGTGTTTGTCGAAGTGCGGGTGGATGAGGACCTGGGCACCGTCAAGGTCAGCCGGGTGGTCAGTGCGATTGCGGCCGGGCGGGTGGTCAATCCGAAGATGGCCCGTAGCCAGATTCTCGGCGGGGTGGTCTGGGGCATCGGCATGGCGTTGCATGAGGAGACCCAGGTCGATTACGCATTGGGTCGCTCCATGAACCACAGCCTGGCCGAATACCACATTCCGGTAAACGCGGATATCGGCGAGATTGATGTGCTGTTTGTCGAAGAACACGACGAGATCGTCAACGCCCTTGGGTCCAAGGGCGTCGGCGAGATCGGGATAGTCGGGGTGGCGGCGGCGGTAGCCAACGCGGTGTATCACGCCACCGGCAAGCGGGTGCGGGACTTTCCCGTCACCCTCGACAAGGTCTTCTAAACCTTGGCGGGCTCTTCCACCGGCACATGCATGCGGTCGCGGTTGGCCAGGGTCGGGAACAGTTTGATCCAGACCCCGGTCACCACCAGCGTGCCGATGCCGCCCATGACCACGGCGGGCACGGTGCCGAACCAGTGGGCGGTGATCCCGGACTCGAACTCGCCCAACTGATTCGACGCGCCGATAAACAGCCCGTTGACCGCGCTGACCCGGCCGCGCATTTCGTCCGGGGTTTCCAGTTGCACGAACGAGGCGCGGATCACCATGCTGATCATGTCCGCTGCGCCCAATACCACCAGCACCGCCAGGGAGAACCAGAACGAGGTCGACAGGCCGAACGCGATGGTGGCTACGCCAAACACCCCGACTGCCGTAAACATGATCCGCCCCACATGCCGGTCGACGGCAAACCGCGCCAGCCACAACGACATCAACAACGCCCCGACCGCTGGCGCCGAGCGCAGCAGCCCAAGGCCCCACGGCCCGGTCAGCAAAATGTCCTTGGCGAACACCGGCAGCAAGGCCGTGGCGCCGCCCAGCAATACGGCGAACAGGTCCAGGGAAATCGCGCCGAGGATGTCCGGCCGACTGCGGATAAAACGAATCCCGGCCAGCAACGAATCCATGGTCGCCTTGGCCTTGTTCAGCGGCGTCTGGCGCGCGGGCAGGTTGAGGGTCAGCACGCAGGCGATCAGGTACAGCACCACCGTGGGGCCGTAGACCCAGACACTGCCAAAGGCGTACAGCAGACCGCCCAGCGCCGGCGCCACGATGGTGGCCAATTGCTGCGCCGACTGCGACGACGCCACGGCGCGGGGAAACAGTGCAGTGGGCACGATGCTCGGCAGCAGGGCCTGGGTGGTGGGCATTTCAAACGAGCGGGCTGCGCCCAGCAGGAATGCCAGGATAAAAATCATCTCGCGGGTGACATTGCCGGTCAGCCCGCCGATTGCCAGGGATAGCGCGATCAGCGCTTGAACGGTCTGGCAGATGGCTGCGACCTTGCGCCGTTCATAGCGATCGGCCACATGGCCGGTGTGCAGCATGAACAGTACCCGCGGTACGAACTCCACCAGGCCGACCAAACCCAGGTCCAGCACGTTGCCGGTCAGTTGGTAGAGGTTCCAGCCGATGGCCACGGTGAGCATCTGGAAACCGCTGGCGGTGAAGATCCGCGCCAGCCAGAACGCGATGAAAGGGCGGTGGTGACGTAACAGCAGCGCGGGTTCACTGGGCATCGGGGAGACGGGTCTGGGTGGGGGAACGGTGAGGTTATCACCAACTTGTAACCAATAGTTGCGTGGTGGGTTGGGGGGATGAGATATGTTCAGTCTGGCTGAGTACATATCCGTTTCTTCGGTAACGGCCACTTATGGTTCCGCTCTTACAGCGGGTCACTTTTGGCAAACGCCCCAAAAGTAACCAAAAGGTCTTTGCCCCACCACTCGGTGCCTCGCTTAGGCTCGGCATGCCCGCACTCCGGCCCGGTTCCGCGGGCCGCCGCGACGGGC
>NZ_JACAPJ010000012.1:207032-207183 GCF_013385765.1 Pseudomonas sp. C8002
GGGAGCGGGCTTGCTCGCGAAAAGCCTGAGGGCGCCGCGTTCATCCAGAATGCCCACGTCATCGTTAACGACCTTCGCGAGCAAGCCCGCTCCCACATTTGGACCGTGCCCGCTTTAGCTTTTGATTCTGCTCTTCAACACTCAAGCCGGC